>NZ_CP102282.1:300000-502500 GCF_025150745.1 Eubacterium ventriosum
TTCTAATAGCATTTATAACATTTATATACTCTTCCAATAGCATTTTCTTCTCCTAATAAAATATTTTTTCAAGCATACATTCTTCCTAAATATCTATTCCGCCAATGCTTTCTGCTCACTCATCACCTTGTCATAATAAGCCTTATATCTATAGATAGTTCTTTCGCTCAATTTTTTTTCTTTTGCAATTTCAGCAATTGACATTCCCGATTCATATAAAACAACAAAATCATTATAAATAGACTGCCACTTATCGTTATGTTTCTGACGTCCGCTTACTTTTCTGGTTCTGTAATATTCCAATTCTTCATTCAGCTTCTGGTTCTCCGCCTCTAATTCCTTAATTCTTTCCAATGCCATTTCTAATGTTTCAATCTTTCTCATAGTAATTTTTCCTTTATCCTTAATACTATGATTTTATTATTTATCATCTTTTTTGTCAATATGATTCTGTCATTTAGGCTATTTTATTCAACAAATTCTCCTAAGAATTTTCAATCGAAAAAACTACAGCCCACGTTTCCGCAAGCTGTAGCCTTTTTAGTTAGATATTATTTTATTGTTTATAATTTTCTATTCAGCTTCCGGTTCAAGTAAGGCCTTCTCGTAAGCTTCAAGAACTATCTTCTGGATATTGTTACGGGTACCTGAGTTGATTGGATGAGCAATGTCTCTGTATTCACCATCTGCTGCTTTTCTGCTAGGCATTGCAATGAATAATCCCTTATCTCCTTCAACTACTTTAATGTCATGTACTACAAATTCATCATCAATAGTAATTGACACAACTGCTTTCATCTTTCCTTCTTTTGTCATTTTTCTAACTCTTACATCTGTAATATTCATAATTATGTCCTTCCTCAATTTCCTGCTTTGAGGTACAGGTGTACCTGTAATACACCTGCGCTTCCTTTCTATTATATTTGCCTAAGTATTTTTATGTACAACCCTTAGATTACTTCTACAAACTATATCTGAAGTTTCTCTCATTAATAATCTGTACTTCGCTATCTTCGCTTCCTAATTTCTCGTTAGGATTAATAGTGCTGTGGCTTTCAACTATACAATTCTCTATTACTGTGTTGTCTCCAATATAAACATCATTAAGAATAATTGAGTTCTTGATTACACAATTGTTTCCAATGTATGCCTGATGGAATACCACGGATCCGTCCACTTCACCGTTAATGATACAACCACTTGAAATTAAGCTGTTTCTTACTTTTGAACCAGGATTATATTTTGCCGGTGGCAAATCAGCCACTTTTGAATATACGTCCGGATACTGTTTAAAGAAGAAATCCCTTACATCCGGTTTAAGAAAATCCATATTACAACTATAATAGTTGTCTATGTTAGAAATATTCTGCCAATAAGAATCAAGATTATAAGCATATATTCTCTTTGTATCTTTGTTTCTGATAATTATGTCGTTTACAAAATCATAATTATCTTCTGCCATACACTGCTCAATTAACTGGATAAGTAATCTTCTTCTGATTACATAAATTCCTGTTGAAATCTTTGAGCTTGTTGTTTCGCCCGGCTTCTCTACAAAATCAACGATTCTGCCGTTAGAATCTGTTGTTACAACACCGTATGCTAAAGCCTTCTCTGTTGAACCGATATCCTTGCAGACAATTGTAATGTCTGCGCCTGTTTCAACATGTCTTTCTAATACTTTGTTGTAATCAAGCTTGTATACTGCATCTGCTGATGCAATAATTGCATATGGTTCATGGCTCTTCTTTAAAAATGCCATATTCTGTGCAATGGCATCTGCAGTTCCCCTATACCAGAATCCATTGTCTGATGTGATAGATGGTGTAAATACAAACAATCCTCCCTGTTTTCTACCAAAATCCCACCATTTAGATGAACTTAAATGTTCATTTAATGACCACGCATTGTACTGTGTTAAAACTGCTACCTTCTGAATATGTGAATTAGACATATTACTTAATGAAAAATCTATAGCTCTATAGCTTCCTGCTATAGGCATTGCTCCAATTGCTCTCTTCTTTGAGAGTTCGCGCATCTTACTGTTATTTCCACCTGCTAAAATTATTCCTATTGCTCTCATTAAATCTCACCTGCCTTAATAATATAGCCACCTGATGGGAGCTTTCCGTCCGGATAATCTGTAATTTCCGTCTTTCCTGATATTGCTACATTCTTTCCAATCTTTACACCATCCGGTATACTTGAACCTTCTCCAATAACAGCAAGTTCACAATTATAAATCTTCTGACTTAACAAGCTGTCTGCATATTCTCCAATGCCGATTTCGCAATCCTGTCCAACTTCAACATTCTCTGCAATAATGGCATTGTAAACCTTAGTTCCTTTTCTAATTATGGTGCCATGCATAATAATGGAATCGTGAACCTCCGCTCCTTCTTCTATCACTACATCCGCACTTATTACCGAGTTATAAACACCGCCGTATATATCACAGCCCTCGCCTACAATACTCTTCTCCACCTCTGCACTGTCTGACAGATACTGTGGTGGTAAAGCATCATTCTTAGTATAAATCTTCCAAAATTCTTCATATAAATTAAATTCAGGCACAATATCAATTAATTCCATATTGGCTTCCCAATATGACTTTAATGTTCCTACATCTTTCCAATATCCTGTATATTCATATGCAAAAATTCTTTTTCCTTCTCTGTGAACATATGGAATAATATGCATGCCAAAGTCACAATTAGGCTGGTCTTTAAGCTTAATCAATGCTTCTCTAAGAACCGGCCAGCTAAATATGTAGATACCCATTGATGCAAGATTACTCTTTGGATGTTCCGGCTTCTCCTGGAACTCTGTAATCTTGTGATCCTCATCTGTAACTACTACACCAAATCTGCTTGCCTCCTCAATTGGAACAGGCATTGCTGCAATTGTAACATCTGCCTTATTAGCCTTATGATAATCAAGCATAACCTCGTAGTCCATCTTATAAATATGGTCACCTGACAAAATAAGTATATAATCAGGATTATATGAATCCATATAGTCTAAGTTCTGGAAAATGGCATTGGCTGTACCTGTATACCATTCAGTGTTCTTACTTTTTTCGTATGGCGGAAGAACCGTAACGCCTCCAATATTACGATCTAAGTCCCATGAAATACCAATTCCAATATGGGAGTTAAGTCTAAGTGGCTGATACTGTGTTAAAACACCTACTGTATCAATGCCTGAGTTAATGCAGTTACTAAGTGGAAAATCAATAATCTTATACTTTCCTCCAAATGCCACTGCAGGTTTTGCAACTTTTGCTGTTAAAACACCGAGACGGCTTCCCTGTCCTCCTGCTAACAGCATTGCAATCATTTCTTTTTTAATCATGTCCCTCACCTCGCTGCGAATAATTGATAAGTTAATTATAGCACTAACCCCCTTTCAATAAAAGAGTTTCAATGAATTTTATTGTGTATTTTTTCTCTAAATTTCTTGTTTTTTCTACATGTGTTATGCAAAATTACCAATTTCTTTATTACTTTTTCGTGTTTTTTATTATTTCATTAATTTTTTTATTATTTTTTCAAAAGAGTTTTTATTTTCCTGTTTTTTTTCTTTTTTCAGTCTTTAAAAATAAATCATTTAAGAGTATACTTAATTAATAAGTAGAAAGGCGTTTTCGTCTTTTAATTTTTTTCTTAAGAAAGGATGAAATAAACAACTATGTACGAACTAGATTTTAATACTCCGGCAAAGATCCATTTTACAGGAATTGGCGGAATTAGTATGAGCGGACTTGCAGAGATTATGCTTTCTAAAGGCTTCACTGTTACAGGCTCTGATTCAAGAGAATCTGAAATAACTAAACACCTTGAATCTCTTGGAGCAACTATTTACTATGGCCAGAAGGCTTCTAATGTGGCTGCCGATACAGAAGTTTTGATATATACTGCTGCAGTTAAGGCTGACAACCCTGAACTTGTAGCTGCTACAGAGATGAATATTCCTCTTTTGACAAGAGCTGAGTTTTTAGGTCAGATTATGAAGAATTACCATACTGCCATCGGTGTTTCAGGAACTCATGGCAAGACTACAACAACTTCAATGCTTTCACAGATTATGCTTGAAGCAAATACCGACCCTACTATTTTGGTTGGTGGAATTATGCCGGCAATTAACGGCAACACACGTATTGGTCATTCAGACAATATGATTACTGAAGCTTGTGAATATACTAACAGCTTCTTATCTTTTGCACCTACTATTGGAATTATTCTTAATGTGGCTGCAGACCACCTTGATTTCTTCAAGGACCTTGATGACATTAGACATAGTTTTAGAAGATATGCAGAACTTATTCCTGAAGGCGGTGCACTTGTTATTAATAGCGATATTGATAACCTTGACTATTTTACTGAAGGGCTTAAGTGCAACGTTATTACTGTAGGCTCTGATCCTGAAAAGAGTATGTATAGCGCCGCTAACATTACTTATGATGAGTTTGCAAGAGGTTCTTATGACCTTGTTGTAAACGGCGAAACTAAGACTCATATCGTTTTGAAGGTTACAGGGGAACACAATATTTACAATTCACTTGCATCTATTGCTGCTGCTCATTTTATGGGTATTGACGATAACAGCATTATTGCTGGTTTACAGCAGTACGGTGGAACTGACAGACGTTTCCAGTACAAAGGCAAATTAGGTGATATTACTGTTATTGATGACTACGCTCATCACCCTGATGAAATTAGAGCAACAATTAAGACGGCTAAACATTATCCACACAAGAAGATGTGGGTTGTTTTCCAGCCACATACATATACAAGAACTAAGGCTTTATTACCAGAGTTCTGCAAAGCTTTATCAGAAGCAGACGCTGTTGTTCTTGCAGATATTTACGCAGCAAGAGAGAAAGATACTCTCGGAATCAGCTCAAAAGATGTTATGAAAGGTATCAAAAAACTTGGTACTGAAGCATATTATTTCCCATCTTTTAGCGAAATCGAAAATTTTTTATTAGAAAATTGTTCAACAGGTGATTTGTTGATAACAATGGGTGCCGGAGATGTAGTAAAAATCGGGGAACATTTGCTAGGTAATTAACTTATTAACATGTCCACAAAATTTCGTTGATAACTCTCAATGATTTTTTGTGGATTTTTTGTTTACATAACTTTGTTATTTTGCAACCTGCCAATTCTCTTATTTTATAAGGGTTTCACTAGTTTTCGACTTTTTATGCCGACTTTTTATTCACATTATCAACATTATTAACATTGCCCGCAAACCCTTTAAAAATGGGCATTTCACCCAATTTGTGATGTTGATTTTTTAATTCTTTATGCTATACTTCTCCTTGCACCACTTCTTTGGGAGTCTTCAAGTCTCACAGAAGTTTTCGGGGATTTGTGTGCATTTTTGTGAGATAATAATTTTACGAAAAGGATTATGAGACAAAATGTGTAAATTGGTTTTAGATAGAGGGAGCATTGCAGAATTTACTTCTGTATCAAATATTTTTATGGATGAATATATGCCTAGGGCCAACGGAGAGTTTATTAAGATTTATCTTCATTTGTTGCGCCTTGTTAACAGCAATAACGACATTGCTGATGAGCTTACAACTGAAAGAATCGCGGACAAGTTTAATATGTTAGAGTCTGACGTTATTCGTGCTCTTAACTATTGGGCTGAACAGAATCTCATTACTTTGTCTTATAACAGCCAGAATGAGATTTCAGGCATTACTTTAGAGTCTATCCTTCGCAACCGTTATATTGTAAAGGGTATTACAAGCACTGAAACTAACCTTTTGGCATCAGCTTCCGGTCAGAGTGAGTCTATTCCTGTTCCGGAAAGCACAGGACATGTTATTCCTGCCAAGCGCAAATATACACCAAGAGAGATTCTTGATTTTGCAGATAATGATACTTTTAATGACGTTCAGCTTTTGGCACAGACTTATCTTGGAAGACCACTTAGCTCTAATGACATTAACAGTATTTTGTATATGATTGACGGACTTTGTTTTGATGCAGATTTTATTGAATATATTATGGATGCCTGCATCAAGGACGGTTTTAACTCTTTATCTTCTATCGAGAAGAGAGCCGTTGAATACGCAAAAAAAGATATAAATTCAATAGAAGAAGCTAAGGCTGACAAAAAGTTCAGGGAAGGCATTTCTAAAAGCATTTATAAGATTTTCGGACAGGCTCCTACCGTTCCTGTAAGAAAAGAGATTGCTTACATTGCAAAATGGACTGATACATACGGTTTTACCGACGAAATTATTATTGAAGCATGCAACCGCACTATGGCTCACATGCACAGCGGAAATCTTTTCAATTATACTGATGGTATTCTTACAAGGTGGTATACTAACAATGTTAAGGATATGAGTGATATTGAAAAGTTAGACAAACTTCATTCTGAGGAAATGTCAAAAACTTTCCAGAAGAATATTCCTTTTGCAAACGCTAAGTTTTCTAAGACTCCTAAGTCTGCACCTAAGAAGCAGACTTTTGACCAGCGTACATATGACTATAAGGATCTTGAAAGAAAGCTTATTGCCAACAGAGACAGCAAGCTTAAGTCTAACAAGTAATAGATATTGTATATTATTGCAGAAATATTTATTAGGGGTTTTTATTAATGCGAACATTTAATTACAAAAAAGGATTGTTTACCTTTAAAATATAAGGTATCTTTATAGTAAGATTGTTGAAAGCAATTCCTATAATTAAATTTGGGGTTTTGAACACTCTAATTATTGTAGATATTTATTTTAAAAATTTTTAAGGATTTAATATGGCTTTAACCAGAGATCAATTTGACGTTATTGCAAACAGTTACAATGACCGTCAATTAAATAATAAAATTAAATTAAACAGACGTATTGAAGAAGTCTACGAAAAAATTCCTCTTATTAAGGATTTAGACGGGCAGATTGGTGTTCTTGCAGGACGTGCCCTTAGACTTTCTCTTTCAGGCAATTCTTCTGCTAAGGACACACTTCGTGAGGACATTGCCCTTATAAGTGAACAAAAGAAAGCAGCTCTTTTAGCCGGAGGTTATTCCGCCGATTACCTGGATGAGATTTTTACATGCCCTAAATGTAAAGATACAGGTTTTATTGACGGAAAACCTTGTGAATGCCTTAAGGCAGAGGTTGTCAGACTGCTTTATTCCCGTTCTGAGCTTAAGGAGATTCTTGAACGCGAAAACTTTGATACTTTTGAATATGATTTGTATTCTGATGACTACATTGATCCCGATACAGGGATTTCCGCAGCAGAAAATATTGACGCTGTTGTGGACCATTGTCATTATTTTATAAATAACTTTGACAAAACCTTTGATAATCTGTTATTCTATGGCAGGGCAGGTACAGGGAAAACTTTTCTCATTAACTGCATTGCAAAGGAATTAATCGAAAAATCCTACTCTGTTATTTATCTTTCAGCAGTACAACTTTTCGATTTGTTGGCAGATTATTCCTTTAAACGTAGCAACACCACTATTTACCGTCAGATTAGTTTTGACGAGTTGCTTCGTTGTGATTTACTTATTATTGATGATTTGGGCACGGAGATGTCTAACTCCTTTACTGAATCATCCCTATTTGATTGTCTTAATGAGAGACTTATACATCAGAAATCTACTATTATTTCTACTAATTTTTCTTTACAGGAATTACAGCAGAAATATGAAGAGCGTATTTTTTCCCGTACAGCGGGTAATTACACTCCTTTAAAGATTTTTGGTGATGATATAAGAATAAAAAAGAAATTTACTATTTAACACACGGAGGAAATTTTGAAATGTCTATCAAAAAATATGTTGAATCTATTCCTGTAGGACCACTTGCAATTGTTGCATTATCAGGAAGTAAGCAGTTAGGCGAAGCAGTTGACGCTTATATTGCTGATTGGAGAAGCCAGAGAATTGAAGCTAAAGAATCACCTATTACTTTCAAGGGTTATACTAAAGATTCTTACCTTCTTGATGTAAAAACACCAAGATTTGGTACAGGTGAAGCTAAATGTACTTTAGGCGAATCTGTTCGTGGTACAGACCTTTACATTATCGATGATGTTACTAACTACAGCATTGAATATACTGTTTGCGGTTGCAAGAATCATATGTCTCCTGATGATCACTTTGCTGACATTAAGAGAGTTATCGCTGCTGCTGCAGGTAAAGCTAGAAAAATTACAGTTATTATGCCTTTCCTTTATGAAGGAAGACAGCACAGACGTACATCCAGAGAATCTATGGACTGTGCAGTAATGCTTCAGGAATTAGTAAACATGGGCGTAGACAATATTCTTACTTTTGACGCTCACGATCCTCGTGTAAACAATGCTATTCCTATTAGTGGTTTTGAATCAATTATGCCAACATACCAGTTTATAAAAAATCTTCTTAGAAATGTTGATGACATTAAGCTTGATGCTGATCATCTTATGGTTATCAGCCCTGACGAAGGTGCTATGGGTAGAGTTGTCTACTACGCTAACGTTCTTGGAATTAATGTAGGTATGTTCTACAAACGTCGTGATTTTACTACTATCGTAGACGGACGTAATCCTATTGTGGCTCATGAATACCTTGGTGATTCAGTTGAAGGTAAGGACGTTCTTATTATTGATGATATGATTTCTTCAGGTGATAGCATGCTTGATGTTGCTAAGCAGCTTAAGAAGAGAAAAGCTAACAGAGTATTTGTTGCTTCTACATTTGGTCTCTTTACTAACGGTCTTGAAAGATTTGATGAAGCTTACGAACAGGGACTTATCTACAGAATCATGACAACTAACTCAATTTACCAGTCTCCAGAGCTTCTCAAGAGAGAATGGTACATCAATGTAGACATTACAAAGTTCACTGCAACATTCATTGACAGACTAAATCATGACGCTTCTATAAGCGATTTATTAAATCCTATAGAAAAAATTAATAAAAAGGTTGCAGAATACAACAAAAGGTAATATAATGTGACATAGAGGGCTTCGACTTATCCCCCCATTTTTTTGTAGAAGCCCCATATACCAAAGGTGCTCGCTAGGTTTCCTAGCGAGCGTTTTTCTTTTGTGGCAAATTTCTACTTATTAGTGGAATTTGGAATCACGCATAGTTTGTGTTGGCAAGAATTTTTTCTGCAATTTCTAGATTTTTGAATTTATTTTGGCGATGTACCCCGCTATAGAATTTTTGTTATTTTTCGGGGTACGAAATCAATAATTCCCCCTCTCATGGTGCAACGTATTGTATATGATTATGGTCTAAATACCCCGGCATATGAATTTTTTTGATTTTCGGGGTACGAAATCAATAATTTCCCTTCTCGCGGTGCAACGTATTGTATATGATTATGGTTTAAATACCCCAATATATGAATTTCTTTGATTTTCGGGGTACGTTTTCTCGATTTTCTCTTTTTATCGCGTAACATACTGTATATGAAAAGTATGAATGTACCCTGATATTTTAAATATTGCTTATTTTGGGGTACACACGTCCAAATCATCGCCCTTTTTATACAACATATAGTTTGTGTTTATGAGAAACGTACCCCGACATTTCAATTCTTCCTCTTTTTGAGGTACGGACACCTTTTTGCTCTGTTTATTCATAAGCTTCTCTGGGAACTTGTAACAGACCTGACACTTTTTTCCTTCCACCACTACAAAAATCCCCGTAGGAATTGGCTCCTGCCAATTTCCTACGGGGGTGAATCAATCTATTTTTCTATATTAAGCTTTACTCCACGCCAAACTTCAACAATTTCTTTGCGTCTGTCCAACGCTGTTCATCTGTGCTGTCATTTAAGACTACGCTTATGCATTCCGTATCGCCATTCTTTGCCACTGACACAAGGCACTTGCCTGCAAGGCCTGTACTTCCTGTTTTCATGCCGACACAGTACTGGTAGTAGAACTGTCCTGACTTGTCCAATAGGGCATTTGTTGATACCCAAGTCTTGTTTAATGTGCCGGACTTTTCAGACTGTGTTCCGCAAATCTTACGAATTGTTTCGTTGTTGTATGCTTCAATTGCAATCTTAGACAAGTCGCTAGCTGATGTGTACTGGTCTGCCGCATCATAGCCATCCGGTGACATAAAATGTGTATTTTCAAGTTCCATGTCACGGACATTCTTATTCATCTCATAAACAAAACGCTCAACACACTGTGCTGCTGTAAAAGTTTTTCCTTCGTTAGCAATATTGTCTTTAAGAATTGCTTCGCCTGCTGCTTTTGCCAAAACATAGGCTGCGTCATTTCCTGATGAAATAAGCAAGCCTTCAAGCAACTCCTGAACTGTTACAACCTGTCCCTGACTAAAACCTGCCTTACTTGAATCTGCTGCAATCATATTAATTTCACTGCCGATTGTTACTATATCAGTAGTTTTCATATTCTGCAAAACAGTCAAAGCTGTCATAAGCTTAGTTGTGCTTGCCGGATACATCTTGGCATCGCTGTTTTTTTCATAATAAATCTCTTTTGAATTAACATTCACAAGAATAGCTGCCTTGGCACTTATAGCCTGGTCAAAACCGCTCTTTCCTGCTGATTCCGTGTATTCGATTGGATGAAGTCCATAATCAGTCCACGGATTTCTTTCGCTAATCTCATAGTTATCGTGGATAAAATCTTTAACAATAACTTCACTCTGGCTTGTCTTTAAATCGCCTACCGGCTTTGCCTTTCCTATTACAAATGCATAATCAATTGCTCCAATCATAAGAAGCACTGCAATAACTGCGCTTAATATGCATCTTCCTGTCTTTCTCATTTAACATCCTCCAATGTAAATATCGCTTCCTTGAAATTAATGTTATTCCATTGTGATTCTGCCGTAACATTATTTCCCTTTTTCCATTTTATATACATTTCCTTCGTGGAACTTCCATCTTTTTCCATCTTTTTCTCAGTTTTATTAGCAATTTCTGCCTTTTCAAAAACCTTAATCAAACGGCCTTCACTAATATTTATTTTCTTTGCAAGCTTAACATTGGTGTTCTTAAAATACTCTAAAGCCTTTGTTTTAACAGATGACTTTTCTTTCTTTGTAAGCTTAATATCATATTGTGATGAAATTTCATTAAGCCATTCCCTCTTGCAAATATCGTCAAGCACAAGGCTTTTGACACCCTGTTCCCAAGTCACATCGCCATCCATTTTTGAGTCCCAGTCTATTTCCTTGCCCTTTGTAAGATAATAAGTTTCGTAAGTCGCCTGGGCTGTATACACATAATACCTTACCTCGTCAAGCATAACCTGACTACCGCCTGCAGTAATAGTAAGAGTAGTGTCTGCCCCGTCAGAACCAGTTGAGTTTTTCGAAGCTGTTCCCTTTAAAACTGTTGAACTCTCGGAACCTGTTTCACTTGTAGCCACCGTGGTTTCCTCCACTGCTTTTTTCTGACCACAACCTACAAGTCCCACCGCAACTGTAAGTCCTGCCAAAATACATATTAACTTTTTTCTCAAAGACAATCACCTCCCCTGACTTGCCACTATATACAATGTATTCCCATTACCTTATCTTTTCAACTATTTTAATCACAGCATATGTGACTGACTCTACAGTTATATATTTTCACAATATATTTCAACTGCTTTAGTCGTAGCTCACATACCTTATTCTATTCTTCATCCTTCAATGTAGACAGTGATTCTACCAGTTTTCTTGCATTTTCTATTACTGTGCCTGTGCCCGGTTTTGGCTCAAAAATAAAATACGGTTCGTCTTTAGGCATAAACTTAAGTCTGCCTTTGTACTCGCGGACAAGAATTGGTATTCTTTCCACATCCACCTCAGCGTCTTTCCACATTGTAAGCTTGATTCTGTTTTTATGACCTGAAATTTCAGTAACATATGCCTGATGTGCTGCATTTTTAAGCAAAACAATCTGGAGAAGGTTTTCAACCTGATTCGGTATGTCTCCGAAACGGTCAAGAAGTTCATCCTGCATATCCTCGTATTCTTCCATTGTCTCTATTCCTGCAATTCGCTTGTAAATATCCATTTTAAGAGCTTCATTTTTAATATATGAAGGTGGAACAAAAGCATCCACTGTCAGGTCTACCTTTGTTTCAAAATCATCCATTGGCTTGTTGCCCTTTAAAGTATTAATGGCATCGTTAAGCATTTTGCAATAAAGGTCGTAACCAACATCCTCCATATGCCCGCTTTGTGCAGCCCCAAGAAGATTTCCGGTACCACGGATTTCAAGGTCTCGCATTGCAATTTTTACACCACTGCCAAGTTCCGTAAAATCCCTTATTGCCCCAAGTCGCTTTTCCGCAACTTCCGTAAGCATCTTGTTTCTGCTATACATCAAAAAAGCATACGATGTACGGTTTGAACGGCCTACACGGCCACGAAGCTGATAAAGCTGGGACAAGCCCATTTTTTCTGCATCGTGTATTATAATGGTATTGGCATTTGGTATGTCAAGACCTGTTTCTATTATTGTAGTTGTTACAAGAACATCAATGTCCCCGTTAACAAAATCATACATTATTTCTTCAAGCTGTCGCTCACTCATCTGTCCGTGTGCGAAGGCAACACTGGCATCAGGCACAAGTGCCTGAACTTTTCCTGCCATTTCAGCTATGTCCTGAACCCTGTTGTACACGTAATAAACCTGACCGCCTCTTGCAAGCTCCCTGTTTATGGCATCCCTTGCAATTTCCTCATTGTACTCCATAACAAAAGTCTGTATTGGCATACGTTCCTGAGGCGGTTCTTCCATTACGCACATATCTCTTATTCCAATAAGGCTCATATGAAGAGTTCTTGGAATCGGAGTTGCTGTAAGAGTCATTACGTCAACATTATTTTTCAATTCTTTAATCTGTTCCTTATGTTTTACGCCAAATCTCTGCTCTTCATCAATAATCAAAAGTCCCAAATCCTTAAATTTAACATCTTTTGAAAGCATACGATGAGTTCCGATAACAACGTCAACATAACCTTTATTCAAATCTTTTATTGTTTTATCAATATTTGATTTTGTTCTAAATCTTGAAAGCATTTCCACTCTGACAGGGAAATCCTTAAATCTCTGCTTAAAAGTTTTGTAGTGCTGCTGGGCCAAAACCGTTGTTGGAACAAGATAAGCCACCTGCTTGTCATCCTGCACTGCCTTAAAAGCCGCACGAATTGCCACTTCTGTCTTGCCAAAACCTACGTCTCCGCAAATCAGTCTGTCCATAATTTTCGTGCTTTCCATGTCTTTTTTTACTTCAGATATGGCATTAAGCTGATCATCTGTCTCCTCAAATGGAAACATTTCCTCGAATTCCTTCTGCCATTCCGTGTCAGGAGAAAACTGATATCCGTTGCTGTTCTCCCTTATTGCATAAAGCTGAACAAGCTCCTTCGCAATATCCGCAACAGCCTTCTTAACCCTGGTCTTTGTTTTTTTCCATTCCTGGCCACCTAATGTGTTAAGTTTAGGCGGTTTCGCCGTGCTGTCAGCATATTTTTGAATCATATCAAGCTGGGTTGCTAACACATAAAGGTTGCTGCCCTTGGCATATTCAATCTTAATGTAGTCCTTTACAATATGGTCTACTTCTATTTTTTCTATTCCACGATAAACACCAAGTCCGTGGTTTTCGTGGACAACATAATCACCAATGTTAAGGTCGGTAAAACTTGAAATATTAGTACCTGAATAGCCATGCTTTCTACGTTTTCTTTTCTTCTTTTCGCCAAAAATATCCGTGTCTGAAATAGCCACAAACTTAATCATAGGATACATAAAACCACTGCGAAGCTGACCTTTTATAATCATAACTTCACCAGGCATAACCTGACGTTCCCCGTCTTCTTCGAAAAATGCGCTAATCTCAAACTCTCTAAGATCCTCCGCCAAACGCTGGCCTCTTGTTTTTGAACCGGTTACAAGAAGAACCGCATATTTTTGCTCTTTATATTTTTTTAAATCCTGAACAAGAATCTCAAACTTGCCATTGTATGGACTTACGTTTCTTGATCCCACTTCCACAAAATCATCCACGCTAAATCCCTGAATCTTCTGGGCAATTGCTGTAAATAGGACTTTTTCGCCACTATCAATCTTGGCAATTATCTGATTTTTATCCCAAATTACATCTGTCTGCCCCGGAAGCACGTAGCCTTTCTGAAGGCGGTTAGCCATACTATCTCCAAACTCCGCATCAACCACGTTAAGTTGCTCCGTTACCCTCTTTGGCTCATCAATAAAAAATATTGGATTTTCAAAATAGTCAAGCAGACTTACCAAATTATCATAAAAATAGTTTACATAACTATCTACTGCTACCTGACTTGGGTTAATATCCATATTTGTAAGAAACTCTTCAACTGTAACTCTAAGTCTGTTAGCCTCTTCCGTCTTAAAATCTTTTCTGAATTTTTCAACATTTTGGTCTAAATCCTGTCGAATCTTCGCCATTCCCGCCTGAATTTCTTTCTTAGTCAGTGAATATTCGCTGGCAGGATAAATTTTTACCGATTCAAGATTCTCAATTGAACGCTGGCTTTCCACCTCAAAACTCTTTATTATGTCAACCTCATCGTCCCAAAAATCAATTCGATAAGGCACCTCATCTGTCAGCGTGTAAATATCAACAATACTTCCTCGCACCGCAAACTGTCCCGGTCCATCAATCTGAACAACCGGCTCGTATCCCATCTGCACAAGCTTGCTCTTTAAGGCATCCATCTGAATTATGCTGCCTTCTGCTATTTCAAGATAATTATTTTTAATTTTTTCAATTGGCATTATCTTGTCCATAAAGGCATCCGGCGTCAAAATTACCGTAAATGGCTTATCTTCAACTATTTTTTGAATAAATTCAAGTCGTTGTTGCAATATAAGATTTCCGTGTACATCCGCACTAAAGAAAATAAAATCCTTTGCAGGATACATTACAACATCGTCCGCAAAGCCCTTTAAATCCTGATACAACTGACTTGCTTTTGTTGCACTAAAAGTAACAATGACTTTCTGCTTGTAGCCATTGCTCAATCCATTAATAAAATGAGCAAGCTGGGATTCCCCACACCCTGTAACCTGACAGGATTTGTGTTCAGACAAGCAGACCTTAACCTGCTCAAACTCATTTAATTGTAATAGTGGATAATCAAAACTTTTCATTTACTACTCCCGGACTTCACTATTTTGATAGATTCTAGTTGAATTTATTCATTGCTATATTTATATCTTCTAATTAAATTTGTTCATTGCTGTGTTTATATCTTCCAAAATCATAACTTCAACTGCTGAGGCTGCATCTTTTATACCCTGCTCAGCCAAAACTCTTTCGCCCTTGCTAAACTTGCCAAGCACATGATTTACAAGATTTCCTTCATTTGCACCTACTCCCACGCGCACCCTCTTAAACTTCTGAGTTCCCGCGTGATTAATAATACTCTTCAAACCATTATGACCGCCTGCGCTGCCCTGGGCTCTAATTCTAATTCTTCCCGTAGCCAAATTAATATCGTCAGAAATAACAATAATGTCATTCTCCGGATCAAGCTTATAGAAATCCATAACTGCTCTCACTGACTCACCGCTAAGATTCATATAAGTCTGTGGCTTCACCAAAATCACTTTCTCGCCACCAATATTTCCAATACCGCATAAAGCCTTATGTCTCTTAGTCTTCACCTCAACACCCATCTGACTTGCCAACTCATCTATAACATCAAAACCAATATTGTGTCTTGTTTTATCATATTCCTTATCAGGATTCCCTAATCCAAAAACTGCATACATAATCGTACCTGCCTTCTATAATTTACAAAATAGTCTTACTCTTAATGATACTATTTTTAGGAGTTTATTTCAACTAACTAAGGGGATTATGTTTGTATTTAATCCTTCTAAAAAAATTACCCCTCCGAAAGCTGACACTTTCCGAGGGATTCTTCTTTTTTTAATATTTACTTTTCATCTCTTGTAACAACACTTATTCCAATACCAATTGCATTAGGTCCAACGTGGCATCCTATACTAAATGACAATGAATCATAATATATATCGTCGATTTCGTTTTCAAATGTATCTTTTACCATCTTGTACCACTGGTCTGCGTCTTCCTGTTTCTGGAATGTTCCTGCTGCTCCAAGTCTTAACTGTTTTCTATCTACATCAGCAAATCTTGTATTAAGGTCTTCTTCAATAGCTTCTAACATCTTAAGTTCAGCTTTCTTCATTCCTCTAACTTTAGTGAATGCATCAAGCTTTTCACCCTGAATTGTAAGTACAGGCTTAATGTTAAGAACTGCTCCTATGGCTGCTCCTGCTGCTGTAACACGTCCTCCTTTTTTAAGGTATTCTAAAGTATCAACAGCAATGTAAATACTTGAATTGTAAGCATTTTCTTCAAGTTTCTTTTTTATTTCTTCTGCTGTCATTCCCTGATTAGCCATCCATTTTGCTTCAAGAACTGACTCTCTCATTGTTACTGAGATTCTGTGATCATCAACAACCTGAACCTTTCCGTCATATTCTTCTGAAAGCTGAATTGCCGCGTGACATGAAGCACTTAATGCGCTTGACATTGGAATGTAAACAACCTGTTCATAGCCTTCCTTCAAAATGCCATCCCACATATCCATTACATCCCCGGGTGATGGCTGTGATGTTGTAACATTCTTTCCTGAAGTCATTGCACCATAATATTCTTCCTGTGTAATGTTCTTTCCTTCGTAAAAAACATCTCCCTCTATGATAACCGGCATTGGAAGAGAATATATTCCAATTTTCTTTCCTTCTTCCGGTGTAATTCCACTATTACTATCAGTCATTACTGCTGTTTTCATATTAGTCTACCCTTTCTCTAATAATTCATATTTAATGTTTTCTCGTTATTTCTTCTATATGATTGTATCTAAAACAGCCCAAATCAACAGGCATATTTTACCCAATATTAACTTTTACAGTATAACATCTGATTGCTAATTAATCAATAAAAGTAAGCATTTAGGGAATTTTTCTTTGATATTAAAAATAATTTTTGCAATTTAATAATTAGTACAAATTAGTTTATAAGAAGAAAAAGACACAGCCTACTAATTACCGTAAACTGTGCCTCTTTTCTTGTTTAAACACTTGGTTTTTTATTTTTTCAAAATATTACGTCAGACTTATTTAGTATAAACACTCATTTCCCACAATGAATATCCATATGGAAGTGCTCTTTCCACACCCTGCATTCTTACATATCTTGCCTTTGTAGCGTCAAATGTTATAGTTTCTTCTCCACCTTTTCCATCTGTTACATTCTTAACTGTTGTCCAGTTTTTGCCATCTGTTGATGTCTGAATCTTGTATGCCTTTCCGTAAGCACCTTCCCAGTTAAGTACTACCTTGTTGATTGTGTAAGCCTTGCCTAAGTCTACTAAAAGCCATGCATCATCCACAAAGTTTGATGACCAACGTGTTCCGTTGTCCCCATCTACTGCATATTTTGCTGCCATTGCATCAGCTTCATTTCCTGATGATGTAGCCTTAGCTGATTTTGCAACGTTTGTACCTGATGGAACTGATGAATCTTCATTATTTGAATCATCTGATACTGAACCTGAAACTTTACCGTAAACTTCCATTTCCCATAATGAATATCCATATGGTAATGCTCTTTCTACACCCTGCATTCTTACATATCTTGCATCTGTAGAATTAAATGCTACCGTTTCTTCTCCACCTTTTCCATTAGTCACGTTTTTAACTGTCTTCCATGTTTTTCCATCTGTTGATGTCTGTATCTTATATGCTTTTCCGTAAGCACCTTCCCAAGTTAAAACAACTTTATTAATTGAGTATGTTTTTCCAAGGTCTACATAAATCCATGCATCGTCTGCAAAATTAGATGACCAACGTGTTCCCTTATCTCCGTCTACTGCGTTTTTGCCACCAAATACATCATTTTCTGAACCTGATGTTACTGTTTTGCAACCTGTAGAAATAATCTTTGTTTCTGATGTGTCAGGTGTTGTTGGCTGCTCAGGTTCTGTTGATGAACCGTCAATCTTGTATTCTGCTGTTGCCACAGGTGAATCAATCATTCCTTTTCTGTAAGCAATCGCTTTTAATGTTGTATTCTTGCTTATCTTAATACTTGGAACGTATAAGTTTGACTTTTCGTTAGGTGTTGAACCGTCTGTTGTATATCTGATTTCCACACCCTTAGTATTACTGCTAATGTTTACATTCAAAGCCTTACTGTATGTTCCTGATGGAATGCTAAATATTGGTGTTTCAACTTTTGCAGCTTCATACACACCCATTTCCCACAATGAATATCCGTATGCTAATGCTCTCTTTACACCTTGCATCTTTACATATCTACATTCAGTTGCATCAAATACAATGCTTTCTTCTCCACCTTTGCCATTGTTGTTTTCATATACTGTTGTCCAGTTGTTTCCATCTTTTGAAACCTGAATCTTGTATTCCTTAGCATATGAAGCTTCCCAGTTAAATGTAACCTTATTAATTGTGTAATTCTTTCCTAAATCAATCTGACAATACTGATTATCTGTAAATTCTGAAGACCATCTTGTTGTTCCGTCGTTATCGACTATCTTACTTCCGTCTACACTTGGATTTTCTGATGATGAAACCTTAACGTTCTTGCCTAATGCAATATTGTCTTTAAGTGAAACATCTGTGCCATTCACAGTGATTGTGCTTGAAGCCATTGCAGATGTAATATATTCATCTTTTACTGCGATAGCTTTAACTGTTGCTGTACTTGATACTGCAAATACTCCATCATAAACCTTTGATGATGTTGTTGGCATTGTTCCGTCTGTTGTATAGTAAATAGTAACTCCAGGTGTTTCTGATGAAATTGTTACATACTGTGTATCATCATATTTTCCTGATGGAACAGATATTTCAGGAGTTGAAGCCTGTACTATGTTAAAGCTCTTATTCTTATATACTTCAAAGTTTACAAGTGCCTTTGCACCAATTGTTGCTGTGCCAATCTTGTTACCGTTAGTTTTAAATGTTACAACCTTTGTGTCGTTAGTAGGATTCCAAACTGTTGCTGTGTATTTACTTGTATCCTTGTTGTAATATACTGCTGCTGAGCAATCTCCTGTTGCAACAATGTCAGTTGTTTTTACGCCTAACTGTTTCATACTGTTAATAAACCAATATGTGTTAGCTGTATCTGTTTTCTGAACCTTTGTATCGTTTGCAAGGAATTTCTCCATTGCAAGACTTGGATTAGTCTGTGAAAGGAATGGCCATGTAATATGTTGCCAACCTGTATCTGCCTGTGGATACTCTTTAAGCATCTTGTCAATTTCTTCCTGACTCTTTCCTTCGTTCTTAGCTGCCTGTACTGCCTTAGCCATTGCTATTGTTGTATCATCTAACAATCCCTGATATATTTCAGCACATCTGCTCTGATTCATTCCGTAATATGTTAAATATTCTGAAATCGGAAGCCACTGAATACCATAAACATATAATGGCTGTCCACCAAAGAATGTTCCATAGAAGTTAATTCCACCGTAGACCTGACCTACTACATTGTATGGCCATTCTTTAATCCAGTTGTCTTTGTCGTAATCGAACCAATACTGTTCCACTGCTTCCATTTCATTTGTAAATCCAAATACTCCTGCATCTCTGTATTCATCATTTTCTGTAAGAACTCCCCAAAGATACATACTTACCCAGCTAAATAATGATTCACTGGCTGATTCCTGATTGTTACCTGAATCATTGTCTGCGTATCCGCCTGCCCATGAATGTCCTTCGTACATATCATAAGCTCTAAATCTACAGTATTCACTATCATTGTCAGAAGGTCCGGCATAATCTCTAATCATCATTTCAATCATACCTTTGTAATCATTATAAAATTCATTATCATATGTAGCTAAAACTGTTGCTGCAAACATGAAGTAACCATATGTAAAATGGTGATCACAAATTGCTGCATTTGCCCCAAACTCGCTCTGTTCATAGTAAAGAGTTCCCCAGTTATTATTATAAATAAAATAACTGATATCATCCTTTCCTTCATAAGTAAACCAGTTAACAAGAATCTTCTTCATTCTCTTTAAGAATGTATCTCTAAGTTCTGTTTCTCCAAGCTGGTCTGCCATAAGAACTCCCATTCCCAAAGGATGAAGGTTCTTGCCTTCCCAATATGCATCACCTGCAGGATTTAAATTCTTTGTTGCATCCTCCAATTCATTTAAGTAACCTAAAACTGCCTCTCCATCAAACTCTGCATTAGTTGGAAGAGCAAATGTTGGAAGAAGTCCTGCAAACTCTGAAACTGTTGTAAATGAAAGTCCTTCAATAGTCTTTAAATCACCTCTTACAGATGAATATGTTGCAAATGCCTTATTATCATCTGTTGAATTTTTCCACTGATGAGGAAGCATACATATAAATGTCTGATCTGTAAATCCATTCCTCTTAAGACTTGTTGTAGTCTTATATGTTGAAGTTACCTTTGCTTTACTGTCATCATAACTGTATGTAACTTTTGTATCTGTAACAAAAGCATATCCATGTCTATAGAATGTTTCAATCTGTGATTTATCTTTCATTGTTCCAATAGACATATAACCGTTAGTTTCAGGGAATGTTACTCTAATATAACTTCCGATTTTCTTAAATGTTGTATTTTCAGGAACAGTTAAACAATAATAACTTTTTGATGTTTTTGTTTTGCTCTTGTTATCACTGTCTGTAATTTCAAGACCGATATGATCTGCTTTCATTGAATCTAGATTTTTTGCCAATATTTCATTTCCGTTACCGTCAAAAATTGATGTAATGGCTAATGATGAAATATAAACTGACTTTGTATCGCCATATTCTGTATAGATGTAAGGTGAACCTTTTACAAATGTACTTGTCATTGCAACATGATTGTCGTCTGCAAGCTGTGCTGTTACTGAATAGTCACCATATCCACTTACCTTATCACAAGCTGTAGCTGTATCAAGGTTTTCAGGCAAAATATAAAAATCAGTTTCAGTTTCAGAATTAACCGATACGTTTACATCAGTACTGCCCATGTCAGGAAGCCAGCCACTTGTTGCTGTCAAAATGCCAAGTCCCTTAGTTGAATATTTCATTTTCATTGGAAGAGTTGACATTAAGTTTCCAAACTTATTAATAAGCATTGACTGCCACCAGTCATTACTTGCTATCGGTGATTTAACATCATCTGTTTTGTAAACAGGTAATTTTGCTTTTTCGTTGTACATTGAATTTGCAAGATATGTTCCCTTACCGTTTGAAACAACATACGAATCAGGAAGGTTTGGAATACTATGGGTTACCTTTCTGTCGCCTGCTTTGTACTTATAAACCTTCATTTCCTTTATGCTAAATCCGCTACCACTTTCAACCCTTGTATATCCATACATTCTTACATAACGTGCATTGGCATATAGTTCAATATTTGCAACTTCATTACCATAACCTTTAAGCTGTCTGTATAAAGTTGTCCAATTACCCCCATCTTTTGAAACCTGAATGTCATACATCTTTCCTGCATCAGATGACCAATCAATTTCAACACGTCCAATATCATAATTTGCTCCAAGGTCAACCATCAACCACTGATTGTCTTTTTCTCCTGATGTCCAATATGAATTGTCATTTCCATCAACTGCATTCTTAGCCAATACAGAAGTCTGGTCAATTACTCCATTATCGTCGTACATCCACCATACATCTCTTAATGATGATGCTGTAGCATTTTTATTTAAGGCAAGATTTTCACCATAATCTACGGGTCTTTTTGTTACCCCGTCTTTACCGTACACTTCAAACTCATACAAAGAATATCCGTAAGCTTCTAAAGCCTTCTTTGTCATATAAACTCGTACATATCTGGCATTTGCTGTTATGTTTAAGTCCTCATTTCCACCTTTGCAATCGGAATTAACATAAACATCACTCCAATTTTCTTCGTCATTTGAAACCTGAATCTTGTATTCCTTGGCATAGGCACCTTCCCAATATAACTTTACGCCTGTTACATCAGTAACTTTTCCCAAGTCAACATAAATCCACTCTGTGTTATCATTCCATGCACTTTCCCATCTTGTACCGGTGGATCCATCTACTGCATAAGCCGGGTCACTATTTCCCACTGAAGAACTTGCATACACCATTCTTCCTGTAGAAATTACATAAGGTGAATCGTCTGCTGCCATAACATTTTGAATCTGCCCTGCCGGCAACATTCCCGTAACCATTGCCGCTGTCAAAAAGGCCGCTGCGGTTTTCTTTGCCACTGCAATCTTCTTACCTTTTCTCATTATTTTCTTACCTCCTAAATAAAAAAAATACAATATATACTTTTACCCCTCTAAAACCTTCCGTACCTGGATTTCTTTAAAGAAATATTCTAGTCCTTTCCAATCTAAAACATTCTCAAAAAATCAAATTACTTTTCTAGAATATTTTAGGAAAACGTTTTTTGCAATATTTCAACAAAGAATAGTTGATTTTAGACGTATTTTTGTATATATTGTATAATTTTTACTTAATTTTACTATTATTTAGCTCGAAAATTCGGCATAATTAAAATTTTATTTCTTTCATATTTTTATAAAAACGATTCATTTTTCTAAAAATAGTTTTATGCTAATACTTTTCCTTCAGGGAATATTGTTCTAAATACTTTTCTTACTAATGGTCCTGCAATAATTAACTGGAATGGTAATGCCATTACAAAATTCTTTGGTATGTTAGTTAACCAGATGAATAATACGTTGCTGAAATCACCCATTCTAATACTTGCTTCAACCGCACCATAAAGTGACATTATAATTACCATTGGAACAACCATTGAACATGAAACTGAAATTACTTTTCTAAGTGTACTGCTATCCGGCTTAACCAAATATTTAAAGGCAAATCCCTTAGCCAATCCTGAAACTACAAACCAATCCATACATGCTGCAAATACATAGGCAATTGGAAATCCTAACCATGCATCCTTAATAACCTGGGCGTTAAATGTTCCTGTGTGTAATGTTACGTTGTAAATGCTCATCCATAAAACCATAGTGAAGCACATAATTACTGTGTAAATAAAACTTTCTCTCTTATTCTGTGGCATAATAAATCCTCCTTTTATTTTTGTGTTCTTTTTCAACAGTGAAATCCATCTGCATTGCTATTCTCAATGAGTTCAGTGTGGAAGACTTTTATTCAAACATAAGAAGTTTCCGTTTAGCTCATTTCACATAATAAAAAGTAGAGATGTAATAGTTGTTAAACTCGTTACCATCTCTACTTTCGTATCTGACTTTCACTGCGTTCTTTTAATTTCCTTAGGTATTCTACAGTAAAATTTTATTTTTCGTAAGTACTTTTTTAAATTTCGGCACTTTAAACAATAATATGTATAAAGCTACTTTAAGGCACACACTATTGCATAAAAAACCTCACGAAATAATGCTGATATTATCTTACATTTCCGCCTTTCATGGCTGCCTTTCTCTGATACATTTTCTTGTCAGCATTTTCAAGAAGAATTTTTAAGTTTAATTCTGATTTTCTCTCAGATTTTCAATTAATTTAAACACTTCCGGATGCTTTTCTTTTAAATGCTCATCAAGAACATGTCTTCTTTCCTTAAATCTTTCTGCCATTTCAGGATGTTCATCCCTGATTCTTCTATGTATTTCTTCTCTATGCTTTTCTAAACGTTCAGCAATAGTTTTTTCATCTTTTCCTGAAATATTAACAATCTCTTTTAGATGTTCTTCAAGATGCTCTAACCACTCGTCCTCGTCAAAAGCATCCATATGTGACCAGCTTCCGTGGAAAAGTTTCTCCATATCTCCTGTTTTCTTTAACTGCTGAATCTGCAAAACAATCTGCTTTTCAATTTGCTCTTCACTTTCAGCTCCGTATGCCCAAACGAACTCCTGAACCTTATTATCTACTCTTTTTCTTGAAGCACTTCTTTCTTCATTTTCTACGCCACCCTCTAAAGGATAAGGTCTTCCAATACCCATATCCTTCAAAGCAATGTGAATAGTTCTTCTAACTCTTCCTTCTTCAATCATATACCCTAGCCCCAGTGTTCGAAGTTGCTCATTAATCTTTGCAATATGTTCAGTAATATAAAATCTAATGCCTTTGTCTTCAAGTGACTTGTACAACATTGCCAGCCTATCTGCTGCAGTTATGTCAATACTTCCAACGCCACCTGCATCAAGAATTACAGCTTTGGTATCCGGTTTTATGCTGTCTTCAATATCGCGTTGCAACACCTGAATATTGCCAAAAAATAAATTACTGCTAAATCTATAAATTACAACTCCTTCAATGGCATGTATTTGTCTTCCCTCGTTCAAATCCCTAAAATGTCTATGCCCCGGCTGTATTCCAAGAAAACATCTTGAAGGTTTTGATGTTCTTATAATCATTTCTGTAAAAGAAAGAATAATACCAATTAAAACACCATTTATTGTTCCAAGTAAAAGTACACCGAGAAAAGCTCCCATAAAAATTAGAAATTCAGTTCTGCTTACCTTCCACAACCTTGCCGCCAAGTCAAACTCCGTTGCACCCATAAGTGCTGAAATAACTATTGCCGTCAAAATAGGAATAGGAAGATATCCGATAAATCCTGTTCCGCAAAGAAGTAACACTATCATAGAAAATCCTGCCACAATGCCTGTAAGCTGAGTTTTTGCCTGATATTGTTCACCCATTGCCGTACGGGAAACTGAACCGTTAATAGGGCAACATCCTGTAAAAGCAGCCATAAAATTACCTAGGGAAAATGCAAAAATCTCCTGATTATCATTTATTCTGTAATTATTTTTTTGAGCAAAACTATTCTCTGCCAACAAAGTTTCAGCCATAATTACTACTGCCACCGACAAACTGATAGTAATAGTCTGCTGAATTGGAATAGCCGAGAAATCAGGAATACTCCACTTTGGAAGTCCCGGCTCTACTGCATTTAAAGTCTTAATTCCCCAATCTCTTATTGGAAGACTTATTGTGAAAATCGTACCCACAAACATTAAAACTACTGCCATTGGAAATTTAGGCATTATCTTCTTCGAGGCAAAAAGTATTACCAGTGCTATCACTCCCATAATTACTGATGGCATATTTATATTAAGCGCAGTCTTATAGATATGTTCGGCTAATTCGAAAAACTCTCCTGTTCCCGATGTGCCTCCCATAACCTTTGGAATCTGCATTAATATGATTGTTGTACAAATACCTGTTATAAAACCACCCATTACCGGTGCTGAAATGTAATTAACCAGCTTTCCGGCTTTCATAAAATAAAAAGCCAACAACCATAAGGCAACAAAAAACGTCATAACAGGAACTGCTGCCATAGCCTTGTCTGAACCAGCCTCTATGTTAAGTGTCAAAAGCGCTGAACCTACAAGAGCTGCAGGAGCCGCGTCCACACCAAATATAAACTGAGGCGATGTAGAAAAAAGTCCAAAAACAAGAATTGGAAATACCGAACCATACAATCCGTAAACTGCAGGCAGACCGGCTATCTGTGCATATCCCATAGAGATAGGAATAGACACCGCCATAATAATAATTCCTGCAATAATGTCCTTTATAAAATTGTCTTTGTTATAATTTCTTAATGTTTGCAATAGTTTTATATTCATTTTTAAACCTTTCTGTGTGCCTATAATTGTCAGATTTTAAGCTTTTGTAATATTTGTTCTTCTGACAAAGCCAAATAAGGATTTTGTATATTATATTACTATTATGTCATTGCCAATTCAATGCTAAATTATTACTTTTATATTGTTAAACACAAAAATAGCCACAGTTTAAACCATGACTATTTTTACCAAAAATTATATAGCTATTTTTTGTTCACAAACATTCTTGTTATTAAAGCCACTATCGGGGAAAGTACTCCTGCTATCGGCCACACAACCCATGAAATATCCCACTTTCCTGTTGGAAATGACCATCCTAAATAGATTGCCACAAAGATTAACCAGTACACTAGCATAACGGCTCCAACAACAGGAGCTTCTTTCTTTTTCTTAACAGTGTAGTCGCCTTCCTGCAATAATACGTCAAAACTTGAATTAACTATGCCTACTCTCACAAAAAGATTGACTGCCACTGCCACGATCAGAAGCAAAATTGAAACTGATATCACTACAATATCATCTTTTGCGTTAATTCCTGCGCAAAGCATTAATGGCACACAGCTTAAAATACATAGAACTACTCCAATTCCAACTGATATTGTAAACTTCCCCGAGAAACCATTCTTCTTTTCTCTGACAATGCCATCAACACCATATTCAGTTTCTATTTCTTCTTTGCCTAGAAATTCATATTTAGAGGATTCCCTTCCGCTTAAAATAAATAGAAATACTGCTACAGCCACCATTACAAGAAGTATTGCCACGCCTATTCCGCTGGCAAAATCCTCTGTAATTCCAATTCTTCTGCTTTCACTTAAACCTATAAGGGCAATCAATGGTGCTGCAGATGCCACACATAAAGATACTCCAAATGCTATGATAGGTGACGTTTTAGTCTTAATTCGTAAAAATTCATCTGCCTCTTCCATAGTAACCTTTCGAAGCTTCTTAGAACTTTCCGTACTTTTAAAACCATCAACGTTTTCCGCTTCTTCAATTTCATCTTTTAATAAGTAATCAGTTGTAACGCCAAAAATTCTTGCCATTTCCAAAATTCTGTTTAAATCAGGCACTGACTGGCCCGTCTCCCTTAATTAAAGATATTGTTGGGTAAAAAAGAAAGGTCAGTCGATTTTGCCGATGAAGCGGTAGTAGATTTCTACTTCCTGCTCACGGCTTCCGTCCTCGCCCTTGACAGCTTCGTGGACGGTTATTTTTTCAATTAGAGTGTTCAGAAGTTCGGCGGTCAGCTCCACAGGGTTGACATACTGTTTCATCAGGGCAATCCACTTTTCAGCATCCGCTGCGGTCTGTACGGCGGCTTCCATCGTTTCGTGAAGCTGTCTTATTTTTGTTTCAAGCTCCTTTTGCTCGTTCTGGTACTTCTCGGACAGCATATTGAAGTTATACTCGGTTATGCGTCCGGCAGACCAGTCCTCATACATTTTAGCAAACAGCCCGTCAACCTCGGCTTTACGCTTCTCTGCCTTTTTCAGCTCCGCAGCCTGCTTTTTCTTCGCAGAGTTTCTTTCCCTGTCGCTGGCATTGAGCAGGCGTTTCAGCAGATTGTCCTCGTCTTTCTGTGCCAGCATAGACCAGTATTGCAGTCTTGCAAGCACATAGGCATACAGTACATCATAGCGGATATAGTGCATGGAACACTGGCGTAATCCCTGCCCGTTCTTGCTGCAATGGTAGTACCCGTATGGGTTCTTATTCTGCTTGTTTTCCCCATAGGCTAAAGACCATCCGCAGTCTGCACATTTTATCAATCCTGCGAAAATCTGTGTCGTACCGTTTCTGCGTTTCCTGCGTCTGCTTGCAATCAGCTCCTGAACTTTTTGGAACACTTCTTCAGAAATGATGGCTTCGTGGGTATTTTCCACACGATACCATTCTTCCTGCGGCTTCCGCACCTTTTTCTTGTTCTTGAATGAAATGTTGCTCTGCTTGTTGTGAATGCTGTGACCGATGTAGGTTTCCTCTTTCAAAATGCTCTTGACCTGTGCTATCGTCCACGCATAGGCTTTTTCTGCGGGCGCACCGGCGTAGATATTGGCGAAAGTCCCGTATCTTTCATAGTTCAGCCAGCCGGGGGTAGGTACTTTTTCCTCCACCAGAATCCGTGTAATGCTGGCGGCTCCACGCCCGTGTACAGCAAGGTCAAAAATCTTCTCTACAATCCAGCGTGTTTCCGGGTCGATCAGAAGATGACCTTTTTTGTCCGGGTCTTTTACATAGCCCAGCGGTGCATAGGCTCCATAGTGTGCGCCATTGGCAAATCTTGTGTGCATGGCAGCCTTGACCTTTTTGCTGGTCTGTCGGGCGTGCATTTCATTCAGGATGTTTAAGAACGGTGCAAGCTCGCTTTCTCCGTTGATGGTGTCCACATTGTCATTGATGGCAATGTAGCGTACTCCCTTGCTGGGGAAATAGATTTCCGTGTACTGACCGGTCAGGATATAGTTTCTTCCCAGACGGGATAAGTCCTTTGTGACAACGCAGTTGATTTTCCCGTCCTCGATGTCATCAATCATCCTTTGGAAACTTGGACGCTCGAAATTTGTCCCACTCCATCCGTCGTCAATGTACTCGTCTACAACGGTCAGCCCATGCTCTGCGGCATACTGTCTAAGCATCATGCGCTGGGTCTGGATACTGCCGCTTTCCCCCTGTAATTCATCGTCACGGCTCAATCTCAAATATAGTGCAGTGTTATAAATCGTTGTATTGTATGGTTGTTTCACGGTTAAAAATCCTCCTTCTAAAAGAAACAACCCACGCTTATACAATACTCGCTGGTACAAGTATATCATAAGCGTGGGCTGATTGACAGTCGTTATTCCGTATTTTTTCAGGAAGCGGCGGCAGCGTGCTGGATCACATCTTCCAGCAGGCTGTCAAGCGGCTTCCCATCCTGTGCGAAATGCTCCGATACCTTGATACGGACTTTCCCCATGACAAAATACTGGGTGCCGTCTTTTTCGGTAAGCAGGGTGCCGCTGCTTTTGTTATTGCTCTCGTTTTTGCTTTTTGCCATAGGCAGTTACCTCCATAAATGAAATATGCCCGACAAGGGAATGTCAGACAGGTGTACAGCCGCAGACTGTCTCCGTGTCAACCAAACCGTGTCAACCGGCAGAAAAGACTTTGAAAACAATCCATAGGCGCTCTATTATTACTTTTTACTTTTTCTTTGATTTCTTGGTTGACATGGTTGACAAAGGAGAGAAATGCCCCAAATATCAGGCTTTTCCCCGTCAACCGGCTGTCAACCAAAGCGTCAACCAAACTGTCAACCGGTGGCTTTTCAGAATGGAAGTTCCATTTGCCGGGCTTCTTCTTCCGTGATTTCCTGAAAACCGTCCCCCTCCGGCGGAGCTTGGTTGACACGCTCCCAGCCTTTTTGAGAACCGTATTTCTTATACCGCTTCGGGCTTTTGTAGGCTACCCAGCCCTGTATGATGCCGCCCGCAATGCCGGTATTCATAATCTCGCAGATTGCCCGTGTCTCCCAGTCTGCCGGGGAATTTAAGTTCCCCAGCGCTTCCTCATAAAGCTGCTTGGAACATACCCTGTCGCCGGTGTAGTCCTCCAAATAGGCGTAGATCATGCCGGCCTGTGTGTCTTCCTGCATAAAGTCCTGCTGGTGGGCGTTCAGGTATCGGTTCATTTCCATGCTGAATGACAGCTTATACTTCCCACTGCGATAAACCGTCATGGCTTCCGCCCACATCTGTTCGATATACGCCCTCGCCGCCGCTTCATCGTCCAGTATGTGAACCTCCGCCCGTTCCGGGTACACCGTCACGGGGAGAAAGCGCCGGTTGCCGGTGCGGTCACGGGGCAAAAAGTCCTGCCGGTTGGTCGTCCCTCCAAATACACATTGCCGCAGCCGGTCTGCCGGATGTGTCTCATACGGCACTTTGTAGGTTTCTTTCTGGCGGCTTAAGAATGACTTGATTTCCTCAATACTCTTGGCGTTGGCTGTGGCAATCATCTCCGACATCTCGATAATCCAATGCCCTTGCAGCTTGCGGTACACATTTTCATCGTCCAGCTTTTTCAAATCGTCTGAAAACCATTCGTCCCTGCCTGCCAGCAGCCGGAAAAAGGTAGATTTCCCGGCTCCCTGACCACCAACCAGACAGAGCATGACCTCAAACTTGCTCCCCGGTCTGAATACCCGCCGGATGGCTCCCATCAGGAACAGTTTCAAGGCTTCATAGGTGTATTCGTCCGTATCGGCTCCCAGAAAGTGATGCAGGGCGTAACGGATGCGCTCTGTGCCGTCCCATTGCAGGCTGTTCAGGTAATCCCTGACTGGATGGTAGCGGTTTTCATTGGCAACAATCTTGATGGCGCTCTGCACCTTTTTCTCGCTGGTAAGCCCGTAATTTTCTTCCAGATACAAAAGCAGGTAGTTCATGTCCATGTCGGTCAGCGTGGTACTGGTGCGCTCCCAGCCCAGCGGCTTCACAATGTCAATCTGCTCCGTCAAAAGGTTCAGGCGCAGCGCCCCGCGAAACAGAGGGTCACGCTGGAACACCGTCAGGCAGTTTCGGATGCTGTTCTTCACGCCGCCTTTCTGCGTCCCCTCTAATGTTTCCCGGATTTCTGCCGGTGTCTGCGCCGGTTCCATTGTGTCCATCGTCCTTTTGACCGCTTCCTGCGTTTCCGGCGGCAAGCTCTGAAATTCGCTGTTCAAGCCGCAACACCTCCTTTCCCTGTGCGGCGATCAATGCCGCTTTTTCTTCTATTTCTCCGTATAACAAAATATCCAAAAGGTATTCTGTGTAGCTTATCCTCTGCAACGCTTCCACAAAAAGAGGATGCCAGATGGCATCCTGCGGCTGTGGGGCGTGTGCTGTTTTCCAATGCTCCAGCAGGCGCAGATAATCGCATAGCACCCGGAAACAATACCGTTCCGTTTCCTGAAATCTCTGCTCCGCTGATTTTTGTCGGGGCTGTGACCTGTTGTGACGCTTCCTATCTGGCGGCGCATTGCCGGATTTCTCATAGGAAACGCCGAAGTCCTCCGCAAGCCTGACCGCAGCTTCCCGTTTCCCCAATCCATGCAGCAAAGCGGCAAAGTCGATCACATCCCCGGAAGCCCCGCAGCCGAAGCAGTAAAAGCGGCTGTCCACTTTCATGCTGGGCGTGCGGTCATTGTGGAATGGACAGCAGACCATGCCGTTTCTCCCCACCCGGATTCCATAGAATGAAGCAGCCTGCCGGGTGGTAACAGACTGTTTCACCGCTTCAAATACATTCAAATGCTCCCTCCATAAAAATACTGGTAGCGGTAAAGCTGCCGGTTATATCATAGCTCCATCTCATGTTTCTTTCTCTGTACTGCCTGTGGCTGCTCCCTCCGGCGCAGTGCGGTATCTACGGCGTTCTGCACCTGCCGTAGCCGTATGACTTCCTCCCGGAGTGGCTTGTGCTGCGGAGACAGTTCGGCATACTCTGTTTTTAACTGTGCGTATTCCTGTTTCCATGCTTTCAGGGCAATGGGTTTTCCGTCCAGTTTTTCTTTCAAAATACGGCGGGCGGCATAAAACAGCCGTAACTCCGCATCGTGGGATGTTTCAAATTTCTCCCTCTGTTTCTTAAACTTGATATTGTTCAATTCCGTATGAACAGGTTTTAGCCGCTGGTAATTCTCGCCCTCCCGTATCAATTCCTGCAATTCCTTTATCCGGGCAGATTTCTTTTTCATGGAGTCGCTTAACGCTTCAAATTCTTCGTTGACAGAGGAAAGACGCTCCTGCAAATCCTCTAATGTGAGCAGCTTGTTTTCCGTCAGATAATTGACGGCTTCGGCAAACTGCTTTAAGTTTCCGGTTCTGGCTTTATTGCTCCATGCCCCTGCGTTGCGCTGGTTGTAATAAGCGATCAACAGGTCGGCAAGGCTCGGTGTCTGCGGTTTGGAAAGTTCTTCTTTTACCTCTGCCATCCAGACAAACAGGGCTTTGATCTTCTTCCTCACATCCTGCATGAGCCGGTTGGTGGCTTTAATCCAGCGGTTCAGTTCCCCTTTCTCGGTGCGGATGCCCTTTGCTTCCATCTGCCGGACATTAGCTCCCTCGTGGACAGTAGGTATCAGGTCAAGCCCCTGCCGCACATAGGAACGGTGGTCGATACGCACATCCAGCCCTTTTTCCTCAAATTTTGTATTAACGGCAGCCGCCCACTGCTCCCGCCAGTGTTCCAGCGTTTCCGGCTCATGCCAGTCTGTTGTATGGACAGCGTTAAACATATAATCGCCGTTTTTATCCCGGATTCGGTTTCCATCTTCATCAAGAAGATATTCCCGACGCTGTTTTTGTCCCCATGTGCCATCCGGGTTCAAAGGGCGCATGGTTGTCATCACATGAAAATGCGGGTTAGGGATGCCGCCGTCCTCTTTCTCCGGGCTGTGAAAAGCAAGGTCGGCAATCATGCCTTTTGTCACAAACTGCTCCTGTACGAACTTCCTCGCCAGCTCCATGTTTTCTTCCAGCGTCAATTCATTCTGCATGGCAATATCAAAGGAATAGGCAAGCTGTGCTTTTGGATGTTTCTCGCAGTTCTCCACAGCATTCCAGAGGGTCGCCCGGTCAAGATATATTTCCGGCGCATGGGGCGGCAGCATGATTTCCGAAGCGATCACGCCGCCCTTTTTGGTGTAGTCGCTGACTTCTCCATAGTAGCTGCTGTAAAGACGCTCCCCGGCTCGATAGGCTGCGCTGGCAATGGCGCTCTGACCGGCGCTGCGCTTGATCTGTGCGATTGAAAAATGATAAAGTGCTATCCTTAGTCACCGCCTTTCTCCTGCCCGGAAATACGGGCGTGGTTCTCTGTGGCAGACCGGATGAAATGCTCCGCCTGCGGCAGATTCAAAATGCTTTCCATGAGGGAATAAAATTCCGCTTCGGATAGCTCCTTTGTCTGTGGTGCAATGCTCTCAATAGCTGCCCCACGGGTAATCAGCCGGTGCGTCCTCTGTTTCCGGGAACCGCTTTCCAGATACGCCTGCCGGTTTTTCAAACGCTGCATTTTCCGTTTTTCCTGTTCCAGCAGGACAGTGGTTTTTTCATATTCCTGCTTCAACTGTTCCAAAGATTTTTCCATGTTCTCACATCCTTTGCTGATAAGATAAAGAAAGACCATCCGCAGACAGTCCGTGTGTCAGTGCTTCTATAAAACCCGATGAAAAGGGAAAACCGCAGAGCGGATTTCTCTTTGCGGCGGGTACACAGGGGATAGCCGCTTTAGCGGCGCAAGGGGGTGTAGCCACCTTGTCGGAGCGAAGCGAACGCAGACCTCGGATTGCTGATTTTATCAGCGGCAGAGGTAAGCTCCGCAGGACGCACGATACATGGTCTTTAGACTATGTATAGAAGTGCGCCCTTAGTTCCTAAGGGATTTTGCCGTTTCCGGCAGTCTTGTCCTTTTTCTTGGAACGCTTGGAAAGATACTTCGGGCAGTCAACCACAACCGCCCGGAAGCTCTGTTTACATTCGTGCTGGCATTTCCGGCACAGTTCGTTGTAAGTGATACGGCTGCGGTCATTTAAGAAGAAAGACCATTCCAACCGCCGCTTGTTACTCATTCTTGCCATAACCGGCTCCTTTCTCCGTTTCTATCTGATGTACGCAGATAGGCTGTTTTGATGTAGCGTCTCGGTATCATTTTTAAGTTTTTTTCCCTCTGTATGCCCCTTTGGAAAGTGCGGCAGTATTGCAAGTCAGGGAATGATACCTCACGCTTATTTGTCGCTTCCCGGTACGGTTTCGGAGCCTTTTGCCATCCATTCAAAGAAAGCAATTTTGCTGACCTTGATAAGTCTGCCCCTGCGGAACGCTGGAAAGCCGGGTGTGTGTACCAGCTCATAGGCGCTCGCTCTTGAAATTCCCATAATCCGCTGAATGTCCGCCACATCCAGAACCAGCGGTAAATCCTCGTAGCTGTTCAATCTCTTTTTATCGTTCATTCTGTTCCTCCCATAAATCAAATAGGTTAAAATGCTTCCTGTTGCCGTTCTCCCCAAAAGCCGTTTTCCTGCCCCATTCCTGCGGTGTTTCCCTGCATTGGTGCGCCGAATGCGTCACTTCTCCTGCCGGTCATATCCCTTTTGGACGGTCATTCACTTGTCAAGGTACTGTGCGGTACGAAATTACCAACCGCAATCATCATAGCGTACTATCCTTGACAAAACAATGATTCTGCGATACCATGAGTGTAACGGATATAACTGAATTATATAATTACCATAAACAAAGGCAGGGGATAGGGATGGAGAATCAGTTTATACGGCATGAGCCATGTTTTGAGAGGATTTTGTTTGTCCTGACGCTGGACAGGAAGAAAATGAAAGAGCGGATTTTGATTGGGGAAGAACAGCAGATCCGCTTCCGTCTGAACGGGAGCCAAAACGCAGAGGTGCTTTGTGATATGACACGCCCACTGGGAACTTTTTTGATAAACTTTGAGCGTGACACGGACAGAGACTGGAACTTATACGGGCTTTCTCCGCTGCGGCAAGCTCTCCACTCCAACCGATGGAAACAGCCGGAGCTGGAGCAGGCGGCAAGCGAATTTCTTTGGGAGAAATATCTTAGCAACGACCCTCTGAAAATGTATGTGGCGTTCCGTATCTGGAACAGCTATCTGCTTGCCAGAGAACCCCGTGACCGTAACGCTGCCTGTGACCGCTTCATGGATAAAATGAGCAGACTGACCGGGGTATTCCAAAACGAAACCATGAGCTTTGACAGGGAGACAGGAAAACCGAAACAATTTCAAGCTGGCAGCCTTTATTTCAAAGGCGCACCGTCAGAAGATACCCGGCTTGACCTCTGGTTCCCGGACAACCGGCGCACAGAAGAATGTGTGTCTGCCTATGCGTCCCTCTACCCGTTGATTACCTATTATCTGAACAGGCTGAATGACTGGGGGCTTTGCTTCCGGCGGTGCAAGGTCTGTGGAAAATATTTTCTGGCAAAGAGCCAGCGGTATGAGCTGTGCAGCGACAAGTGCCGAAAAGCACAGGCGCTTCAAAACAAGCGGGAATTTGACGAGAGGTCAAGAGAAAATAACTATGACCTGCTTTATAAAAATGAATGCCAGAACTGGCGCAACAAAATAAACCGGGTAAAAAATACCGCAGGCTTTCCGGCTGACCGTCTGGAAAAAATACAGGCTTCCTTTTCCGACTTTAAGAAAGAAGCCTTACAGAGAAAAAAGGCTGTAAAAACAGGAACGGCCAGCCCGAAAGAATTTACGGACTGGCTGTATCAGCAGAGTAATGTAATTGTTGAGCTGACCGAGATATGAAAAACTTTCTATCGTCAATTTCGCATTATTGCAATAACAGATTGCTTCTTCCATGAATGGTAATATTATCATCAAACTTTTGGAAGAACTATAAATGTCCGAGGTGCCTTTGATTTCGACAAAAAAACAGGCCGAATTGTTACAAAGCTCGGACATTTCAAAAATTTTTTGAGAAATGGCGAAAAAAGCGGGGCAGCACATGCCGCCCCGCCGATCCCATACGGTTATTCCATCGCCCGCATTTGTTCAATCAGAGATTGTTTTTTCTGTCTGCGGATTGTCCATACAGACAAGATCAGTTCCATTCCGAATAATACCAGAATGAACAATCCCATTTCCAAAACCGGGAATTTGTAAGGTACTACATTTCCACCAAAAGTAGCTATACTTATTTCTCTACTTGCAACAATAGAAATAGGAAATCCGACAATCAGGATTGCCAATGTTGCAAAGAACGCATAACACAGACCCTCGCATATATTCATTTTGCATAACTGTTTTTGTGTCAGACCAATGGAACGCAAAACACTGTTTTCCTGTTTTCTGGACATCTGATTAGAAAGGGTCGTATTGATGAGGTTGATAACACCAAAGAGGAACACCAACCATGAAAGAACCTGCATACTACCAAACGCCGCAGAATTTTGTGATTTTTCAGCCGCAATCGCTGTATCTATTTCATCTAAAGCAAGGTTACTGTGTTCGGCTACAATATTTTTCAGTTCAGCTTTTACAGTTTCAGCTTTTTTCGGATTGCTTACAATGCTCCATGAGTAATCAAAGGTAGTAATTTCCGGGTACAGTTCGTAGAATAAATCTTTTGGAGCAAAGAAAACAGAGCCATCTGTATGAGCGCGTCCATGCCCGAAAATCACAGGCATTTTTGAAGTGGAAAACACTCCCGATATTGTAACAGGGATGGACTGCTTACCATCTATTGAAGAAAATTCAACGGTGGAACCGACGCCCATATCTTCAAAATACGCTACAATCTGGTCGTGAATTACGATACTATGAGAATCTGTCGGCATCGTTCCCTCTGTCAATGCAGCCTCAACCATAGCATAGTTCTGGTCAGTCAGCGTATCACATATTCCTGAATTTTGGTTAGCATCTGTTTTAATGCTGGTATGGAGCGATTGTCTGGCTACGATTATATCCGTAACACCATCAACAGATAAAACTTCCTGCTTTAGTTCCTCGTTTAGCGGATTACCTTTTACTAACATTTCTTCCGATAGATCTTGGAGATATATTTTGTAATCGCTGTCAGGAAAATATAATCTTGCAATTTGTTCTGGTGAGCGCACTAAAACAATGGAAGATACCACCATCAGCAAAATTCCGCCGATACTCAAAGATGCTACAATACTGATTGTCTTTTTTCGGTCACGCTTAAAATTCGCAATTCCCATTGAAACAGGATTGAGCTTGATATTCTTTTTCCGGCTGCGGATGTCCTTTTGCACTGGGGTAAAACGGACGGCTTCAATGGGGGAAATCCCTGCCGCGATTTTCACCGGCTTACGGATGGAAATAGACACCATGATCCAACCGCTTATGAGTGTCAGGGAAACCATAACGGCATAGGAAACAGCGTTAAATCCCTTGGAAAACAGAAGAAAACCGCAGCATACGCCCAGCACTGTACCAATCAAAATTCCGATACTGCCGAGTTTGCGTCCCTCCCGCTTTACAATCCGCTTGATTTGCTTTGGCGTTGCACCAATCGTCCGAAGCTGTCCGTAGCTCCTGATTTTGTCATTGATGGAGATACGGAAGATACTCTGAATCACAATATAGCCGCCGATCAGAACAATAACAATCACACCAAAAATCGGTAAAAAATCAAAGGATTTAGAAGCATAAGCAAAATACTTGTTGTTCATGCTGGGATTAGGAAGCTGATATTCCTCTGCAATCTCTCTGCAATAAGAGGTTATCAGTTCCTCGCCCAACTGATCGCTGTTTTTGAAATGGACATAAGCGCGATACCCAGCCGGATCAAACCCTTTCCATTCTGTCAGGGCAGCTTTGGAAAGAATGATAGCGCAGGTATTCGCTTCTTTTTCATTTACGCTGTCCATAATGCCGGTAACGACATAATCACCATGAAAACTCTCGGTATCTAAGGTCACAGTGTCCCCGATCTTGGCATTGTTTCCATAGGTGGAGAGAAAGTATTCGCTTACGACAACTTCATTTGCTTTTTGGGGTAGATTCCCCTCCAATAGCTTCATTTGGTCGCGCCCAATCTCCATCATTTCTGCGTCATTATATACATAAGAGGCATGATAGCCCTGTTCCGAAAGTTCCTCGCCGAGCATATAGTAGCCGCCTACGCGCTCAAACTCCGGCAGTCCTTTCAGGGTTTCAATGTCGTTTTCCTCTACGCCCAGCCAGACCGCCTCATAAGTATCGACAACCTGATTGCGCTGCATTTGTGTCAGGGAGGTAGACACAATTCCCGTAAAGCAGATCAGAAACGCCGCCAGCGCAACGGCAATCACCACCATCAGATTCCGGCGCTTCTCGCTTTGCAAACTTTTCTTTGCCAGCTTCTTTGTAATGGCGCTGGTATCATTTTCAAAAGGCCATGTCATAGCCTGCCACCTCCTTACTCCACGATCTTGCCGTCCTCAATGCGGACAATCCGATCTGCAAGACGGGCTATGTCGTCATTGTGGGTAATCATCACAACGGTTTGCCGGAACTCCGCACTGGTGCGCTTGATAAGCCCCAGCACCTCGGCGCTGGTCTTGCTGTCAAGGTTGCCGGTCGGCTCGTCGGCCAGTACAATAGCCGGTTTGGTAATCAGGGCGCGGGCAATCGCCACACGCTGCTGCTGGCCGCCGGAAAGATTGTTGGGCATATTTTTCAGTTTATCTTCCAGCCCCAGCAGGTGAACGATCTCGTCCAAAAACTTCTGATCCACCGTGTCCCCGTCCAGCTCCACCGGCAGGACAATGTTCTCATACACATTCAGGATGGGAACAAGGTTATAGTTCTGGAAGATAAAGCCGATGTTGCGGCGGCGGAAGATGGTGAGCTGTTCGTCGTTCATTTTCGACAGCTCTTTGTCCCGGACAATCACATTGCCGGAAGTAGGGGTGTCCAGCCCGCCCATCATGTGAAGCAGGGTGGACTTGCCGCTGCCGGAGGTTCCCACAACGGCCACAAACTCGCCGTCCTCCACAGAGAAGTTCACGCCGTCAAGGGCGCGGGTGATATTCGGCTCTGTACCGTAATACTTTTTCAGGTCGATCGTCTGTAAAATGCTCATAAAATTCAATCCTTTCTTTGTTTGTTGTAAATGTTGAACGCTGCTGCGCCGGTGGCCGCCAACTGTACCAGAATCAGCACAGCGAACAGGCCGAAGCTCTCATAGTAGAACAGTTCATCCCAAAACAGGAGAACATCACAGAGAGCAGTCAAGGCAACCGTCCAGCGGATGTGCCGGGCCAGCCATTGCCGGAACACCAGCACAAGGACAGCGGGCGGGACGATCAGCAGCACCAGATTCAAAATCAATGTCGGGGTCAGTTCCATTGCGTCGCCTCCTCACTTTTGTTGATAAGGGTATTGTAAAACCCAAATGTCCGCGAAATGTTACAGCGGCCAAAAAATTTCATTGAAAATCGGGGTGAAATGTTACAACGCTCGGACATTTCAAAATCAGTCTGCCATTTTGATCCGTTCCACCAACGAATTTCTGCATTGAATTTTTAGACAGATAGCAGAAATTATAATAGGTGTTATTATTAAGCAGACACCGTAAATCAGTAATGGAATAAAAGGAAAAGTATATTGAAAATAAGTTAATCCATTCGCAGACAATATCCGTACTAACAAATAACCCATCAAGGTTCCTGCCACAACCGTAATAATCAAGCATGGAATAATCAGTAAGACACTTTCATGCAGCAGCATTTTCTTTATCTGTTTTTTTGTCATACCGATAGATTCCAATATTCCAAATTCTTTTCTCCTTGTACTGATACGACTAATCAAGGTGTTTGTCAGATTAAAAATGCTAAACATAATGACAAAGGCAGATACCCCATAAACTTGTACGCTGGTATTATGAATCGTATTTGCCGAAGATGCTTTTACCTCTTGTAAGGTTTCCATTACCAAATCAGGGTGTCGGGACAGTATATTATTTAATTTGCTTTCTACTGATTTACCCACTTTTTCATATTCAGGTACGGACAAAGTTAAGGAAGCTGTTAAATCCATATCGCCCCACAACTTTTCTATGGTTTCTTTGGGGAGATAAAAGCCCTCATTCATACTTTTTTCGGAAGTACCGGCAATCAAAATATCTATGCTGTGTTCAGCCCCATCAAACCATCGTAATGTCACTTTTTCTCCTATTGACGGGCAAGCATGATAGACTTCTTTCTGTACGCTTGTTCCTAATATAACCATAGCGTCTTGTTTCACCAATGTTTCGTATGTCCAATCAACAGGAAGCGTTTTCAAAATTTCCTCCTGATTATCAGGCGTAATCGGAATAATGGGAATTTCTAATTGTTCATCGTGATACTCAATAATGGCTGCGGTTCTCTCCGTAGCATAAATCTCTTTAACTTCCGGGATTTGTTGCAATTCTTCCATGAGTTCTTGTGAAAAAGGCGTATTAACTTGATACTCCGAAATACCATACGGTTTCGGGTTGACTAATGTATTGTGGTTAATCGTAATATAATATTCTCCATCTTCCAAATTCCCCATTCTTGCAAAGGAATCTGGATTCCATGATGATATAAAAGTGGCTCCAACCATAAATAAAATCCCGCCGATTGCAAGCGAGGCAATCGTCAGATTGTGTTTTTTTCGATTCTGCTTTTTGCTCAATACGGCTAAAGAATACGGTGAGAGCCGAATATGATTTTTCCTATTCTGCACTCTACTTTCTTTTAGTTCTGGATCGTTTCCAACATATTTTGTTGCTTCAATAGGGGAAATATTTGAAGCTATTTGTGCGGGCTTGTATACGGAAATTTGTACGATGATAATGCCTAATATTATTGCTAAAATACTTGTGGCTATGGCATTGATAATCGTTATTCCATTCGGCTCTAACAAATATGCAAATATGATACCTACTGTAATACCGGCAGGTATTCCGAACAGGCAGAAACGATACCCTTCTTTACGAATCATCCGCTTAATTTGTTTTTCTGTCATGCCAATAGTTTTGAGCTGTCCAATCTGCGATACTTGATTTGATACCGAAAGGTAGAACACACTGTATATGACAATTCCGCTTGAAAATGCAATAAAAAGAGTAGCTAAAAGAACACCTCCCATTCCTGATCCACTAATAAGTGAGGAACAGAATTTGCTATTAAAATAAAGTTGGTTCCTGCTTATGTCTTGGGATAAAGCCAGACGATATACTGTATTCTCAAAATCAATAAGTCCCATTTCCGTGGCACCATTTACACGAATCAAGGCACTATATGGAATATCCGATAATAACACACCCTGTTCTGCATACGCTGGGGAGACATAAAAGTAAAATGTTCCTGTTTCCACATTATCAGTAAAACCAGTAATGATGAAATCCTCTGTTTTACTCCCCGCCGTTGGTAAAGTGATGGTATCTCCTATATTTAGCTGATACCCCAGCTCTAATTGAACATTTTTATCAATTACAATTTCATTGTACTGTTCTGGACAGGTTCCACTGACTAATTCATAGGATTTTATAATTCCAAAACCAGTCGGCATATAAACCGCTTCAAATTTGATCCCATCCATCAGAAAACTATCACTATGCTTATAGGGTACAATATCTTCAAGATCAGGTTCTTTTTTCAGAACTTCTATCTGTTCTGCTGTAAGCCCCCCGATGGTAGCTTGCTGCATTTGATTCAAAATCTTTTGTTCACTAATTTTGCTGCCTTGTTGGAATAAGGAGATTCCCACAATCAAACTAATTGCCAGCGCAATGGTCAAAACATTAAAAAAGCAAAAAATACGATTTGAAGATACATTGCGTTTTGCTAATTTCTTTACAATGGCGCTGGTGTCATTCTCAAAAGGCCATGTCATAGTTGTATCACCTCCATATTTGATAAGGGTATTGTAAAACCCAAATGTCCGTGAAATGTTACAGCGGCCAAAAAATTTCATTGAAAATCGGGGTGAAATGTTACAACGCTCGGACATTTCAAAAAAATTTACGGCGGGCAGCCGGAAATGGCCGTCCGCCGAAACATACTACACGATCTTTTAGATAGATTGATTGTGAAATAATTTCAATCCAATCACCACATCTATCATAAGTTCCACAATGAGAATTATACTAATGGCAAAATTAAAATTACATAGGTTATATAATCCGATATAGATTTCACAAGTAAGAAATACAACTTGCAGACACAAATTTAAGTATGTCACTAAATGCTCGTTAGTTCTATTCCACAATCTAAACAGGAACATTGTAAAAATAGGTTTTCCAGCAAAAGCAAAGAGTACTGACAATATCGGCACCAAAAATATATAGTAAGAATCTACTGCATTGCTGGGGGTTGTACCTACCCATTGAATTGCTATATTATCAGGAACAACGAAAAATAAAACAATAGATAAAATAACATTGATTATTAAGATGATTGTTGTTGCTTTGCAAAAATTGATTTTTTTCATGGTGTTTTCTCCTGTTATAAGTGTGCTTTATTTAGTCGGCAGCATAATGGAAAATTCCGAACCCTTGCCCGGCTCCGAAACCACTTTGATATAGCCGCCCTGTCGCGTTACGATCTCGCGGGCCAGATACAGGCCAATGCCCACGCCCTGCTGTTCGTGTACTTCTTCCTCACGATAGAAGCGCCGGAAGATAGCGGCCTGATTGCTTTCAGAAATTCCTTTGCCAGTGTCGGTCACTTTGATCTCCACATACATTTCCCACAGCACCACCGACACAGCGATTTTCCCGCCTGCCGGGGTGTACTTCACCGCATTGTCCAGCAGGTTAAAGAGGGCTTCGGATGTCCACTTGCTGTCATGGGAAACGGTCAAATCCTCCGGGCAGTCCACAGACACGGCGATTTCCTTTTTCTCCGCTGCATACACGATCCCACTCATGGCCTGCGCCACAGTATCAAAGAGGCGGCCCGATTTCTTATCCAACTGGATCACGCCCGTTTCCAGCCGTGAGGTTTTCACAAGGGCCTGAAAGAGAAAGTCCAGCTTATCCGTCTGGCTGCGGATTCCCCGGATAAAGTCGGTGCGCTCCGCCTCGGTCATGGGCTTTTCCAGCAGGGTGTCCGTCGCCATTTTCAGATTGCTTACCGGCGTTTTCACCTGATGGGAAATATCCGATACAAGGGTCTGTAACTCCTGCCGTTCCTCGTCCACCCGGCGGCGGTTCTCCTGCATGATCTGGTAAAGCCTTGCCAGCCGGTGTCCGATTCTGGCAAGCTGGGTTTCGCTGTCCTCTGGCCGCTGGGGCGCTTCATTCCCGGCGATCATGTGGTCTAAGGTCTGGCACAGGTCAGCGGTAAACTGCGACAGCCGCTTTCCAAACGCCTGCGTCAGTACAAAAATCCCCACAAGGGCGCACAGCAGCAGCGTCCCGCCTGTCAGCAGCACCGCAATCTGTTTTGTCACAAGAAACAGGGCTATGGTGATCCCGGACATGGAGAGGACAAGCTCCATTGCCACCCGGCCAAACAGCCGCTTTACCGAGAGGTTTTGAAACTTCATTTTACCTCGCCTCCCGTCCATTGATAGCCCATACCGTAAACGGTCTTGATGTATGGCACACCTCCGTCGGCTTCAATCTTGCTGCGAATCCGGCTGATGGAGGTTGTCAGGGTGTGTTCGTCCACAAACCTCTCGTCTATATCCCACAGCTTTTCCAAAAGCTGCCCACGGGTCAGCACTTGCCGGGGATTTTTGCGGAACAGGTTCAGCATTTTGTACTCCATCGGGGATAGGGTCAGGGGCTTGCCGTTTAAGGAAGCCGTCTGCTCCGAGAAGTCCAGAAACAGCCGCCCGTCGTCGTAAATGTCCTTGGCCGGTTTGTGGTGTTCCAGCATGGCGAACATGGCTTTGATTTTCCGCTGCAAGGCCCCGATCACAAAGGGCTTTGTGATGTAGTCCACCGCGCCCACCTCATAGCCCCGTATCTGGTCGCTCTCCTGATCGTTGGCGGTTAGGAAAATCACGATGGTGTCCGAGTGCTGGGGCTTTATCAGCTTGCACAGCTCAAAACCGTTCCCGTCCGGCAGGTTGATGTCCAGCAGCACTAAATCAAATTCCCGCTGGCGGATGGCGTCGGCGGCGGTTCTGGCATTTAGGGCAGAAGTCACGCCGTAGCCGTCTGCGGTCAGGTTGTAGGCCAACATCTTATTCAAAAAACTGTCGTCCTCGACAATTAAAATCTGCTCCATATTCTCACTTCCTTTGCTTTTTGCAGATAGTATAACAGGCAAATGTCCGAGAATTGTTACAAGGACAAATATATTTATCATTTTACAGCTTTTTTATGTGTACTGCAATTTTATAAAAGAAAGGACAGCAGTATCATCAAATTGCTGTCCTTGCGGTTTATTATAGCTGGTAGTGTATAAGCGTGGGTTCATCATATTTGGTGTGGTATCTTTAACTATGGGAAACTCCACTTTCCCATTTTGAAACCGACTGTCTTGAAACTGACAATTTCTCAGCCAACTCTTCCTGACTCCAACCGTTCTTTTTTCTTTCTTCTGATATTTTTTCTGCTAAAATCATATTCTACTTTCCTTTCTGTTCGAACATCCTGATTTTACCATAAATATCCGGTTACTGGCTATAAAGTCGCCTTGGAAATTTGTCAACTGATGGTTGCAACTGTGCAAAGAAGCCCTTTATATGGGCTTTTTGCTATAAATCATGTCTTTTTCGTGTATCTGCATTCTTACCACAATACGCTCTTTCAATATATTCTTTTTTGACTTTCCACTTTACATATATTATTATTTTATACAGAAAAAATATTCAAAAGAGGTACATATATGCAGAATGACAAAAATTTCTTAGGCACGGCTCCTATTGGAAAGCTACTTCTAAAGCTGTCTATTCCAACGGTAATCGCCCAGCTTATTAATATGCTTTATAATGTTGTAGACAGAATTTATATAGGACATATTCCGGGGGAAGGCAGTCTTGCTCTTACCGGAGTCGGCGTGTGCATGCCGATTATTATGATTGTTACTGCTTTTGCAGCACTTATCAGTTCCGGTGGTGCGCCAAGAGCTTCTATTTGTATGGGAAAACAAGATAATAAATCCGCAGAACAAATATTGGGAAACTGCTTTTCTTTACAGATTGTTGTTTCTATTGTTCTTACGGTGGTTTTGCTGATTTGGAATAAAGATTTGTTAATGGCTTTTGGTGCCAGTAAAAATACACTTGGATACGCAACGGACTATATGCGTATTTACGCTTTAGGTACATTGTTCGTTCAGTTAACTCTGGGCATGAATGCTTTTATTACTGCTCAGGGATTTACAACAACTTCAATGGTTTCCGTTCTTATCGGTGCCATTTGTAATATTACTTTAGACCCTGTATTCATTTTTGTTTTTAATATGGGCGTAAAAGGTGCAGCCCTTGCAACTGTGCTGTCACAGGCAATTTCAACCATATGGGTAGTTGTTTTTCTTAGTGGCAAAAAAACACAGCTTCATCTGCGAAAAAAATATATGGGCTTGAAACCTAAAATTTTTCTTCCATGTGTTGCACTGGGACTTGCAACTTTTATTATGCAGGCAAGCGAAAGCGTTGTAACCGTCTGCTTTAACTCATCTCTCCTTCATTACGGTGGAGATATTGCCGTTGGTGCCATGACTATTTTAACCAGCGTTATGCAGTTTGCCATGTTGCCACTTCAGGGAATCGCCCAAGGCTCACAGCCTATTGCCAGCTATAATTACGGTGCAAAAAATGCAGACAGAGTAAAGAAAACTTTCCGTCTGCTTGTAATTACATGCTTAACATATTCCACATTGCTTTGGGCTGCAGTACAGATTATTCCAAAAGTATTCGTAAGTATTTTTACTTCCGACGCAAAACTGGTTGCCTTTACTGCACCAATGTTAAAAATATATTTGGGTGGTTTATTCCTTTTCGGAATTCAAATTGCCTGTCAGATAACATTTACGTCCCTTGGCAAAGCAGTCAACTCTATTATTGTTGCTGTTGTGCGTAAGTTCGTACTGTTACTTCCGCTTATTTATATTATGCCTCACGTTGTGTCTAATCCAACTATTGGCGTATATATGGCAGAGCCGATTGCAGATATTATTGCTGTGCTGTTTACATCTGTTTTATTTACATTCCAGTTTAAAAAAGCACTTGCACAAATTAGAAATTCTAATGAAATGTAACGAAGAATGTGATATTCTTATTAAATTTACAAACCGAGATGATCCTTATTACTATTGCATTAAAGATGAAATCTTTAATGCAATATATCACAGCAAATATCAGCACTGCAATTAAATAGAATCTGACCGGTCGATATATACTTTTCCATGACTACACCTCAGCCTCTACAATCACAAGCTCACTCTTTATACCATTGAGCTCAATGTAATTGTCTGCTTCGGCATCTGAAAAGTCATCAACCTTTTTGCCCTGTCTCTCATAATAAATATGAGTTGCTATTCCCTTTTTTGTGCTTCTAAATCTATAATCTGCAGGAATTGTAAGTCTTGATGTTGCTGACAACTGATTAATCTCAAGGGCACCCTCATGTGATAAAACACTGATCTGCATATCAAGATTTGAATCTATCTCAATTTCACTTTTATTTCCCTGAAGGGTAACTTCGCTAATTCTGCCATTTACCTCAATATGTCCATTTTCTATATCAGTAATATTCAGTGTCCTTGCATTAACTGATAATTCGATTTTTCCAATATATTTTACTGGAATAAAAATAGTAATGACCAAACTCTCCTTTGCATCTGCTTCACTGGCTTCATTAAATCTGTTAAGCTCAATATCGATTCGGTTTTTTATATCATCAATCTTTACTTTATAATCTGCCGGAAGATTCTTATAGACATTTGAAAACATTGTGACTTCAATTTTTTCTCCATGATATGCCTTTAAATCTACAGCATATGCTCCACCAAGCTTGATATCAAAATTCTTCTTACCGTCAATATCGTATTCAGTACGACTTTCATAGATGTAATCAGACTGCTTTTTCTCTGATTTCTCATTCGAAAGTAATTCATCTACTGATATCTGGAAGAGATCTGCTATTGCCATCAGATTTGCAATATCCGGTGTTCCTGTTCCATTTTCCCACTTAGTAATGGCTTGTCTTGATACACCGATTTTCTCAGCCATCTTCTCCTGTGAAAGTCCAGCCTGTTTTCTGTAATGTTTAATTTGTTCTTCTAAAGTCATTTTTCTACCTCCGTTTTCGGTTTGCTTTACTTCCTTCACAGATTAGTAAATTAACCTTTACCAAACAAGAAACATTAGTTGTCATTTCACTATTTTTCTGCTACTTTCCGTAGCAACGCCCTAAAATAAAGGTTTTTACAACGAAAACTAAATTTATCCAATCGCCAAATTCCGATTTATCAAACCCTTTTTATTTCTGCTGAAACATCTTAAAATGCTTCAACGCCTCCACAATTGCACTTTCTTATAACTCCAATGAATCCATGTTTAGTAAGAAGTCATACACGTTCATCATCAAAATGCCATCGTCATTATAAAATGGTTTTGGTGTATCCAAAGTGATTACAATTTTCTTAAATGAATCATTGATTTTCAAAAATGGGCGAATCTCTTGTGCCATTTTTTCTTCCGTTCGTAACATATATGCGGACTGAATATAATACTTTTTAGAGCCTTTATTACAAATAAAGTCAACCTCCAACTGTTTCTTTACCGGTTTTCCTTCCTCGTCCTTTGTATAACCAAGGAAGTGATTGTGGTTGACCTGCACCTTTCCGTCTTGGTAACGAAATGCCGTCGTCAGTGTAAATGCATGCTTTCAGACTCGCCAAAAGCCTGAAATTTCACAGTCCCTTCCTATGCCTATTATTCCAAAAACAAGTGTCTAATTTCCAAGCAAATGAAACAATAGTCCAATCAAAAAACATACTACGATTGCAACAATTGCAGCTACAATCATTTTCAGTACATTTTGATATGGTCGTTTTCCGATTTCTCGCTGCTTCTGTATTTCGTCCAATCTTTTTCCTTCAGAAAAGGCTACAATCTCTTTGTAAGTCTGAATATCGTTGTCCTTTTTCACTTTTTCCACTTTCAAAGCCCAGTACATCGTAATTACAAAAAGAATTCCAAATGGAATAAATGCAAGCCGTTCCAACCAAAAGAATAACGGGACTGCCGATAAAAGGGTAATTACCAGATGCACAGTGAAAATGTTACCATAATAGTTAAACTTCTTAATTTCTTGTTCATTGATTTTTTCTTTCATATTTTCAATATCTCCTTTGATTAAATTATCAATGGAGGTCTTGAATACTTCACTCAAAAGAACCAAGCTATTTACATCCGGATAACTTTTCTCATTCTCCCAATTTGAAATCGTTTGTCGAGAAACATATATGTGCTCGGCTAATTGGTCTTGTGATAATTGGAGTTCCGAACGATATTTTTTAATTTGATTTCCGAGTTCCATTCAATTTACCTCCTTGCATTTGTATCTTAATCAAATACAGATATTGGCGCTATCAAAAGGCTTTGACAATCGGCTTTTGAGCTTTGTCAAAATCTTTTGACACACTAGAAATGCTATTGAAAGAGCTGTAAACTTCCGATTTATCAAACTCCTTTTATTTCTGCTGAATCATCTTAAAATGCTTCAACGCCTCCACAATTGCACTTTCTTTATCTTCTGGGCACTGTGGCTACCTGTCATATTCTCTTCCTCCATTCCTATTTTCTCTATCTTAGTCAGTCCGACAAGCAAGAAGTTTACAGTTCTATACCTACATCATATTCATTATCTATTTATCATTCAGATAAAACATTAAATAACCTTGGTACTCTATCTTCTAAATAATTGATTACCTTTGCATTACTTTTGTCCAAATCAACTTCAACAACAAATCCACCACACTCGTTTGTTTTCATCAATTCACATCGTCCCACAGAGTTATAAACATATGCTAAAGGTATTTCTTCTTCATAATGTGAACATCCCAAAATATACACTTCATTTTCAATGGCTCTAGCTTTTGCTAATGTTGTCCACTGTTCAAGTTGTAAATCATGATACATTCCTGTTCCAATAATATTTATAAGCATAATCGGATCTTCTAAAGACATTATCCTTGCTACTTCTGGAAAATGAATCTCATAACAAATCAGGACGCCTATTTTTCCAAATTTGGTATTAACACAAGTGATTTTTTCACCGTGTTGTTTCCCCTTTTCTTTTTCACCCTTAGTTAAAATGCATTTTGTATATTCATCAACAATCTTACCGTTATCAATAACAAGCACTTTATGTTGACCATTATTACGCAAATCTTTAAAACCTGTAATGATATATTTCTGTTCATTCTTTATAATTTTAAGAGCTTCAGTCAATGTATTACTATCCAAAAATCCTTCTGGGAAAACATATAAATCTACATCATTTTGAGAAAGAATTTTTCTTAGTTCATATATACTATTACCTTTGTAGGGAACAGCCAATAATACCTTCAACTTCATAATTACACCTCTTCACTAAATTCAAACTTAACACGTAATTTAATTAAATACTCTTTCTCCCCCTAGATACTACACTGACAAACTTTGTTAATTTAAGAAGTTTTTTTCAATTGAGTCTAACGATATCCTTGTTCTTTTTTTATTTGTTCTTCAAGTTCTTTAGCAATTTGCATTTTTTCTGCTTTCTCAATTGGAATTGCAATAATAACTGCATAAACAATTCCTATAATCAATGAAACTAGTAAAAAAATATTACATAAAACAAAGCTGTAACGAGGTTCCATATGAAATATGACGATAATGGTTGGTAATATCATCAGACTCAATAGCGCAGAAGTAAACACATGTGCTCTGTGCCAAACCTCAGGATAATCCTCCGTTTGTGGAATTCTAATACCAAAAATACTGTTGGGACTTGTAAATGGCATAACTATTGCGCTAATAATCATTATAACTAGATAAATAATACATCCATAAGATGGTTTGTGTAAAAAGACTTCTTTTATGATGGTTTCATTTGACCAAAATATAAAGCTACAAACGATTCTCCTTTTTCAACGTGACCACCGGGGAATGTCAAGCCTCCCCAATTTTCATCTATCTTATCTTGTACAAGTACATTTCCTTTGTCATCATATACCATGCACATATTATAGCATACAAAACAAGGCTGATGAAATACTTTTTACTTTGCCGGGAAGTTATAAATTGCGGCGTAAAACCCACACGCTTGCGTGTGGGATGAAAGCTGCTTTTTCTGTGCAAAACTATATTTCTACTACTTGACATTAACATAGAGTAAACATATTATCTATGTATAATAGTGCAAAGTTCAAAATGAAAGTGAGTATTTTAGAGATGCGTTAGAAGCACAGTATTTGGAGGGGGTAATCATGGCACGACCAAAAAGTAATAATGTACAGATTAACATTTCCATTCCTTCCGAGTGGAAAGAACAGCTTGAAAACCTTGCCCGTATCTATTCTGTCGAAGAAGGAACTACTATTACCTTCCTTGACCTGATGCGCAGGGGGATTCAGGAAAAATATCAGTTAGGAGAAACAGACGATGAGCGAGGAACAATATCATAAACTTTCTGACAGGCATATCCTAGTTGTAGAAACTGATATGCCTTATCCTGATGTTCTGAAAGTCGTGGCTCTTTCTGATAAAATCCGCAAAGCTGGCAACGAGCTTGTTAGTCTTATGAGAAAGAATTACGACCAGCTCATGCGTACCAAGAAATATCGTAAACTACTAAAACTGTACGGCAATACTGAGGATAAGGACAAACTTAAAGCTCTCGCTAATCAGCTCAATGATATGCAGAAATCTTATAATGTTACATGGGATTTTTGCAGGACATCTATGATTCCTATAGGCAAGAAATACAGTATAGATGCGGTGTTTGCTCTCACAAAAGCCGAAGACATATGGCGAGGTATGGAAAAATGTCTTTATGATAACGGTAAGATTACACATTTCTCAAAATACGGAGAATTACCATGTATCAGAGCAAAACAGATAAATCGTGGTATTCCGATGTTTGTTGAGGATGGTAAACTTCGATTCAAACTTAGAAAGATGCAATTCGGGATTCATGTCAACGACAGGTTTCAGTCTGATGAAGTTAACGCCGTTTTGTCTTATCTTGAGAATCCTGACAAGATGGATGCTGATGCTGTCAATACGCTTATAGAAGAAGCCTGTTGTATAGATACTTACAGACCTTGCTATGCTACTCTTGTTCCAAGATTGATAAGAGGTAAGTACAGAGTATATCTGCATCTGACAATAGAAAGCAAAGCTAAGCCTAAATATGATAGATTCGGCAATCCAAGACATAAATACGGTAAAGGCATGATAGGTGCTGATATAGGAACGCAGACAGTTGCCTATACTTCTGATACTGAAGTCGGACTGAAGAACCTTTCAGAGCGTGGCAACAGCATACAGACTTCTGAACGCAAGGAACGCTTATATTATCGTGCTATGGACAGGAGTAGACGGGCAACCAATCCACAGAATTACAATCCTGACGGCACGATCAAGAAAGGTAAAAAGACTTGGAAATATTCTAATCACTACAAGAAGCTGAAAGCCAAACACGCTGAATTATGCCGTATAAATGCAGTAAATAGACAGCTTGCAATAAACGAAGATGCTAACTATCTGCGAAGTCTTGGAGATACATTCGTCACAGAACCTAAAAATGCAAGCAAGCTGATGAAACGGGCTAAGAAGACTACTGTTAATAGCAAAGGCAAATTTAATAAGAAAAAGCGCTTTGGCAAATCTATAAAGAATCGTTGCCCGTCTGGATTTCAAACTACTGTTGAAAAGAAATTCAAAGTCACAGGCGGCGCATATATAGAAGTTTCGAATAATTATAGGGCAAGCCAGTACGACCACACGGCAGATGACTACATTAAGAAAAAGCTGTCTGATAGGCTCTACAGACTTCGAGACGGAACATTGGTACAAAGAGATTGGTATTCATCATTTTTGCTCTATTGTTACGACTACAGAACGCAGGATATAGACAAAGATAAATGTATTACAGATTTCGGCAGGTGCTATGACAAAGAAAAAGCCCTAATCGCATGGATTAAGGCTAATCATATCAAAATACTAAACAGTGGAATTAAAGTAGCTTAACAACTAAATGTTAGGGAGATTGATTGTACTTCCTTGTCGTAAGACAGAAATTTACCGCTAATGTGGTCGTAGGACTGCTTGGTAATGAAAGCTCTGATTCAAACAGGTTTACACTTGTAACTCCAAAGCCTGAAAATGGTGTACGATTACAAGCTACACTTGGCAATCAGAACCCCACGGGCTTGCCCGTGAGAGCAGTCAGGCTAGTATAATACATGTGGCGAAAACCATACGCCATTACAGTCATAATTTATTATTAGTATTAGGAGAAATTGCAATGAATACTCCCAAAAAGAAAAAGAACCGAATATATACCATGCTATCCGGCATAACCTTTCTGGTTTTTCTTGGCTGTGCTGCATATCTTATTTTTTATCTTGGAATACAGCCATACTACTTAAAGCAACAAAGCAAAAAGATAAATGCTGCTTACTATAATTCTTCGGAATTTGATTCCGGAAATAAAAATTCCGACGGTCTGCTATTGAAATTTTCCCAGCTTTTAAAGGCAAACAAAGATACAAAGGGCTGGCTCAGAATTCCGGGAACCAATATTGATTATCCTGTCGTTCAGGGAGAAAAAAACTCCGATTTTTATCTGCACCATAATTTAAAAGGAGACACGGATAAAAATGGCTGCCTATATATTGATGCCAATTGTAATGTAGAGACTCCTACAAAAAACATTGTAATCCATGGCCACAATATGGAATCTACTCGAATGATGTTTTTTCAACTTCCAAAATATAAAGATATAGAATTTTACAAAAAGCATCCTATCCTCATATTTGACTCCATCTATGATGAATCCAAATGGAAAATCATTTCGTTTATGAGAGTCTCAGGAACTTATTCCCATAACGACGGTTTTGATTATATGCAAGGTGAATTTAATGATAATGAGGAATTTCTAGACTTTCTTCATCAAGTAGAAATGCGTTCTCTCTATCAGTGTCCTGTGACCGTAAATGAAAAAGACTCATTACTTATGCTCTCAACCTGTACCTATGAAATTGACAACTGCCGTTCTGTTGTTGTTGCCAGAAAACTTCGAAAAGGGGAATCAGAAGATGTGAACACCTCAAAAGCTTATCTGAAAAATGATGTGTTATATCCTGATGATTGGTATTCTAAATATGGTGGAAAAATGCCTGTCGCTAACTCCTTCACAGAAGCCATATCTGAACACACTCTTGATTGGTATGATGGAAAACGGAAGCATTAAAAAAGAGTTCGCTTGCGAACTCTTTTTACCTTAAAGTTTTAACATTTTTTTAGTGCATTTTGACCGAGTTTGTAACGTTTTTTCACTTAAATTTTATTCCTTGTCGGTCAAAAAAAGAAAGGATACATATCAATGCCATCCTTTCTTCCATATTTTTTATTATTTTTCTGCTTTTCTTTTTTTGTTCATAACAATACTCAATACCAACATTGAAATACCTAATATGCCAACAACAATTGCAGAAATAATTCTCTCACCTGTTTTAGGTGCATTTTCCGGTGGGTTTGTAATCACTGTTACTGTTTCTTTTGGAGTTGTTGGTTTCTCTAAAATTACTGTCGGTGCTGCTGTCGTCGTCACTGCTGATGTTGTTACCGCTTCGTATGTATTCGAAAAGACTACGTCATCTGTTTTTTCCGTAGCTCCATTTTCCACTGCATATATTACAGACTTCAAACCACCATTTCCATCATTTTCAATGGAGACTGTTACCGTGTAAACAGCACTATCATAAGTAAAATGTTCTACATTACCCGCTTCCTGAGAAATGAAATAATTATATCTTCCCGGTTTTGTATAAGTCATGGGACCAATTTCTACTTTGCCATTATCCTTAATCGTAACCTCTTTTACATCTGGCATAGGGTTTGTTTCATTTTCAGATTTAATTACCACTTTATACTCAATACCTGAAGGTACCGAATCCCCTAGTGTCTTAATCTCTACCGGAATAGAAGCGGTACAATATACCTTTTCTTCTGCATATGCCTGTGTCTGGAACAGCAGAAGTGTAACGAAACATGGAAGTAGCAGCAATATACCAAACTGTTTCATCTTGTTTTTCATATTATAGTACCTCCATCTTTACTTGTTTTTTTATTTATCCAACCGTCCAAACAAGACAACTCGTTCATTCGTTCCTGCTTCAGCGCAGGTTGATATTCCGATAATCTTATCATCATGATTCAGAGGAATATCACGATACTGAACTGCTTCGTCCTTAATATATTTCAAAAGGGTATCTAAATTGTCTTTACCTTGTACGGTCGGATTATAAATTTTGTTATTAAATTCCTGAGTCTCTACACACGCAAACAATGTAATCTTATATGTATCATCTAACAAAAACAATGCTCCTGTCTTGTGCTCCTGAAAATAATCATCATTTTTAAATTCAACAACATCTCCAAACATAGCACCATATTCCATATGATGACCATAAATAATTGAATAACTGTCAGTAAAATCACAAGCATTTCGATAATCTAAAAAGATAGAACCTGAAAAGGAAAATTTACCAAATACATCTTTGTTCAAATATTCCTGATTATCTTTTCCCTGAACAACAGGATAACTAATATGGGTATCAAAAATTGTAATCCACCCAACCACATCCTTGTTCAACTTCATAAGTTCTCCTAGCGTAATGCTATTCGGCCCATCCCCAGTAGGCTGGTATTTAAGCAAATCATTGGATGAAAATGCCCCACGATATATCATTATGGTATTCCATAACGAATAACCACCATATAACAGCATAATCAGAACCAACACCATGGCTATAAAACTAAGTATTTTATTTCCAACCCTTGCACATTTTACTGCTATCCCCACCTTGATATCCTTTCCATATCACGCAATTACTTGTTTCACGTGTAAAAACTCTCACAAACTTATTCTAATTTTTAGTATTCTGCTCTTTTCTTACGGAATAATACAAATGCTACAGCACCTGCTAAAACAACCATAAGTGCATATGGTCCGTAACTTGAAGCAAAACCTGTTGCGGAACCGGTCCTGTCATTGGTAAATGCAACTTCCTGTGTCTGTAATGAAGTTCCAGCATCAATGGTACCTGTTGCTGTTTTAATATTTCCACTTCCACCGGCCTTATTAGTACCATTCAATTTTGTCTCAAATGTTGTTTTATAGTCGTCTGCTTCTAGCTCTTTAATTGTATAGGTATCATTTTCAGTTAAACCATAAATTTTCACTGTATCTCCATGTTTCAGTTCAATTCTTGCAGCGGTACCTTTTTTAATTGCCGGTTGTCCTTCTAAATTATACCATTCGCCTTCTGCACCGTTAATTGTAATTTCAAAGATAAACTTTTTATCTCTTTCACCATAGTTACCAGTTACTGTCTTACTAATAACTAAATCGTTTACTGTTCCGTCTGGCTTTGGAACTGGGTTCTCTGTATCCGGCTTATTAACACCATATGTATTTACAAAAGCTCCACTCTTTACAAGTTGCCCATCTTCTTGGTACAAGACTAAAGATGCACTTGCAATATAAAAATTGGTTCCATCTGTAGCAACAGTAACATCTAAATATCTCTCTCCGACATCATATTTAATGCCTTCATAGGTCCCCTCTTTCTGCTTTACTTTATAACGGTAAGTTCCGATACCTTCCGTTGTAAATTTATCTGCAACTAAGGTAAATGTAAGTTTTTTACTAATAGATGTCTCAGTTAAATCTTCTGCTGCCGGTGCTAATTCAATTGTTCCTGGTTTTACAGCACCTGCTGGCGCATTTTTAAACGGTGGCTTTAAATCCTTACCACCATTTGTTGCTTTTGCCTGTTCTGCTGTTAAATTAGTAACCTCAAATTCAAATGTTGTATTTGGAGCATATACATCTGCTCTCTTATACAAATTTACATCAAGTGAAGCGCTTGTTACAGGTTCTGCTGCATTCACTGTTTTCATAGTTCCCGGCAATAATGTAATTGCCATTGCCACCGTCATAACACCTGCTGCTATGCGGCTAAAGATTTTTTTTTTTTTCAAATTCATAGTAAACATCCTTTCTTTTATTATTTTTTTGTTTTTCGAATTCATAATAAACATCCTTTCTTTTATTATTTTTTTTACATATTCTATAGGAAGTACCAAAATACTACCTTTATCACAGAGATACATATGGATTATATTTCTCTGTCAGATTCATTGATATTGTTTCTCCAATCTGCCCTCCGTAATACACAATAAATTACAAATCAGCGCTTCAATTACAATTCATTTTTTCTTATAATTGTAATCACTTTTCCCTTAATCTCTTCCATTTCTACTGCGCCGAAATATCGACTGTCCTTTGCTCCCTCACGGTAATCACACAAGATAAAATATTGATTTTCTCTGAGCGTAACCGGATATGATACATTATTATCATACATAGGTGTCGAATAATATATATCATTTTCTGCAAGCAACGAACCATTAACTTTTACTTCTGCTTCATTGGTGATTTCTACCGTATCGCCATCTTTTGCAATGATTCTCCCAGTATACGAAACACCATCTTTTTCAAAAATCACCACATCTCTAATGCTAAAGTTATTCTCCAAGCGATAGAAAAGCATCAAATCTCCTGCATTGATTTTCGGTGACATATCTTTATTTTTCATTGGTGTAATCCCAAAAATCACACCAAATATAATATACACCAATGCCGCCAGAAAAACCAGTCTTTCAAAGAATATGATAATTTCTTCTTTTTGAAACAGTTTCTTTCTTTTGTTTTTAATTACCTCTTCGGGATCATCTATGTCCTCTGCCTCTTTGGCGGTTCCTTTGGCATCATAAACATTCTGATATTCTTCCTGCAATTCATCCAGCTTTCGCCAAACGTCTTTTTCATCTATCCCCCCGAACATTTTTTTTCGGAACTTAAGATTTTTTAACAAGTTCGAAATATCCTTCATGTTCTTTGATGCCATAAGATTCCCTTCCCGAAAATTATTTTTTACAGTTATTCTCTTCAGCCTAACTTTCTAAATTTTCCTTTTTTTCCTGCCACAAAACAAGCTACTGCCAATAATGCACAACCAAGTAAAATGATAAATGGCTTTGCTCTATTGTTCAAACCGGTAGGAGTCAGGTCACGTGTGTTGGTACATGTAGTCGATTTGTCCTCAGAAATTACTACTTTCTTAATTTCTGAATTCCACGTTGTAACATATCCTTCTGATGAATAATCATCTTCCGAAACGCTGGCAGTACAGCCATCCGGTACTACAAATTCAATGCTTTCATTATGTTTCAGACTGAAACTATATGTAGAACCATTTGACGTTACCTTTCTATCATTCGGGAAGGTGTCATCATTATAACTTACCGCCGCTTCACTCAATGTCAACGTGAATTTAAATGACTTATCCCGTTCACCAAATTTGCCTTCTACTTTCTTTGTAACTTTAATCGTACGTGTCGGCTTATAAATATTGGTGATTGTCGCTGAATTTGACTGACTTCCTTTATAATTAATTCCGCTTGCACCAATTGAATACTCAAATTGTTGTTTTGCATTTACTGGCAAATTATTAATTGTTTCATTAATGCTGTCAGTAATCTGAACCAATGCATATCTATTGTTATCTTTACCATTGAATGTTCTGTCAACCTTTTCAACAACTGTATATCGGTCACCATCCTGTAAGCCTAACTCTGAAGCTTGAATCGTTCCACTTGCGAAAAGCCCTCCGGCATCATTCGCATTCACTTTTTCGATTTCTTTAAAATCACTCAGTGTTACTAATTTCTTCTGATTTCCATTTACTTTCGCTAATTCAACGGTCACCTTGTAATCCTTCGGAAGATTTTTTGCTTCCACACCCTGCACAATCTTTGTGACCGTTATAATATTTTTTACATACACAAGAACTAATGTATCATGATTAAATTCTACAGTCATCTGCCCTTTATTATTATAATAGAAGTCCTTATCGTTCATTTTTGCATTTGTTAAAGTATAGTCGGACAGATTGTAAGTTGTACCGTCTTTCTCAAAACTACTAGGAACAACTACCTTTCCACCAGGAACCGTTTTCCCCTCTATTGTATGCTCTGTTACTGTGTTTAGATTGCCATTTACACCATATTCCTGAAGTTTATATGTTATGGAATAACTTTTCCTCATTTCAAAGGAAACATTATCCAAAAGGTTTCCTACGGTAAGGTTTCCACCATTGTTGATTTCACTATGTGTTTTTCCGCCACCCTCTGCAGAAACAAAGAAGAAACGTGTTAAATGATCCTTATCTGTATTCGGTACTTTATACTGTCCTCTATGGCGTTCCCAATGCCCTGCTGCAACAGACTCACTACGAACTTTCCATACTCTTGCCACAATTCCACTCCCGAGATTGATTTCTGTTCCCTCATCATATTCTGATTTGGAATTCTTCAACTGATTATCATTATCCATTGTTTTCAGTTTTTTGATAAAGGTATCTGATATACCATTGTTTGGATTCAACTGCTCTGAAGTCATATATTGCCTTGCATCTTTTGCCGCCATTGCCACGACATACATCGTATTTTGATTCCAACGTCCTGCATGATCCAAATCCCAATAACACTCTGATGAAGGTGTTGTCAGAATATCTTGATACAACGCCCCGATATTCTCACAATTCAATTCAGCAAACTGATCACCATGGGTCCCATCTTTATACATTTCCTCATAAGTTACGGAAAACTGACCTTCCTGGTACTCTTTATTTACTTTCAGATTTCTACCATTAACAATTTCAATATCATGACCAACCTTGGTACCGCCATTAATACTTTGCCAGCCTGGTCCTGTTGTTTTCCAATACAGCCCCGGATATCCATTCGGATATTGCTGTTCATCCCCATTCGCGTTAAATGGGAACGACGCTCCTGATTTTCCCGGTGTGCACATAATCGGATTTTCAAAGTCACCATTCTGTACATTATTATAGTAGTTTACTCTATATACCAATGACCAATCGTCTTTTCCATCTTCACTGACACGGTAATACATACCACCACCTGCATCACGAGAAACATCAAGTTTCTTTCCACCATTATACAATACCTGCATGTCATCTCTCTTCTCTGGTATATCCTGCCAGTCGTTTACGCCATCACTGCTTCTCTGCCATTTATATTTAATATTTTGGGGATCCTTCACACCCAGACAACCATCCTCTTCAATAGTGTCTACAATGGAAAGGCTATGTGCTTTTGTAATGTTAATTTTAATTTTAATTTCAAATTTAGGATCTTTCTTACCAAGATCACTTACATTGTTTGTTGTACCATAAATCTGACATCCAATCCATGTGCTAACAGAATCTTTATTTCCCAAATCCTTAATTTTATACTGAACAGTGGCTGCTTTCTGCCCACAGAATTCTAAAACATCACTATTATAATCATTTGCCCCCCACTTGTTATTATTTTTAACAAGGTTTGCATCTTTCGAATTTCCAGACCAACGTACTTTATCTTTCTCGTTATTTTCATCTTCTCCAAAATCAATATGTATATCTCTTGGATTAACGTAGAAATAGATGTAATTATTTTTGCCTGGTTCATAAACGACTTCATAAGTGTCATTTGTGGCTAATACATCTCCCTGCACCAAATCTGCATTTAATATTGTATAATCTTTTTCCGATCCATCCGCATACTTCATATGAGCCGCTTTTTCCGTTTCGGTTTTATCATATAGTTTATCGACCAGATAAATTCCGTACTTTTTCCCTTGAACATCTTTCCAATATTCCTGTAAATTCGTTTCCTTACCCCATGCTTCAAACTCCCAGATAGATAGTCCCCATGAGCTATTAGCAGCTTTCGATGACTCTATCCGAATGTAAGATGCATTTTTTTCACTGTCCAGTTTAAAGCTATATCCAACTCTGGCACTGGAACTAAGATTGCCTGCTGACCCTGGATTTTTCCATCCGGTTACAGTCTTTATTGTCTCCCATGACTTTCCATCCTTCGATGTTTTAATTGTAAAGTCCTCCGGATACGCACGTTCAAATTTTAAGTCTACACTGTGTAACGCATATTCTTTTCCAAGGTTAATCTGATACCACTGCGCATCTCCACTGATAGATCCCCATCTGGAGTCATCTTTTCCGTCAATCGCCCATGCAACTTCATTCTCGTTACTTGAACTTGCTGTTGCTGTTTTATTTACTGCCACATCTTTCACATCTGCCGGCAGTTTATCGCCTTTTACAACAAACTCCCAAATAGACAATCCCCAACCTTTATTTTTAAGACTTGTCGCATTAATTCTGATATATCTTGCCTTTCCATGATAAGAAATATTAGAATTCCATTGGTATTTTGCATTCGGATCTGCATTCTCGGAAGGTGTCCAGCCCTTTACAGTTTCTGTAGTCGTCCATGATTTTCTGTCTCTGGAAACCTGAATTTCAAAATCCTTTGGATAGGCACGTTCAAACTTCAACATAACCTGATTGATTTCATAAATCCCCTCAAGATCTATCTCAAACCAGTTTTCATTCTGATTTGCACGACCTCCCCATCTGGAATCATCATAACCATCTACCGCTTCTTCCGGAAAGTACCTTTTATAATTATCCTTATCATTGACATCATCACTACGGTTACCACTGGTTCTGACCGGCTTATCCAATGCGATATTGGACTTATCTACCTGTCGTGTTAATTCGAAACAATCAATATTGATATACTCGTTATATTTATTGCCCGTTGTTTGGCGTCCGGCAATATATATTGTATTCTCACCTTTTGGCAATGTAATGTCCATCTCTACGGTCTTTACTACATTCCACTCTCCTGTAGACGGAGCGGAAAGTTGTTTCCATTCTCCCTTTCCTATCTTTACAAATATATCTCCATCATATTTGGTTCCATATTTAACAGCAAGCTTATATTTACCTGCATGCTGTGCATAAACATTATACCCCAGGTACTCATGTTCCTCACCTGTCAGAGTATTCCAAATAGTTGCATATTTATTTTCAGAATAAATGCCACCACCATCATCTTTTATTTTATACTGCTTATCGTCACTTTTGTTTCCGGATACATGATACTCTTCTGCTTCATGTATTCCTTCTGCTAAAGGAGAAGAAATATCAAAATAGTCTAAATTAATCTGCTGCCAGTAATCTCCTGTTCCTGCATACCATATATTACTTGCACCTGTTATATCTATGGTATTTTCTCCACGTTTTAATTCAATAACAGTGCTAACCTCTCTTACATCATTCCAATCTGCCGTTTGGTTTGCTGTAACAGATTTCCATGATCCTCCATTCAATCTGACATCAATATTCGTAGGTTTGCTGCCATCACCTGCATTATTTCTATACGCATATCCTATGGTCAACAAATATTTTCCCGGTCTTTCAGCGTATAATTTCTGTGTCAGATAGGAACGAATATCCTTTCCTTCATCATCCAGAGGATAGGAATTTAAGTTGCCAACATATCCACTTCCCGAAAACTTTTTATTCCAATCATTATCTGCATTGATATCAACTTTAGCCGGATTCTTTGCACCGCCTTGTGTATATGAATCAGCATGTTCTGCTTCATGTCTGCCTTCTGCCGGCACTTCTATTGCCACAAGGTCAAAATAATCCAGATTGACCCACTGCCAATTATTGGTATCACCATACCACACATTGCGCGCACCTGTAACATCAATCTTATTATTACCCTTCTTTAAATTAATTTCTTTACTAACGACACTAACAGTATTCCAAGAATCTGTTAAAGGAACACCATCTATATGAATCCACTCTCCATCGTTAACTCTGACGTCAATTTCTGTCGGCTTACTTTTATCATCGCCCATACCATTAATCCCAGCAGTATATCCGATTTTGATTTCATATCTTCCAGCAGACGGACAATTTACATTTGTCGTAATGTAGGAAGGTTCATCATTCGGCCATGTATTCATGTCGGAAACCCAACCACTATTCGAAAAATTTTCATTGCCACTGTTTTTCTTTGGTTCACTTCCTGAGCCGTGCACAGTATCGCAATTTTCTGCCTCAAATCTTCCCAGACCGCTTGGTTCCGGAAGAACTGCTCTAACAGCTTTTTTCAAAGGCGTATCCACAATTTTTTTCACAGGATTTTCAGCACGTCCCAATTCTGCTGTTACATCTTTGGTGCTTTCTTCCCACACTGTTGCATCTTCCTCTGCAAGGGTTGCATCTTCTTTTGCAGGCGTTGCATCTTCTTTTGCAGGCGTTACATCTTCTTTTGCAGGCGTTGCATCTTCTTTTGCAGGCGTTGCATCTTCTTTTGTATCAGTTGTCTCTTCAGAAATCGCAGTTGTTTCTTGAATTGTATCATCTGCCAATGTAGATAATGACATATTGCTCATCCCCGACACGAAAACAACGAGTGCTAGCATAACTGCAAAACATTTCTTTATGCTCCTGCTCATATCTTATTCCCCTTTCTTTTTATATCGTTAACCAAAAGCACCATTTATCATTTTATCTGTGTTATAGTTTCTGTATTATACTATTTTATAATTCCGTCCAATGGTATAATTGCATGTTTGTATTATACTACGTTTTCTCTTGAAGTTCAATTATCTATTGCTTTATCCATCTTTTTCTAGACACATAAAATATCCTGCCCATACAACACCTTCTTCGCAAAGTTTACTAATGTGCTTTTCAATAAATTCGATGACTGGATATACGTTATATTTTGGATTGTGAAGAAATCCTAAAGGGATGATTTTTAAAAGGTTTCAATTGTGTCAGATTAACATTCTTAATTTCTTCCATTTTCAAATGCTCCTTTCAAAAAAATAAGGATTGCTCATTTTCATTGCTGAAAACGAGTAATCCTTTGTCTTAATTACTACGAAGTAAATATTTGTTTTTTCTTTAATTGTGAACGTTACTACCGTGTGTTCCCAATCACCACATCTAATACTACAGAAACGTCAACTCCATTGGAAAGTGTCTTTTTTCTCCTATTTGAGCCATTTTTATCAAACCTAAAAAAGCTCTCAAAGTGCCTAAAATCAAGGATTCTTACATATCGACCCGATGTAGTGCAACCACGCACTCTACATGTGTGGTCCCCAAGTAAAGAACACATATTAGTAGGGGCGTCACAGGATAAAGAACAAACATTTTTTACTTCTAGTTCTTCCAGATTACTCATATCCAGTCCTCCTAGTTAAATGTTTATTTTATTTACATGTTACCTCAACATCGCTCATTCCTTTCAGAACAAATGTTAGTTTATATGGTTCTATTGTACCATCATCGAGCACCGTGCCTACTATAACTTTTTTTACAATGCTCTCAAAAACAACTCTGTCAAATTCATCAAATACTTTTGCATCTTTTATATTATTACGAATTTCACACATTCGGTTTTTAATAGTTTTTTGATTCAAATTATTATCTGTTAGCATTCTCTTTTCATTTTTTAACTTTGAAATATTGTATGACAACTCTTCATATTTTTTATTGTAGGCTTCTTCATTAATTTTATCATCCAACATCATATCGGTCAATTTATTACGTTTATCCTCTTGCTTTGCCAACGATTTATCTATGCGTTTTAACTTATTTACACAGTCATCACTGTTTAAAGATTCTTCAATAGTTGCCAACAAATTGTCTAATACATCATCAAAATTATCTGCCATTAAACTCATCATCTCTAAAAAAGAATTTTCTATTATTGACTCATCAATTGCCCTACTATGCTCACACGCTGCTATTCCATTTCTTATTTGATTTGAACATTTCCATACTGGTTTTAATGTACTTCTTGATTGATGATGTATTCTTCTTGTATAAATTTCTCCACAAAAACCACATTCGCACATACTACTGAGAGCATACATTTTATTATTTCTTATACGTATTACAGGGTCATTATTTACCGCACTTCTGTATCTACCTTTTCTTATTTCCTGTGCTCTATCCCAAACCTCTCTTGATACTATAGGCTCATGATGATTCTCAATATAAAATTTGTCTTCTTCACCTCTGTTTTCCAGACGTCTTTTTGAGATTGGATCAACAGTATATGTCTTTCCTAATAACAAATCTCCTTTATACTTTTCATTTTTTATTATTCCTATTACACCACTATCAGTCCATTTACAAACTCCTTTTTTATTCAATCTACATTGTCTTTTTAGTTCTTTGGCAATTGATATTCCTCCCATACCTGACAAATATAAATCAAATATAAGCCGCACTGTTTCAGCTTCCTCTTCATTAACTGTAATAGACTTGTCTTCTTTATGATAATCATATCCAAGGCAACCATTAAATCCCATTAATTCTCCACGCCTCATCTTCATCTTGACTCCCATTTTTACATTAGCCGATAAGGATTCCACCTCATTCTGAGCAAGCGTTGATAATAAAGCTAATTGCATCTCGCTTTCCATCGTTGAAGTATTTATATTTTCTTTTTCAAAAATAACTGTGACGCCTTTACTTTTAAGCATTCTAACATATTGTATGGTATCAACTAAATTTCTTGAAAATCTTGATATTGATTTTGTAAGTATAATATCTATTTTTCCATTCATACAATCGTTAATCATTCTCAAAAAATCATCTCGCTTTTTTGTTTTAGTTCCTGTAATTCCCTCATCAGCATAAATGCCAACTAAAATCCATTCTTTACTTTGAGATATTTTTTCTTGATAATATTGCTTTTGTGACGTAAAACTATTTAGCTGTTCTTCATCATCTGTGCTTACCCTAACATAAGCCGCCACTCTTTTCCTATTAAATTCAAGTGCGTTTCCTTCAAATTTTCTATCTCTAATAACAGGTTCATCACTCGCTTTAATAACCTTGACATCCATTTTTGTGACCTCCTTTTTGTAATTTTCTTAAGTATATATATAAACTTAAATATGAACAAACCTACAGAAAAGCCAACATAAAATGTCGGCTCTTCTTTAAAAACTTACTATGTCATACTCATTCATCAGTTTTCTCTTAATTCTTGAATATTCATCCATTGAAATGTATTCTTTTCTCATTATCCATCCTAAAACAGCCAGTTTTTTTGTTAACTCTAGTTCTTTTGATTTTTCATTATGTTGAATCTCCATTACATATCAACTCCAAGCTGTTTTATTATCGCGTCATTCACTTTTTTCATGACTTCTGATGTTTCTGGAATATGCCCAACTTTACTTATTATTTTCTTTTTTGCCACAACTGTAATTTGTTCTACTAACAATAATGATTCTTCTTCAAAGTATCCTTTCACATCCTTTGGTGTAACCAATATGTGTGTTATAATTTTTTTCTTTGGTACTCTGCTTGTGCAAGGACAAACTGATAATGTATTTGAATATTTATTATTTTTATTATTGCTTACTACTACACACGGACGAACACCTGACTGTATCGAAGTTTTCGGATGTTGACCTAAATCCACATATATAACATCTCCTCTAATAATTTGCTTCATGCCTTTTCTCCTATCTTGAGCTGTAAATTTAATTTTCCTTCGTCAACTGTTATTATCTGCCCTCCTGCCTGAATAACTTTTCCTATTTTCTGATAGGCATCTTCTATATTTTGTGAAATTGCTGCCATATTGCATACTAAAATTCCGTCTGCTTTTTCGTTTTGTATTTCTCTTACCATTTTATTAAAGTGCGTATTTACAACACTGCATCCCATAATGTTTTTGTGCATAATTTTAATAATTCTCAAGTTATGTGCTTTAGCATATTCACTAATGTAATTAAGCTGTTTTTCTTCTTTCCAATCCACATTTTTATCTGTTGCATTCGCCACAGATAAGTATGCAATCACATTTATACTTTTCTTTCTTTTACTCATTGTTTCCTCCTATTAATTTGGTATTTCCTTTATCATTTGTACAAACTGCTGACTGAAATAAGTCCTCATTTCCGGTGAGAGTTTTCTTAATTCTTCATCAACAGATATGTTTCCCTGTTTATTTTGTATAGCAAGAATTGTATTTGCATCCGTATCTAATTCCGTTACCAATGCATATAACAAATCTATGCTAATTCTTCTGGTTCCCTCTTCCACTTGCGTAATGTGAGAAACACTTTTTCCAACAGCTTCGCTAAGCTCATCTATTGTCATATTCTTATCTCTTCTTAACTGTCGGATAATAGAGCCGACGTTCCAACCTTCATATTTCACTTTACCTTCTCCTCTATGTACTAATCCGCTTCCTGCTCTGTCGGACAGGCAACTACTCGCCTGCCCGATGAGTCATAAACAATAACCTCTGAGGGATAGATTACTTTCTGATATTCCTTAACATTCATAATCGTAATTGACTGCTGCAAAACATCCCTCATCAAAAAGATAAACTCCTACTTCGTTTTCTTTCATTACTGAAAGAAATGCTTCTTTTTCAATAGGATCATCACTTATGTCATTTAATGTTCTTAACACAATAAGGTTAATATTCTTATTTGCCATTTCATCTAAAAACTGATTAATAGTTTTTCTTTGAACTCCTGTTTCACCACTTGCATCTAAAAACCAGTAATTCACATTTAGGAGTCTTTTCTTACATTCATATCCGATGCGTTTTGTAACATCAATTACTGTATTAAAATCCTTCTGTGATTTGATAAATATCACTCCATTTGCAACTTCTTTTCCATCAAAAATTTTCCACATAAATCTATATACCTACTTTCATATTATTTGACTAATCAATGTGCACGTTTCTTAATCACAATTAAACTTTACAACTTTTAAATTCTTATTTTTATGAGGTTTCATACGTAGTAACTACGTATCATATGCGTAGTTTATATATTTTCCAGAATTCCTTTTAATATTTTCATTGCTAATTCTTTCTTTTCTTCTGGAACGTCAGTTAATAATTCACTACTCTTCCTTCCTATTATTAGATAATCTAATGTTGTATCCAAAATAGATGCCATTTCTACAAAGGTCTCTATGGTTGTGCTATGATTTCCCAATTCTATTCCACTGTAGGTTCTATGGGATATATTTAGCTCTTCGGCAAAGCTCTCCTGTGTATAACCTTTTGCCTTTCTTAATTCTTTGATTCTTTTTCCGCTTTCTTTTACGTTATAGTTCATTATTTCTTTCTCCTTTCCTGGCAGATACCAGTTCAGGTAGAAAAAAACTAATTACTAATCATTTATCTGAAGTTCAGTTACGTACAAAAAAAGACGCAAAGAGAAAGTCAGTTAATAAACTGATATCTTTCCCCTGCGTCTCTGGTGCTCCTACGGTCACATATATATGTTTAACCGCATGCCCTTATCAGGTGGGCCTTATTATTCAATTTTATATATATATTTGTCCATGTAAAGAACATTTTTTTAAATATTTTTCAGTACATTTTTTAAATCTTAGAACTCTTCCACAACGATTACATTTAATTGCAATAGATAATTCGCCAGATGAATAATCAAATAATCTCTTTTTGCATTTCACACAACGTATCTGAATCATATTCTTCAATCACTAACACCTCCATTTTAGAGGTTATAATCATACAACAACTTATCATACCACAACCTCTCATTAGAATGTCAGTCAAAAGGGAACGTCAAACTGAACATTTATACTGTTTAGCTGATTACTAGTAGCGATACAATACATTATACAAACATTTGTTCGATTAGTCAATGTGATCTTTACTATTAATATAATCAAATTAAATCCGTTAAGCGTTACGTTAAATAAAAATCGTTAAACAAATCAAATTAAATGCGTTTTTAAGCAAACTTATTCCAAAACATAAAGTTTTGTAATATCAGCAACTAGATTATCGTCTAAATCCGTTTTATCCACACATATATACTCTATCCAACTTATATCATTCTCAAGACTGATATAATATGTTCTTTCCATTTCCTTCACTTCCCATTTTTCTGGACCAATGAGAGTTTTCCATTGCTCTCGTTTGAGATATTTTCTTACTTTAGTTACTTAATTCATAAGCACCTCCGACTAACATAACTATACACAACTATAATTAGCATTACTATGTAGTTGGTCGAGGTTATTATCTCATGGATGTTAAAGTGATGTAAGACACTCTTTTATTGAGCGCTTACATTTTATGGTCGATTTTTGTAAAAATAAGACCCCACAACAATATTTTAATATTGCTATAAGGTCTTATCGTTCACTAATATTAAACTATACATTGCAAAATCATTCTCAATTATCAACACATACTATTTTCCAGAATAAGTACTGATTTAAAAACATTATCGCTCCATGTGCTACTGAGCCATCCATTATATTTTTCTGCTATTTGCTGAACGCTTTTAATCCCCAAACCATGAAATTCTTTATTCTGTTTTGTTGTTTTCAATACACTGTCTTCCTCCACTATCATTGAAGTATATGAGTTTTCTATTTTTATTACGCTGAAGCTGCCATCATTTTGCATAAACATCTGTATTCGTATCTTTTTCATATCACTTTTAGCAGCAGCTTCATACGAATTTGACAAAAGATTACTAAGCATTGCAACTAAATCAATTTCATCAACATACTCTATATTAAAACCTCGTTCAACAAAAATGTCACATTCTATATTTTCCTTTGATGATTTTTCCTTATAGTCACTCAATATGGTATTAAGAATTGTATTGCCGCTATATTCTATCATTTCAGCTTTTTCATATTTATCAAACAACTTACTTAACATATTCATTGCATCGTCTTTTTTGTCTTTTTTCAGAAGACTATAAACTGTTTTTATATGATGATTAGTATCATGTAATAATGTAATATATCTGTCATTAGCCACATTTACTTTTTTGTAACTTTCCAGTTCCATTTTCTGTTCCATAACAGTTCTACGATTTTTCTCTTTTTCAACTAAAATTTTGGCATACCTATTATAGCCATAAAATATTGCTGCATTTCCGATTAACATACAAAAGAAAAAGATTATTAACACACTTTTTGCTAAACTATTCTCCGTAAAATCAATACGACAGAATACTACAGAAAACATTATACCTAAACACGATAACGGCGTAAGTATATACAGACAAAAAGTTTTTCCGTCCATCATCTCTGATTCTTTTGAGGAAAATTGCTTAATAATTTCAAAAACAATAAAAGTCACCATTTTTACAATAATGGTTAACACAAATGCTGATGGTTCATTTACCATACTACTCTCAATAAGTTCTTTAGATGTGATATTTAAAACCGCTACGATGATTAATTCTGTTCCAAGTATAACAATTGTTCCAATCAATGTTCCAAACAATTTCTTAAAGACGTTACCGTTAAAAGCTACAATTGCTAATACAAAATAAACTACCGGTACACATATCAGATTCAATATTGTATTATCAATACTGTTTATTGCAAAAATGATTAATGCAAACACTAAAATTATAAATATATTATTTCTGCTTTTTCTTGGCTTGTTTTTCAAAAAATTATTGTAAAAACCAAATAGCATCCAAATTTCAAATATACACACCATTAAACGAAACATTAATATAATAATATCTTTCATACACCGTCCTATCTATATTTTCTTTCAAAATATAATGTCATCTTTTCTTTTAATTCTTTGCTTCTTGATCTTGATACAGAAAGTATTTCATCTGTAACCATCTGTATTTCGTCTTTGTTTTGTTTTTTTATATGTTTTAGATTAACAATATAGCTATTATGTGCATATGCAAAATGATAGTCTTTAAGAACTTCATAAATTTTGTCTATGCTATATTTACAGGAATATATTTTTTCTTCAGTATCCTTTTCACTATATGTATGTATTTTTGTTCCTCTTCTAGCAATACAAACGTATACAATTTCATGCGGTTGTACTTGCAAATAGTGTTTGCCATCATAACATACTAATGCAGGTTCATCATTATTCGCCTTGATGTGCTCAAATATTTCTTTAAACTCCATAAGCATTTTACTTTTTGAATATTCCTTTAATAAAAACCTAAATGGCGCTACCTTGATATTCTCTGGAGATGGTTTATATATTCCCGAACAAAATACTAGCGTAGTATTTTTATACCTTTTCCTCAATTCTATAGAAACTTTATTCCCATCCATTTCTTTCATTTGAATGTCTAAGATGACTAAATCTAAATCATACCTATTATCCATATCAAAAAGAAATTCTTCACCTGATAAATATTCAAATATGTTTACTTCATTCAATAAATTTAATTCTCTGATAATTTCTTTTACAAATTCTATAAATCCTTTGTCATCATCACATATGGCCATATTATACATCGTTCCGCCCCCCCCCCTCAATCAATTTGTTGCCTTTTTCATTTTTTCTTCAATCTTTCCTACTAAAACTGCTATTATTACTATACTGTGTGCAAATAATATAATTAAAGAATAAGTATATTGTCTATATATCACAAATACTGACATCAAGCAACATTCAATTATCCATATACAGATAGTTTTTCTCGTATATACTTTCTTTTCTTTTAGGGTAAGAGGCTTGTTTATATTCTGTACTGGAGCCATAAGCAATATAACACTCAAAACAATCATTTCAATTCCAATATACACAAGTTTACTATATATGGATATATTGCTAATTACCAGTAACATTAAAATCACAATTAAATTTGATATTATTGCACAGTGCCAAAACTTATCTGCATGCCATCCTCCGGCATAACTTCTTAATGGAATTGTCATTATTAGAAACCCCCATATTTCTAGCCATCTGCTTGTAATCAAACAAAGTATTATTACAATAGCTATATTTATGCCTCTTTCTAAAATTAGCGTGTACCCATACTGGTACACGCCAATTTCATCTTGTTTTATTCTTCCAGAATCTATTTGGCAATCAATAATATGACCTACTATTTTTTCAACCATATTTATTTTACCTTTTTGTATTTATTTGCAGTTTCTGGAAATTTCGGTTCATGAACAATCCATCCGCAAGCTGTATTTGCACTTTGAATTACCATTAATAGCGCCATACAATTTGCAATTATTCCTAACTTTGAATAAATTTTCTTAAACATTTTTTCCTCCTTTGTTTTTCATAAATTTAACGTTTTTGCTAACATTCGTCAACATAAGTGACAATTTTTGCATATTTTTGGTCTTTTTTTGTATTAAAAATATTCTTTTCTTTTTAAATTGTCATGGCATTCCCATTTTTCTCTGTTAGATAAACCGTAAAATGTAACTAAGATAATATGTTTTTTAGTCATCTATGTTCAAGGCCAAGGAAACAGGACTTAACCATTCATCTCATTTACCATCTAAACACTCTACCATATATTGTGTTATTCTACCTATAAAGGTAAATCTATTGTTATTCATTCCTTGAATAGCAAAATTCCTTCTGATATTACACAAAATAGCACAATCCCTAACTCAATAATATTAAACTCATTCAACTTATATATATTTGTAAAGTTTCCCAATAATTGATTTAAGGCAAAAGAAACAATTATAATACATTCTATAATAAAGTGATTGCATTGACCCAATTTGCCCTGCTTTCTTTTTTTTAAAAAATTAGCTACCACATAGCAAATAAGGCACGTTAATAAAATCTTAAAAATTGTCATTTTGATAGTGGAGATAAAACTAGATCCAATACCAACAGAGAAACAAAGTATTATATAATTTATTTTTTTATTTTGCATACACTGTAAATCCATAATAAAATCCCCACCTACTCTTTTTTAGTTCAACCTGTATACCTTTTTTGCCTTGCATTACGCAATCCCATAATGCTGACACGAACGGTCCAAGAAAATACCATGCACCAATAAAGCCCACTGCCCATCCTACTAATCTTCCAGCTGGACCACATATTGAACCTATTTTTGCCGTAAGTCTTGCAACTTTTGCGCTAAGTTTCGCCTTTAATATCTTATATCCTAAATATAATAATACTGTCGCTGTAGGATTAAATCCTATTGCATAAACTACTATTTTAGCCAATGTTTTTAGAGAAATATACAAGTATCCACTAGGATCTATATTATTTATTGGATCACTATTGCAATATATATATAAGTTATCTTTAAAAATACTTTCCATCTCTATTCCAAGCATATTTATATCATCTGCATTGATAAATCTACCCACTTCTGGGTCATAATATCTGCTCTGCAGGTAATAAAGATTTGTATCACTTTGACTGTCATTACAACTTCCATCATAATAGTAGCTTCTATACAATACATGATTCAATTCAAACGGTACTTCATATCCTTCATAACAGAAACTTGCCCCACTATCAGTAATGACATTTCCCCATGCATCATAAGTATATACAGCTATTTCTGCTCCTCTGGCATCAAGCAGACCTATTACATCTCCCTGAAGATTTTTTTCATAATAAATTCTAGTAGTCTTAAGGATTGAATCTGTTTCACTTATCTGGCTGTACTCAAATCCTACTACGCTGTCATTTGCATCATACATATACCAGAGGTCATACTTCTTACCAGTCTGCTTATATGTAACAGTTTCCCTAAGCAGTTTAGAATCATCCCATTCGTATACGGATGTTGTTTTTGCCGTATCCTTGTAAGTTCTAAAGCCATCTTCATTATATTTATAGGATATTTTATTTCTATTTTCAAGTGTTGCTTCTTTAAGTTGTCTTCCTCTGTACCAACTAAATGATATTCCATTATAATACTCTTTCGGATTGCCACTGCTGTCATATGTAATTGTATTTCCACAATACTTGGTAAGCTGATCTGGCCAATCTCCGTTCTTGTATGTATAAGTCTTAATCTCATCATCAAGTTCTACCGGATGATCTGCATCACTGATATCATATGTATGCTTTGCTTCCACATTTCCCGTAGTAGTATATCCATACTCATACGCCCTTGAAGTATCATAATCATATTCCCACGTAAGCCTTCCGTGTGCATCATATTCATATGCATATGTTAATGTCCCGTCAATTTTTATTTTGGTAATGTTTCCTGCTTTATCATATGTATAATCAATGTTTTTATCTTCGCCATATTTTTCTATATCAAAAGTTCTGTGCGTCGGGCTGTCTTCCACGGAAGAATATTTTACAATATTCTTTTTATATGTGTTTGAATATAAACTCGTTATATCTGATTTTCCGTCATTAGACAACACTCCATTTATAACGTCATCATTATACAAGGTTACCTTGCTCTCAATCTTTTCATTGTCTGAAGCATCCGTCTCTACTTTGGATACCCTTGTTTTCTCTTCATCTGTTAATGATTTATATGTATACCTGCTTTCAAGGGTACTTTTATTATTATCTTCGTCGATATCCTGCGTAACCTCTTTTATAAATCCGTCACTTCTTGTAATCTTTGTGGAATTATCCGTATACTCATAACTGTATGCTGACTGCTTATCCTCTGTATTATCTGTTAGGGTAATTATCTTCCCCTCAGCATTAATTGAGGTCACATATGACGGTTTTGTTTCATCATCATAAAACACTTCTACCTGTTCTGCGACAGCGTTTTTGTTATCCTCCGCAACCTTATATTCCGTAGTTACGGTTTTTACTTTCTGTCTGTCAGCACCACTTCCGTAGTATGTTATCTGTTCATCCTGTGACTTTATCTTAGCCCCTGAATCTGTTTCTGATACAGATTCGTCTGACTTTTCTTCTTCTAAGTTATTGACAGTGCTGTTATACTCATATGATACTAAAGTTTTATCGCCAACCTGCAGATTTGTAATTTTATTATCTGAATTATATTCCATTGTATATTTTGTCTGCTGGTCGCAAATGAATTCTACATTTCCATGTTCATCATATGTGTATGTGATACAAATCGTCTGTGTATCATTATCATCATACTGTTCAATAATCGCTGTATTGTTCCCGTCAGCATCATAAAAATATTTCAGCCGTTTATTTAACTTGGTATTACCATAGTCATTATATATGCTTTTTATATCACCTCTGTAAATGTTCACAATATATGTAACTGTAACGTCATTTTCTGTTTCTGAATATTCCCTGTCGTATAGTCCTTTATGGACCTGTGCTGCCGATGCTGCTGATTTATCGGTTCCTTTAATACGAGGGTTGTCCGTTTTTCTCGGATTATTATCTCCTGCATCATCCTTGTCTCTTAATCCGTCAAAGTCGGAATCATACAGCCACGGATCCGTACCTTTCTGATACTCTTTCACATCCGTCCATCCGTCACTGTCACTGTCCTCTCCTGATTCATTCGCCACAGCCGGATCTGTTCCCAGCGTAAACACTTCATATCCATCTGGCAGTCCATCGCCATCACTATCCTGCTCATACTTTGGATTTTCTTTCGTACTGTCCTTTGTTTCTGTATTCCAAAAAGTTTTAAAATCCCAGATTTCATATCCGTCTTCCAACCCATCACCATCTGTATCAACCGTGGTCTGCTCATATGTTGTAGTTGTCACTTCCTCCCCAGTATCATTTTTTTGTGTTTCCGATTTCTTCTCGAAAGTCACAATATTACTCAATACGTTCACATCATCCGTGGTATCTAGCTGCGTTCCTTTCTGGTCTACTGCCATTACACGTATGTCAGCAACAGATTCAATATCATCTGTTCCTACCTCATATGTCTTTTCTGTGGTCTTTCCTACATATTCAAATTTATTTTCTGTTCTCTTATATACTCTGTATAATGTTGCAGCCTGTTTAGAATCCTCCCATGAAACATCTATCTTCTTTGATTCTTCATTATACTCTGCGCCTATTTCAAAACTTCCGTCATACGTTGCATCGATTTCTTCAGGACTATTATAGGACACAATAAACACAGGAGCTCCACTCTGGCTCTTTACTCCCCAGAACTCCATGTATTTTGATTTTTCTTCAGTTCTCAACTCCACACCCTCCATGGCATCCGCCTCTTCTTCTGCCACCATGGTACAGTACTTTGTAAAATCGATCTGATATGGAAGCTTCTCCGTACCGATTACTGCCTGTGAGAGCACTTCGCTGTCTGATGCCGGTTCATTGCTCCACTTTAACGTACCCAGGTTCCAGTTCTCAGTTACTTCATGCATATCCACAGTCATATCTCCGCCGACCTGTTGTGCCACATTAAAATACGCATAGGCATAATTTACCTGTTTTCCCTGTAAAAGTTTATTTAACTTGTTAAACTTTATGTATGTCTTGTAGTAGTCACCTGCACCACTTCTTCCCACAACAAATCTGTTTACGGCATTTGGATACTGGCATGTATCCCCCGATCCTGGTGAAAGTTCTATAACAAACGAAATACCAAGAGGATTTTCGTTATTGGCATATGTTACCCACTCTACAGTAGGATCTAATGTTACCGGATATGCAGTATCCATATCATTCATATAACTTTCAGGTAATTCATATGTTACTGTCCATAAGTTTCCACTATTTTTTATTTTTGTTTTAATATCATAATTTGTATTTGTTCCTGTGCTATCATTTAAATATGCTGCCGGAATAACTGCAACTTCTTTCTTTGTTTTGTTGTCATACAAGCCTATGATGTTTGTTTTCTTATCCAGTTTCATATGCATACCGTCTAATGTATATGAAAAACTATATAATAGTTCATCAGTCTTATTATTTATAATTACATTTTCTTTTACACCATTATCCAAGGACACATACTGATATGTTACATCGTCTTCTACATACTCAACCTTATCTTTTGATGCTTTTACAACATTATCTGATGTTGTCTCTTTCTTATTTTCTGTGTCATCCTTTTCTGATTTTTCTTTGCTTACTTTTTTGTCATCTATCTCTGGCACAAATGCTAATGAATGCGCCCCATTTTCCATCAGTATTGGAGACTCTTCCGCTAATTTTTCTGGAAAATACTGCTTGCTGTTTCCTTTCGCGTTTACATAAGCATAATCCTCTGTATGAAAGCTTTCAGACATAGCCTCGCCAGTATAATAAGATGCTTTTTTATTATCTGTTTCTATTAAATTAGAATCATACTCCTGCAATTCACCATTTTCATCTTCATAACGGATAGGACTACTATAATATGCTGCAACGACTGAGCCATCTGCTGCTTCATAAGTATCATAATACTTTGTTTCCTTTAGTTTTCTCCCTTTATATGTCCCATCTGCAATCTGCTGTGCAACCTCGTCTGGCGACAACGCCTGCTCTTTCTGTGTCTTTTCTGTTGTCTTTCCCTTTTCATTTTTAGCCTTTGTACTCTCTGCCATAGTGGATATTCCACTTCCGGTTCCGACTGTAGCAATAACCAAAAGCATTGCTATAACCCTTTTCATCCCTTTTTTAACTTTCAATTTTTCTTTCCTCCTATAGTTTGTTTTGCAATTTATATTGCCTGAAAAATATTAGCATTTCTTTTGGATTTTGTACCACAAACGGAAATTTTTGCATTTTTTCGGTCGATTTTTGCATTTTTTAACAAAAAAAACTACTTTTATCTCTCAAAATCTATTTCAATTTTCAATTATCTAAAATGCAAAACTTCATCTCTCCTTGTGTTCTCATAATCTTTCTTACTTTGAAATTTATCTGTAGCTTTTACCTTTTCTTCCTTGTATGTTTCAACAATCTCTCCATATAATCTTTCTCTAAACTCCTTTGTTATCGGAAAACATATGTCCTGATATACTGCTTTTCCTTCCTTATCCGTCTGTTTTGTTTTGTAAGAAGGCATTGCCACAAATACATCGTTTTTGCCATGAATAACTGATACATTATTGATTACGAAACTGTCATCAAGATATATTCTTGCCAATCCTTTTATATTGCTTCCTTCTCTCTCATACGGCGTCACCTTAACAGCAAATGATGGCATTTCCGGCTCTTTTGTTACCTCTCTGTTTTCATTTCCTGCGTTTTTATATCCATCAAGTATTGTATCGTATAATTCTGTTCTAAACTCTCTTGTTATTGGATTACATATATCTTTATAAATATAGTTATTTTTTTCATCCACTTCACTGCTTCTGTACCTTGGCATGGATACGAACAGATTGCCTTCACTGTTTTCAAGGATTGCAATGTTTGTCACTTTAAATGACTCTCCAAATACTACTGTCGCAAATCCTCTTAAATTTCCTTTATTTTTTCTTACCTTGTTTACTTTTACTGTATATTTCATCTTTTACTCCTTTTCCGCATAAATTTCGATTATGCTATGTTTAAAAATTTCTTGTTACTAAAACAGGGACAGCTATCTGCCATCCCTGTTACTTTCATTAGGATATTCACTCATATCCTGTGTTTTACTGTCTTTGTTTACGGTATACGTGTTCTTCGCATTCTCTGATACTTTCAAATTTGTCTGTTCTGACACACATATCTCTTCATCAATGTTCTTTTCCAAATCAAGCATTGCGTTTAATTCTGCCTGCCTCTTTTGCTTGTCACTTAATTCTTTCTCATAGGCAAAAGGCTTCTCATACTCGCTCTTTGAGGACTCCATGTCTCTCTTATACTGTTCAATCTTCTTTTTGAGAAATTCTTCTTTTTCATTTAAGTTATTAAACAGGTTGTCAAGCTTTATCATATTCCCCACAGGGCTTGTTGACATTTCAGCCTTATACTCTGTCTTTCCACGAAGTATCATATAATTAATACCCATATAGTTCTTTTCTACTAAAAGGGTGAAACCTCTAAAACTTCCAATCTCATAAGTATCTCCGCTTTTGCTCTTGCTTACTGCTTCAAGCAATGCAGTACCGCCTTCGCTTCGCTCATCATATGTAATCTTACCTATGGTTATGGCAAATCCGTCACCTTTTAAAAGTTCCTTATCTCTTGCTTCAATGTCATACTTTACACACTTAAGTTTTTCTTCTACCGCCTTAATCAGTTTCGGATACTTAATCATAAAATTATCCTGAAAAGTATATCTCTGGCTGTCGTAATTAGACTTTAACAGCTTTAATCTCTGCAATTCATTATCAAGTTCCATCTTTTCCTTTATCAGCGGATTACCTGTTGCAACTGCCTTTATCTCTGCATAAGACAATGTTGCCTCATCTATGTCTTCACATGTTCTTGATACTGCCTTGCTTGTCATTACCTGACTTATGAATCTCTGTTTGTTTTCCACAAGTGACCAGGAGTATGCATCAAAAGTTTCCTTTGTAACATATCTGTATACTGCAACTTCTTCATTCAAATTGCCCTGTCTTATTCCTCGTCCCTCTCTCTGTTCAATACTTGACGGTTTCCATGGGCAGTCTATATGATGCATTGCTACAAGATGTGTCTGAACATTTACTCCCGTACCACATTTGTCTGTTGAGCCTATAAGTACCTTCTTTTTACCTGTTCTCATTTCCTTAAATAAGATATCTCTTTGTGCATCTGTTTTTGCATCATGGATAAATGCTATTTCATTTTCAGGTATTCCTTTTTTTACAAGTTCAGACTTTACGTAATTGTATACATCAAACTCTTTTCCTCCGGGTGTTCCAATATCTGAAAAAACAAGCTGACAGCCTATTTTTCCTTCACTGTTCGCCCTGTCATATTCGTAGAACACATTTTGTACTACCTTATTAAGTTTTCCGTCAGGATTGTTGGGAGCATCCTTATCAAGAAGTCTTGCATCCGTTCCAAGCAATCTTGCTTCGTGAGTTATCTTTAAAAAGTTATCAACACTTGAATCTACGCCACCATTTCTAATACGCTCTGCCCTTACCACAAAATCTTCCATTACCTGTTTGACATACCAATCAGGCTCTGATTCCACAATGATGTACTTTCCATCTCTTAATTTAGGAACATCAAGCTCTAACATATCCTGTGTCTGTACATCAGCAACCTGTTTAAATATGTTCATAAGCTCCGGCAGATTGGTAAACTTATTAAATCTGCTTTTCATACGAAAACCGCTTCCTTCAACCGTAAGTTCAAGTGTTGTTGTAATCTCACCGAAGTTTGCTGCCCATGAATCAAAATGATATATTCCCTTTTCTTCCAATGTATCCTTCTGCAGATAGCTTTGCATTACATACATTTCACACATTGTATTGCTTATAGGTGTTCCCGTGGCAAATACAATTCCTCTTCCCGGATTTATCTCATTTATATACTGACATTTAAGCTGCATGTCTGTTGCTTTCTTTGCTCCCGAACTGCTTATGCCTGATACATTATTTATCTTTGAAAATATGGCAAGGTTTTTGTAATTATGTGCTTCATCCACCATAAGGCAATCAATGCCTAATTCTTCAAATGTTATCAGGTCATCTTTTCTCTGCTCATCTGTAAGAGTCTTTAACTGCTCTTTTAGTCTTTTTTTCTGGGCTTCCATTTGTTTTACAGTCCATCTTTCGCCGTTCTTTTCTTTTGTCTCATCTATGGCATAAGAAATCTGTTCTATTTGCTCATTTAACATTCTTTCCTTTCTCTCTTTTGAGATTGGAATTTTTTCAAACTGGGAATGGGACATAATAATGCAGTCATAGTCTCCTGTGGCTATCCTTGATATAAACTGCTGTCTCCTGCTTTTTTCAAAATCACGTTCTGTTGCAACCAGTATGTTTGCAGACGGATACAAACGTAGAAATTCAGATGCTGTCTGATTTATTAATGCTTTAGGAACAATCATTGCTGTTTTGTTTGCAAGACCTAATCTTTTCTGTTCCATACACGCTGCCATCATTTCAAATGATTTTCCTGCTCCAACACAATGGGCAAGCAATGTATTTCCTCCAAACAATATTCTTGCTACTGCATTTTTCTGATGAGTTCTTAATTCAATCTCAGGATTCATTCCCGGAAAAGTCAGGCTTGAACCGTCATATTCGCGAAGTCTTGTATTATTAAATGTCTGATTATAATAATCCACATATTTCTTTCTTCTTTCCGGTTCTGCAAATATCCATTCCTTAAATTTCTCCTTAATCAGATTTTGTTTCTCCCTTGCAAGCATTGTTTCATTTTTATTTACAACATAATGATATTTACCGTCACCGTCATCCACCCTGTCTTTTACAGTTACGGTCTTCAAATTAAGACTTGCTTCGAAAATAGAATAAGCATCCATGCGGCTTGTTCCATATGTTTTGGAAGCTGCCACAGAATGCTTATCCATTGATTTATTTTCTATAAACCATTCCATACTGTATTTATTCAGATGAACCATTATTCCTGATGAATAATAAGCACTTCTTATTGCTTTTGCACGTCTCGGTGTTCCTAGAAGTTCATAAACAAATTTCTCATAATCCTGTTCTTCAATCCATGTTGTACCTATCCTTACATCTATTTCAGATGCATCCAAATCTTTAGGCTGAACCTTTTTAAGTTCTTCTGCATTTATTCTAAATATTTCAGGAGTTTCTTCAGCATACTTTTCTGCCAATGTAAGCTTACTTCTTACGTTTCCTGACAAATATTCGTCTGCCGTCTCCCACCCCTCATCCATATTGTTTTCATTATATCTTGAGGGATTTAAAAAGATTAGTCCTCTTAGTTCTTCTATTAGTTTTTGTCTCTCTGCATCATCTGACCTATTCTCATCTGAAAAATTGTTATTTTTATCTTCGTCATATCCATTTATGTCAGGTGTATATATACTAAGCATAAACGGAATGTTTACCTCTCCAAATTCACTGATTGAAATATTAAGGGCTTCCACTGCAGTTTCAACTCTGTCTATCGTCACCTCCGGTTTAATTGTCTGTTTATAAAACATGTCAGCCTTTGTAACCTCACCGTCTTCATCCACGTTTTCAAGAGAACACAGAAGAGGATAGTCAGCATCATCACGAAATGCCCTGTTATTTGCCTTTGATGTAATCGCACCGTATTTATTTATGAACTCATCATACTTATCATTTAATATCTCCTGACAGTTTTTTAATTCTTCCTCACTGCATCCTTTAGTCTGTATGTCAATAAGATTTCTTGTAAGTTTTCTTATCTCATCAAGTACTTTTATTCTTTCCTCAGCTGTCCTTGGATACTCCTTTAAATACATCTGGGAGTTTTGTCTGAAATACAACTTACCGTCTAAAAAAGTATATGTAAAATTTCTGACATCCGGATTTGCCTCAATTATCTCCTCATTTTCTTCCGGTTCTTCAATTTCAAAGTCTGTTACAGTTGCATCAAGTTTTCCTATTGCACTGCTTAAGCTTTCATAGATATTGAAATTTTCTTTATGATTTACACATATGGTATATCTGCTCTTATCTCCAAATCTTCCTGTATCATACTCCATTGTCCCAAGCATCATATCAGGGTGCTCCACAAAATATGAATTAACCGGTATGCCATCTTTCGTATATCCAAGATGTACCCAGTCTGGTTCAATGTCTATCTGTCGTTCCCTTTTTTTAAAAAACAAAATGTCTGATGTTACTTCCGTTCCTGCATTTTCTTTAAATGCCGTATTGGGAAGTCTTATTGCACCGATTAATTCTGCCCTCTGTGCAAGGTATCTTCTTACATTGGGGTTTGCTTTGTCCATTGTACCCTTCGTTGTAATAAATGCCGCTATTCCTCCCGGTCTTATCTGGTCTAACGCCTTTGCCAAAAAATAATCATGTACACGAAAGTTTAACTTATTGTACTTTGGATCATATACTTTATAATCTCCAAAGGGTACATTACCGACTGCAGCATCAAAAAAGTTATCCGGAAACTTTGTATCTTCAAATCCTGCAATTGTGATGCTTGCGTTCTGATATAACTGTTTTGCTATTCTTCCTGTAACATCGTCCATTTCCACACCGTAAAGTTTACAGTTTTGCATTGCATCAGGCATACTGCCGAAAAAGTTTCCAATGCCCATAGACGGTTCAAGAATGTTTCCCTTTGTTACTCCAAAGTTTGCAAGTGCCTGATTAATGCACATGGCAATGTCAGGAGAAGTGTAAAAAGCATTATTAACACTTGCTCTTGCATTTTCATATTCTGCCGGGGTAAGAAGTTCTTTTAATTCTTTATACTCCCTTCTCCATAAATCATTCTTTTCGTCAAACACTTCCGGGATTCCACCCCATCCTGCATACTGTGAAAGTATTTTCTGCTCATCATCTGTTGCATTTCTTTCTTCTTTTTCAATCTGCTTTAATGTTTTTATTGCTTCAACATTCCACTGATACCTTGTTTTAGAACCTCCTGTTTCAATTCTCCACAGATTGTAATGAAAGTCTTTCTTTTCAATGTCTCGTTCCATGTCAGATATAGGCTTTTTACCCATTTCAAACACTTCATCCGGAATGTCATACTCACCGATTATTTCTTCCTCAACAGTATTCCAGCTTACATATCCTTCTTTTTCTCCTTCAGCATCTCTCCACTGGAATCTCATTCCCTGAGGCTTAAAAGTATCATATCCGTGTAAACCATAGCCATCAATTGGCCAGCCTGCACCTCCAAGACCAAATTCCTTTTTTATAAGTTTTGCCCTTTCTGATGGGCTGTCCACTGTCTGATAAATTTTATATACTCTTTCCTTTCCTCCCACAAATCCGGTTCCTCTTAAGAGAACTGAAACAATGTAATCATGAGGAACTACACGTTCTTTTTTCGGTTCCATATAGGTATATTTTTTTCTTTGATTTGGCAAAGGCTTTTTACTGTCTGCAACTGTTATTTCTTTAGTATTATCATCAAATAAAAAGGAAGCCTGCTCAAAGCCTGCTTCCCTTGATACTCCAAATGAATTAATTTCATCCAGCTCTTTATTTAATTCTTCATTTATCTGTCCGTCAGAATTTTCAGATTCATTTTCTAGTGAAATCTGTACACTATCTGATTTAGAACCACTTCCTCTGCCATCATCTTTGCCTGATTCCTTAGTTTCCACATTTCCATTGTTGAAGTAGGATTCTGAGGTTTGTGTTTCTTTAAGTAATCCGTCATCAGTGTGTCCATCAGGCTGTTTGCCTCCGTGTCCACTTCCTTCATCTTCTCTGCCAGTCTTCCCAGACGATACAGTGTGTTGTATCTGTTCCTCTCGTTTTCCTTCAGATACTCTGCTGCCATCATTCCGTACTTTCCTATCTGTGTCATGCTTATTTCCTGCTCCTGTGGCAATTCCAGATTCGGATACAGCATTCCGTCTGCTCCCTCGTGATAAGTTATTCTCTTTTCTTTCATTTGTGACGCTCCTTTCTTTTTCTATTCGTCTTACTCTGTAATTAAACTCTTTAAGAACACTACAGGATACGTCACATACAAGGGAACCAAAGCGGTAAATATCATCTTCATCAGATATATTTATTATAAAACTCATGTCCTGTTCTTCAGCGGACATGTCAAATCCACATCTTGTACCTACTGCATATAAAACGCTTTCATATAACATTTCTTCAACAGTAAGCCCTTGCGTTTCATTATCTCCACCATTAATCACACCACCTGTAATCCGGTTAAGTTCAGAAATCCCTGCTTCGGATTTCTCTTTCATTATAGATCGTATGTTCTCCTTTGTATAGTTCTTTAAGAGATTCTCTAAATTTTTTCTGTCATCATTTAAATAAGGCTCAATCTTTCCCTCTTCTGTCAGTTCGTCCACCAGACTTTTTAGATTATCACCATTCAAATCCCATGTTAGTTTTACGTTCTTTCCTCCTGTATCAGATACATCAAAAATATATCGCATATGTGGTTTTAAAATCTTTGATGGAAATATTGCAATTCCCCTGCTTCCTCTTTTTACATATCTGCCTACCTTTTTCCATGAATCATAATCTCCTACCAGAGTTGCATTTGGTCGCTGTGCATACACCATAAGTATGTTGTCAAACTCATATCTGTAAATTCTTCCTGTTATTCTTAAAAAGTTTTTCCAGTTGTCTGCACTGGATACAATGTCATGAATATACTCGTCATACAGTCTTTGTACTTTATAATCAGCACTCATTTTCAATCACCCCTTTCAAGGCATCTCTTATATCCTTTCCGTCAATTTCATCACCAAGATAGTCCCATCCGTCAGCTGTCTCTCTGGCAAACAGTTCAATGCGTGGCACATCCCCGCAAAGCTCTACTATACGTTTTCTTATTTCATCAGGCTTTTTGCTATGTGTCATTACTCTTGCATCACATATCTGACTTACAGCTTTTGAAACACGTTTAGGATGTCCTTTGGTTCCGATTAGACACACTTCTGAATTAGACCTTGTCCAAAATCCTAGCCCCATAAAATAAGTATCTTTTTTCTTATTTCTCTTTACCCAGTTAAAGCCACAGGTTTTATATGTAAATCCCCAGCTCTCCATTACGGAAATTCCCTCTTTAAGACATGGAAACGTAATCCATAAAAATAAAACACAGTCATCATCTGCAATATTAGCCACCGGAAGTGAACGTATGTCATCAATATTCATTGTATGATAATGATTTTCTGCACTTCTTCCCTGACCTTTTTTTGAATACACACGATACTGCCAAGGAGGATCAGCATAAATCACTTTATATTTTTTACCCATGCTACGCACCTTCTTTCGATTCTAAAAGTTTCAAATATACATTGTATTCTTCTGTATCAAGATTTACACAAAATTCTTCTTCACCTTTTTTCATATTTCTGTTTATCTTTTTTATCAGTCTTAACATTACAAAATTTTCTTTTGACATTTTCATACTTTCCTCAAAGTCAATGTTTGAATCTTCATTAATAATTTTCTGCTGTTTTACTATATGTTCGGAAATCTTACTTCGTAATTTATGAGCCTTATTTAAAGATACTTTAATTTGATTGCTGTCTCCTTTGCTTTTATTCCATTCCTTATGAAGTTCGCTTATCAAAAACTCCATGTTTTTAATATATGTTTCTCTCATTTGTCCTCCTGTTCCAAAAGAAGCAAAACAATTTATGCTCTGCTTCCTTAATAATTTTAATTTTTCTTCTTTTTATCCGGTCTTCCTATCATAACCAGACCACCATTATGGTAATCCTGCATAACAACTCCCGTTGCCTCATCCACAGCTTCCACCATTTTTCCGTCTCCTACATAAATTCCTACATGACTTATATTTTTATATCTTCCGTTATTGGAATAACTGTAGAATATAAGGTCTCCCGGCTTTAGGTTTTCTTCTTTCACAGTACAGTCATTATCACTGCACCACTTAGCCTCTGATGCTGCCGTATTTGAACCGTCTGTCATTACAGATATGCCGGCACTGTTCCATGCATAATATGCCAAAGATGAACAGTCAAAATGTGTCCCTGAATTTCTAAGTGGCTGACTGTACGGATAACCTACTTTTGACAATGCAAAACTCACTGATGTTTTTGCTTTTTCATCAGTTATCTTGTTTAAAATCTCATTAATCTCATTCTGCGTAAGCAATGACTTTTTATTCCCTCCGGTTTGTGTTCCCGTACTGCCACTGGTAATACCCAGTGAAGACAGATTTTCAGGACTCATCAGGGAATTAAGCATACTTATTTCATCATCACTCATTCCATACTCTGTTTCCATTTGATGATATGTTTTTAAAGTAACATTTACATAAAGAACTTTTTTCTTTTCTTTCTTACCACTTTCATTTTTAATCTTTTCTTCTCCCGTTGATGTGGTGTATGAACACATATCATCAAACACTGTTTTAAGATTTGCCTTCGCTGTATCATTCATAACCGTTGCAGTATTTCCTACACCGTATTTAACCATATATACACTCATGACATCATAGTAATTGGATGGCGCGGATGATGTTCCCTCATAATCCACGTATACGATTTTTCCAATATCACAGTCCTTATGTTCGGTAACCATAGTATTGATGTCTCTGTTAAACTCAGCAACATACTGGCTTGTGACTGTCATAACGGTATCTCCATTCTCTAATGGTGGAAAGAATATAGAAAATGGAGAGTTATATATAACCGCTATAACTACGGCTACCAACGCTGTGGCAATGGCAACTATGGAAAACAGAAGTAAAACAATTGGAAGTAAAACAGCACCAATCTTTATCATAACTGTCTTCATTATGTCAGATACACCAGACTTCTGATTTTCACTGTTTAACGATGTTGTCATTCCTGTACTTCTTAATTTTTCCACAAAAAAAGCAACCTTTCTGCTTTTGGAAGCTGAATGACTGCCTCTATCACTACTGCTGTTTGATTTACCGGATTTTACTTTATTTCCTCCTGTTGTATCTTTCTTTACACTATTTTCCCTCTTGCGTATTTGCTTTTCCTTTGCATAACTGTCTTCTTTGTGTGTCTGACTGTGTATTTTTCTATTTTCACTTTTCTGCTTTTCTCTTACATTTTTTTCAGACTGCTCTTTTACACGTTTTCGCTTTGCTTTCTCTCTTATAATTTTAGTTGTCTTACTTGCAGTTTTTCTAATGGGAGTTGTAACAACTGCCGCAGTAACCAGTGCATTTTCTACTTCCTCACTGCCTTCCATTTGGTCTAGCGTGGTTTTTACTCCCGTTCTTACTGCCATATCTGTTCCTTGTCTTAGGACTTTCTTTTTATCTTTAATGACTTTTCTTTTATCTGTATCATTTCTACGGAAATTTGGCATATCACGGCTATGGATATGCCTTTCCTTTTTCTCTTTCCTCTTTTCCATTTTTCCTCCTGCATAAAGAAAGCCACTACAAAGTTTTTAGCTTTGTAATGGCTTAACAATTTTTAAGTGATGTTATATATTTTTTTAATTCATAGGTTTTCTTATAAAATACAACAATTGCGATTTTCTATCTTTTGATGATTTTCTGTTATTTCATGAAACTTAAATATTGACAAGATTACCATATTTCTGTTCTGCGTTCAAACAAAATATCATACATTAAACCTGGGTTCCCCTTATATTAACTGCAATGACTAACAAGTATCAATTATTGTACTTATAGGCCAAATTATTAAGTTCATCAATCAATTTTTGATTATTAATTTTTCTTGCTAAAGGCATATAAATTTCAATAGTTTCTTTCGCTTTTGCTACTTTTTTATTTTCATCAATGTAATCTATTGTTCGCATATTGTGAAGTCTTTCAGCAAGTTTAATCAAAATCACTTCATTTGATTCTTGATTATCAATTCGTTTAACTATATTCCATATGTCGTATGGCAATTCATTTTCTAAATTGGCATCATTCCCTTTGGTCGACACATCACAAAACATGCCTGCTAAAATAATATCTTGTTCCGCCCCTAATTCAGCTAACAAGATTGAAACATTTATAGGATGCGTAACATACTCCTCACCCGAATATCTTTTTTTGTCTTTATAAGCATTGCATGCTACTTTAAAAACCTCTGATAATTTTTTGGGGGCAAAAGCAATACTATTTTTATCCATTGTTTCTTCCAGTAGTTCAAGCAATTCCTCTTTGCTCATACCAATTTTTGTAGTTTGCAAAAAAATATGATTCATATAACTACCTCCTATACAATCAATTTCTAATTTCATTGTTTTAAGGAGTGATGGTGGAAATCCAAATTCTCTATTGAACGACTTAGAAAAAGCACTATGTGACTGCCATCCATATTTTATTGCAACGTCAATTATACGCATCCCCAACAAAATATCTTCACATGCCCTAATAAGTCTACGTCGGCAAACATACTCCATAACGGTTTCATTCGTATATCGCTTAAACATACGAATAAAATGATACTCAGAATACCCAGCTATCTCTGCCAATCTTTTTATATTTAATGATTCTTCTAAATGTTCTTCAATATATTTTAGTACGTGATTCATAACCATCACCTCTCAACTCCACGTGGTAGTTATATATTAAATCATTTCTTTCGCTTTAACTGTTCCCAAATTGCTGATTCTTCTAACAAAATTACATATAATCTCACCATCAACTGCAAATTTTTACATCACTTTATATTCTCGATAATTTTGAATTTGTCTCTTCGGCAAATTGAAAACTTCGAGTGATTATATATAGCCTCTTTTCTTTGCCTCAGCTATCAATTTAGGCTGAATTAATGGATATGTCCAATTATCAACCAAATCATCTACAATAATAATTTTTTCTATTTCACTATTTATATTTCCAAAAGAAGTAATATCAGCAATAAAAAGCATTCCAAACGTTTCATCATCTATATTTTCATTCACTCTTGTCTTGCCTTTCACTGAATACACGCATATTGGCTTTATTTCAAAATTAACAGCTCCCGTTTCTTCTTGCAATTCTCTCTTTGCTGTTTCTAAAATAGGTTCATCTGCTTCTCTGTGTCCACCTGGAACTTCATAGGTATCTCTCTCCCAATGTTTACAAAAAACCCACTTCCCGTCAAATTTTGAAATAATGACCGCAAATTTTAATAAATTATCATTAATACTATCATAAAACTGTACTTCAACCAAACTACATATACCTCCGTAGAATTCAAAAAATCTATCAACACATAAAAAATCTATTGCGATTTATATCACTCAATTCAGGCTCTTTTTTTAGTATATCGTTTGCCAAATCAAATTTTTCTTCTTTACAGAAAACATATCTATAACTTTGTTGCACTTGTAAAGCGTTATAAAAAATAACATTTTCTTCGTCTATTTTACAAAAATGCTTATGAAGAACTCCATCCGTTGAGAAGTAGTCCCTATCACGTAAAACAAGTATCAATCGTGAATTTATTGGAAATGCAATTTCTATTCCCCGGCTTCCATATCCCATTTGTCCACAATGTCCATATCGTACCACCGGATTATCCGAAGTATAAAATGGCATCCCGGTTTCATTAATTAACACCATCCAATATTTATCCCTAAATACTAATGCTAACTTTGTAATATTTTCTTCATCCAATATCATCTGTGCATGAAGCAATTTCTTCTGATTTTCGTCATTCCATTCTAGTCTAATATTATTTAATAATTCTCTTTCTTCTTCCGATTTAGCCATTTTTTTCATTAGTAGTAATGGCATTCTTTCATACGTTTCAATGATTACTTGCCTAAATTCCTTTGTTCTCACTTGTTGCAATGCAAGATATAACGAAATTTTATCCATTTGTTCATCGTTAAGAATTTCCATTTCTAACAATCGTACAGGATTTGCCATCATATAAGTTGATGTAATTTGTGCAACAGAATCAAACAAAAAAGTTTCTACATTTTCTGCAAAAAATGCTCAATATGTTGAGTGTCAATCTCTTGCATCAACTTTTCCATCTCAGGATCTATCTTAAAATTGGGATCTTTTTCTTCTGCTTTTTTTCTCAACTGCTCAAAATCTACATCGTAAAAATATCTTTCCGATGCATAATCTTCAACATTTCCCGGTCTAATTTGAATTTTTTCTTTATCAAAAATATTAAAACGATATGTTTTTCCCTTTTGTTTTGCAAATGTATGCAAATATCTCTGTGGAACATAATGTTCATTTTTTACTTTTTGTTGTACCATATCACCAACTCCTCCACCGTTTATACTGTAATAGTACCTAAACAATAAAGTATCTTTAGCTTATTACTCTTCATTTTTTTGTATTGTTATTCCTTTACCTCAAAGGTCTTTTATACAATTATTTTTTATATCAATACATCTCATATTCATCACTGAATCCATATACGTTGTCATTCCACCGGATGTTCTGTTTTGAAGAAAATTGTAAATCAACGGACTACTTGTAATTTGTAATTCTTTTTCATATAACTCGTCAATCGCTTCGCTATCTACAGGTATCAAAAAAATCCTTGTTGTATCTAAACACCCAAACGAATCAATTGATATAATTGAACTATTAACGCTTCCCCATATTAATCTATCAAACTGTTTTACCGTGCTCCAATGTTTTAATATTCTTCGGCGTAATGTTTGCTTTCTGGTAATTCCTATATAGATTCTTTTATATTCACCTAATACAAGCATATATATTCCTGGTTTTTTCATATCTTCGTGATTTAGAGAATAGTATTCTTTAAACTCACTTCCATCTGTCAACAAAAATTCATTTAGTTTTTCTTCAAAATTTTTGCCCACATACTTATAATACTCCATATTCATATCAAAATTTTTTAAAGCCTGTTCTCTATGTTTTTCGCACCATTCATCTGTATATGTTAATCCTTTTTTGTCTAATGCTAAATCATATCTTGGCACTTTTCCTTCATCAATATCCGACTTATTTATTTCGTATGCTTTTGGATTATTTTTAAAATAAAATGACGTTCGCTTATCTATAACCGCATAATTTTCCCTCGTTAGTTTATTATATTTACTGTTATTTACCAAATAATCGAAATGGATTACAGGTTCTGAATTTTCATAAATTATTTTTCCCATTACTCCTCCTTTACCCAATACAATTTATTGGTTTGTTAAAATAGAATCACATATTTATCTGATACAATTTTAACATAGGTTATTCCTTTTATCTACTCACTTAACTATTGATACTTTCCTTATTTGCTATTCTTTCATGGATATTTGTATTATACAATTTATAAAGCTCTGTGTCTTTGCTGATAGTATTATCAAACGGAATAATCACGTTTCCACACTTAATAAGTCCCATGCCTGACGGTGCATTGCTTACAAATTCAAGCTGTGACTCTGATACACCTACCACTTCCGCTATTTTTTCTGCATCTGTGTTTGCCTGTTTTAATATTGCCACAAACTCACTGTTTGCAAGCATAGTCGTTGCAGTATAGTTCTGCAAAAGGTCAATAACATTCTGTGTTATGCCTGTGCATAGTCCACCCTGCTTTCTTACCTTTTTCCATAGCTGCTGTAAATACTTTGCACTGTACTCTGAATTTAAGAGAACATGAAATTCGTCTATGTAAAGCCATGTTGCCCTGCCTTTTTGTCCGTTCTCAACAATTCTCTGCTGAATTGCTTCCATCATAATAAGCATAGATACCGGGGCAAGGTCCTGTCCTAAGTCTCTTATTCCATAAACAGTAAATCTGTTATTCATATCCACGTTTGTCTGATTATTAAAAATGTTTAAGGAACCTTTTACAAAGATTTCAAGAGAAAGGGCAATATCCTTAGCTATCTTTCTTTCATCTGCATCTGTCTGGTTTAATAGTCTTTCATAAAAATCAGACATTACCGGAATATACTTTTCTCTGCTTCTTGCGATATCCAAATACATCTCTGTTAAGCACCTGTCAATAATAGAACGCTGCTGCGGTGTAAGCGGTTTATTAAGACACTGTTCACACAAGCCAAACATAAATGAACATTTTTCCCTAATCCATCCTTTTGAGTCTCTGGCATCCAGATTCCACACGTCCATATCAAGAGGATTTACATAGTTATCCGTATACGTTGATAAATTAACAACTGTTCCTCCGTACGTCTTTGCAATGTCAAAGTATTCATGCATCGGATCAATTACGATTACATCATCTTCTCCTTTTAAAAAAACACTTCCCATTTCCATTTTGCTGAAAAAGGATTTTCCTGAACCGGGAACACCAAATACAAACCCGTTTCCATTTATAAGCTTCTTTCTGTTTCCAACATTGATATTCTTTGACACCTGATTGATACCGTAATAATTGCCGCCTTCGTCATTTAATTCCTGCACGTTAAATGGAACTAAACCTGCAAGTGAATTGGTAAGCATTGTTCTCATTGTTTCAATCTGTCTTACACCAATTGGAAGTATGGTATTTAATGCTTCCCTCTGCATAAACTGATTTGTGTCGATTGTAACTCCATTACCTTTTCCAATTGTCACAATTGTTTCACAGGCACTTTCCAGTTCTTCCTTACTGTCTGCCATAACGATTATATTAACGGAAGTATAAAACATGCTCTCATCATTTTCCCTTACGTTGTTCATCATGTCTTCAATGTCTTTTTTCTCCATCCTCTTTGCATAAGAAATCTCTGTTGAAAAATCATTGTTTCTGTTTCTTACCTGTTGCTGTTTTATAATATCTGATTCTACTCCCAGATACTTTTTCTGTAAAACCCTAATGGTCATATCTTTTGGAACCGGAACAACATCTATGCTTGTTATCATATGTACCGGAAGCATTGTGATTGTATTAAGAAGTTCTTCTGACAAACTCTTTGGATATTTTTTGAAAAATAATGCCCGGCAAAACTTGTTTTCTGTCTCAAAATAATCCTGATGAAACTTAATCATTCCATTGCACAAATCATTTCTGAAATCTCTTCCCACACGTTTTGCTTCCCTTATGTCAAAATCAAACTCATCTTCTTTTCCAATGTTGTAAAAATCATGCAGCACATGGAGTCTTTCATTTCCTGTTAACGCTTTAATACCTGTTCCAAGTTCATTAAATGCTTTTCTTATATTTACCTCAATGGTTGCAAACTGTGCCCCTGCTTCTTCAAATTTTTTTCTCTCAACAGTTACGGTCAGATATCTTTCCTGCTCTATTCCCTGTCTTCCTTCCTTTATCTTCTCCTCTATGATTTTGTTATATATTTTTCTGAAATCATCAAAACCGTCATTTAAGTATGGAAGAAGTATGTACTTTCTCAAATCCTGCATGTCTTTATTTTTATTATTGATTGTAATCTTAAAAGAACAGTCAAAAGAATTTAAGAATTTACAGTATCTCTGCAGTATTTCTTCCTGCTCGTCATAAGTTGCAGTTGTATAATTAATATCCATAAACTTGTATGTTTTTGAATATTTATTCTGCTGTACCTTAAAGATTCCGCTTTCAGATACTTCCATTATTTCTATTGTTTCCTGTATGGATTTAGGACTTTTGTAAAGCGGTTCAGATGCTTTCTTTAATTTCTTAAACCCATCCGTAAATAATCCCATGTTATTTCCTCCTTATAAAAATTTACAGCCATAGGCAATGCCTATGGCTGCAATTACTGACACGATGCTTACTGCAAGCACCACAATCATTTTCTTTTTTGTTTTGTTAAACTCTGATTTATTATCCGTTTCCGTCTTTCTTTTTTCTTCCTCAATCTGTGCTGCGATTTTCTTTAACTCCTCTGCATTTTCCGTAGACTTATAAAGTAACGGTTTTGCTTTAAACATAAACTGTATTCTTTTTTTCATTACCTGCATAAAGCTCATTCCGTTGTATGTATAAAATCCGCTTAAAGCTATTGGAGCCACCACCGGAATGGCTATATATGCTGACAACGTAAGACCTACTTTTTTATATGTAAGGAATACTATTATTCCACCCACCAGCACACTTAGAATTGAAGCTATAAGCTGTTTTGCTGTAAGTCCTAACACAACCGATTCCTGAAATTTATCTATATCTTTATTTATTTCCACTGACATTTATTTCACCTGCCCTTTTTCATGTTCTTTATCTCTGTTACGCTCAAAGTTTTTTTCATATTCAGCCATCTGTTTGGGGCATAACTCTCGTAGTTTATCCACATTGAAAACATAAAGCGGATACTCGCAAAAACCGCTTTTTAATGTAATTCCCGTGAAATCTCCTAAATCATTTTCTTCCAAAAACTTTTCCATCTCCGGCATGTTATTTGTATCAACATATCCGCAGTATTTAGGTACTTCCACTAAATTAACAGTTATGTTTCCATAAGGTTCCGGATATTCACCCTCTGTATTTACCAGTTCAAGATAAATATTGCCATTGTCTGTATACTGGCTCATTGAAAGTTCTACATTTACATCTCCCCATTTAGATTCATAATTCATCTTTTTGTTCATCTTCTCTCCTCCTAACTTTTATAATCCTAATGCCCTGCTTGTAAGATTTTGTGCACCCTTTACCGTTCCTACTGTAAGTGCGATTGTAAATGTCATTTCACACAGATATATAAGTGTCTGAGTCCAGTCAGCATATTCTCCCGTAAATGACGGAAGTCCTGCACTTATTAGTGCATTGCACACTACTATAGCCAGTGCCATTGTCACAGCCTCAAACACAATTGATAAAAAGTACTTTGCATATGAAACCGCCGTATGGCTTACCATTCTGTTTCCACTGACTGTTGAAAATGCAATTGCTCCAAAAGGTACTAAAATCAGTATCTTTAGGAATCTGAAATACACTGTATATATCAGGAAAAATCCACACACTATGATGACAATGGAAAGTATTGATGCAAGTATCAGCATTACCAGACTTGAACCAAAGCCAAGATTTTTTATAATCTCAGCCTGTCCGCTGTCTATGGTAAGCTCTGCCATTTCTCCTGCTCCGACAAGTTTTACCAGATTGCCTGCGGAGGTAAAAAATGCTTTCATTATTGTTACATTGTTTGCTACAAGCCATTCTGCTATTCCTATTCTCATAAGCATACGAAGAATAACTTCAAACCTCATGTCCTCTTTTACATCCACACTCTCCGAGCAAAAACCAATAACAAAGAACAGTACAACCAGCGAAGAACCGACACCTACAAAAATTGGTTCCAGATTCTGTATTACTCCCCACGGACCCCCGCTTTTGAAACTGACCGGTGACTGTCCTAAGAGAGCAAATACAAGTGATATCTGATTGTTCCAGAATCCAAAGACCATCTCAAGCAAATCAAGTATCTGCTGTCCCAGATTAAAAATATCCAACTTTCATCACCTCTTTTCTTCCGTTTTTAGATTCTAAAATCCAAGAATTCCAAGAACTGATGATATTCCTGCCATCATTATTCCTGCTACAATTCCTTTAAGGGCAGAATTCATTGTGGACGAATCCTGTTGCTGATATGCCTGTGCAAACTCCATTACGTTTTTAGCAAGAATTATTACACCGATTGCTCCGATAATTGCCAGTATCAATGTTTTAAGATTATCAAGCGGTTTTGTTACAGAGCTTGTATCCGTTGCTAATACATTTGTACATTCAATCGTTGTCATCATTAATGCTCCAGATAATGCCGGAATCACATTGTTTTTAATTTTTGCACCAACTGTCTCTTTCTTATCTTTCATTTTCTTAACTAAATCTCTTATCATAATCTCTTACTCCTTTTCTAACTTCTAAATTTGTTTCTCATTTCTTCCACCGATGTCTCAGGATAAAAATATTCAAGAATCCTTTTAACCGGAATTCCTTCTTTCATTGCTGCCTTTGCTTCTTCCTTTTGTTCCTTTGAAAAGTTCCAGTTAAGTATTCGGTTTGTAACTGTGTCATCTTTTAATGCTTTTCTTTTTACCGTGTTTTTTTCACCACCTGAAGCATCATCATCCTGATACTCAAGTTCATATGCCATTTCCTTTTCTGCAGGACTTTTTTTCTCGTTACTTTGAGCTTTACTTAATCTCTTTTCAATTCCGTCATTACCAAGCAGCATGAATTGTTCCAGTGTCATTTCATCTATGTACACGTTTTCACCTTTTTCCTTTAGCTTTTCAAAATATGCCAATGACTGTTTATTAAGGATTTCAAAAGGAGGACCGACAAAAGTCGAATCCTCCTTAGGTGTGTGTATATAAGGTTTTCCTTTACCGTCAGCAGTCTGTTCAAACGCAGGATGCTTAAACGGTATAAATTTATTATCCACAATGGGATCAAATCCTCTGATAAATATAAGACACTTTTTATTGTCAAATTTTCTTGCCTCATCAGGTGTCATAAGTTCTCTTCCAAGCACATCATAGTTTCTTGAGCTGCTTCCCTGACGTCCTCTTGTTTCTCCGCTTGACCTCTTATCAATGGTTCCCTTTCCAAGAAGCTCTGATATATACTTATGGGTACTCTGCTCATTACCTCCAAGATAAATAAGCGTGTCGCAGTTTCCTGGAATTGTTTCCCACGTTTCCTTAAACAATGCTTTAATCTGTGCAAGGTTCTGTATGATGATTACAGAACTTATTTCCCTGCTTCGCATTGTTGACAGTAATGAACAATAGTCATCCGGCAGAGCAACGTTTGCAAATTCATCCAACATAAAAGTAACATGTATAGGTAATCTTCCACCGAAATTGAAATCCGCCTGATAGTATAGTTCCTGAAATATCTGTGTATACAGCATTCCTATAATAAAGTTGTAGGATTTATCCGAATCAGGAATAACACAAAACAGTGCAGTCTTGGTTTCACAATCTCCATTTACTCCGATGCCAATATCAGCAAGATTCATTTCATCTCTTGAAAGAATCCTTAGTACCTTCTTATTTTCAAGAAAAGCAAGTCTTGAATTCGCACTGATAATAATGGAGCGGACAGTATCTCCTGCCCCTCTCATACATTTGTTGTACTGCTTTACGGCAGGATGATTTGAACCAAGCGGGCTTGTCTCTTCCAAAGCTTTCATTATGGCATCAAGCTGTGATGGCTTACCCTTTTCCTTTACCTCAGCTTTTCCCATAAGTTTAAGTACTGTTTCAAAGTTTCTTCTTTTAGGTGGAACCTCAAGCCACACATAATAAAACAACGCCTGAAGGAACATTCCCTCGGCTTTTTCCCAGAACGGATCAGCTGATGTTGCCCCTTTAGGCGTTGTATTTGCAATTAGGTTTGTTATAAGTTTTATTACATCTGTTTCTTCTCTTATATAGGAAAAAGGATTATAACAGTCAGACTGATCCATATCTATAAGATTAATGACCTTTATGTTATATCCGTTATTTTTCAGCATCTCTCCCGTGCTTCTTAATATCTATAGCAATAGGTAAGGATTTGATATTATCTCCACCTTTTCCCCTGCTCTACACCGTACGTGAGACTTTCGCCTCATACGGCGTGCCATCATACATTTGCAAATTATTTATTGTCTAAACCTTTTGGTAATCATAATTTTGCCTTATATAATTAACTTTTTTCCATTGTTCTTCATTCAACTTAAATTTTCTTAATAAACCTTGGGCTTCAACCATCTTTCTCGTAAATATTGCCTTGTACACATCTGAATTTATAAAGATTATATTTCCGTGATTATTAGTTCCCCTCTTTTTTAAAGGTTTCTTTCTAATGCACTTCATATGGCTAACATCTAACTTCTTACCCGTTATGTAACAATTTCCTTGCTGAATGACATATGCTGATAAACTATTGTCATTAAATTCTATTGTTTCTGTTGGGTCTCTCATTTTAGCTATGGCTTCAAATTCTCTTTGTGTAATAAGCATTAAATTCTTGTGTATTTTCTCTCGACCTTTTGAAGTATAATTACTTATTTCCTGAGAGAAATTCATAGGACTCCTATGGTGAACTCCCGTTAATGGGAGTAAACACATATCTCCTATGGTTACAATTTTTGTTTCTTTCTGAATACCCATTGTTTGTTTTTGAAAATTAATGTCTGTTTCCTTAAATGGAATTGTTTTGCTAATGTCTCTAAGACGTATTCTTATGGTTGGTAAGAGAGCGTAATTCACATCCGTTAAATTGTTGTAAATATTTGTTGCTATGCAATAATAATTTTGTATTCCTCTAATGGCTGAATTATAGTTTTTAATTGCCACTGTTGGGTTGTCTTTTCGAATGTTAATTATTTTGGCTTTTAGATTGCTTTTTGCATTCTTAATTGCCTTGTCACTCATATCAGTCTTTGCTATATAACCATATCTGGTCTTCCCCTTTGGAACGACTTTTATTTTAAAACCTAAATATGTTGATGAGTTTTTCTTAAGATTTATGACTTTTGGTTTTTCTTCACTTATGTCCAATTTCAATCTTGTTTTTAAGAAATCCACTGTTGCGTGATACCATCTCTGTGCTTCGTTATAACTTCCACACATTATTTTGAAATCATCTGCATATCTTATTAGAAATCCATCTTTCAGATTGGTGTATTTCTTCGCATATGTTCGAAATGCTTCAACATTAGACATTCTGTTTGGTTTGAATGTTTCCCATTGATTACTTATCCACCAATCTAATTCATTTAAGACTATTAGGGATAGTAGTGGACTTATTATTCCACCTTGTGGTGTACCTTTTGTCGGTATTCCTTCTCCCTTTATTTCTGACTTAAGTATCTTACTTATGATACTTATTAAACGCTTGTCTCTTATTCCAAGTGTCCATATCTGTTTCAAAAGTTTTCCGTGGTCGACATTGTCGAAAAACCCTTTTATGTCAACATCAACACAGTAGTAATGCTTGTACATATTTATCATACTAACTGTTCTACTAATTGCGTGATGTGTGTCTCTGTTTGGTCTAAAACCATATGAATGGTTGTGAAACTTAGGTTCACAGATTGGTTCAAGGACCTGCAATATGCACTGCTGAACCAATCTGTCCCATATACACGGAATACCCAATGGTCTTTTCTTGTCACTTCCTGGTTTTGGAATGTACACTCTTCTGACAGACTTAGGTTTGTAGTCAGCTAACATCTCTCTCACTGTATTAATCACAGTTTCATCTGTTAGTTCTTTAATATCGTCTATTGTCTTTCCATCAGTTCCCTTGGTATTACTACCTTTATTACTCTTTAGGTTTCTATATGCTAACCTGATATTTTCTTCTGAACCAATAATCTCCAGTAACTTATAAAAGTTGTTACCGTTTTTACTTGCTGAATACAATGAATCATATACTCTTTGCATATCATAATATTCGTTGTATCTCAATTTGGTTTTCTTTAGCATGGTCTGTAACCTCCTATCTGGGAGTGATTACATCTCTTAGTCTTACTCGAACCCATACCATTCGACTTTAATTTGCTTAACTGTATGACTAGAGGTCTTCCCTCCACCGCTTATTATCACGGTTTCTTCGGTACTATACCTCCGCTTTCACTGACATAATCTCACTTATATCACTATTGTGATTTTCCCGTTTGATACGTTTCGTAGAAAGTAGATTCTCCACGCTGTCAGCTTCCAACGTTCCAAACACACTATCTTTACATCTATCCTTAGGTTCCTTCTATGAGCCTGTTACCTTGACACTGCCTGTAACAATGTATGGACTTTCATAAAGGCGGAGTCTTACTCGCCCACAGTAACGACACTATTTGTGTCACTATGCATTTCTACATAGTCCCGATATAGACCCGTACATTCGAAGTTTCGTCAGAAGAGCTTAACTCTCTTCATTCTCACCATAGATAGTTTATAGACCCCCGGCATATAGGATACACATCTCACCTCTGAAATGCTTTCGACATCTAATCTGTTTCGGTATCTCTCTGCCGACTTCACCGAGCTTCTTACACTTTAGTTTCTACTAACTTAGGTGCAAGTCGGAGGATTAGGGTTGCCTTTCAGGACGTTACTCCATCATTCGACATATCGTGTGTTTAGTTCTCCGATTTACTACTATTTTTTTTATTCAATTATTAGTTACAATCGTGCCATAGCTTTTCACTATGGAACGTTTCGCACCGCCTTTCGGATCAGTAACAATGAATGAACACTTATCAGGCATCTGCATAAGGTTTGGTTTTACTTCATAAAAAGTTTTTCCTGCACCGGAGCCACCGATAATAAGAACATTGTTATTAAGTTTTGTTTTTCTCGTATCAAGACTCATTCTTACATTCTGACTTAATATTCTGTTACAATGTTCATCCTTATCCTTAATTATTTTGTTTACCTGATTTATATCGGCAAACTTTGCAGTTCCGTATTCCTTGCCGGGCATCAGATTTCTTCTGCTTGTATAGTACATAAGTATTGCCATGCCATATGTAAGTACTGCGACGGTAACTGCCTTAACTGTTGCTTTCCCTTCATAATAGTTTTGAAAAGGCTCTGCAAACACATGATTTAATGATTCCATAAATTCATTAAAGTCCATACCCTGACTCCAGGCACCGTTTATCAGATATCCTAAATATGCTGCCAAAACTGCACCAATAAAAAGAAGAACAAAGGAAGTCTTTTTCTTCTTTTCTGTCATTATCTTCTGCTCCTTCCATGCTCTTCTGTTTTTAATGTAACTTCTTTATCAGGTTTCTTCTTTTCATATTTCTTTCTTACAGCAGCTTCCACACTGTCATAATGTTTAGAATATAATTCACTTCCCCTTATTGTCTGTACTACTCTGTTACTTCCGTCATAAAGTTTATATTCCTTTTCCATATCTAAAAATGTAAGCATTGTTTTTCCGTTATGTATTTCCATTATGTTTTCTTTTCTTATCCACACATAACGAACTTTTTCTCCCCATGTTCCTGGAACTCTTGTTTTAACAGCTGCCTGACTTTCCTCATCTATCAGTGTTTTTGATATTGTAATGTCTGAAAGATTATTGTTTTTTGACATGGACACTGCCTGTATTCTCTCTGCAATACTACGATAACTGTTAATTCTTTTTGTAAAGGCATCTTTATCCATTGCTGCCTTATAACTATTATCCGTATCTGACTTTTCCAGTGCCCCCATAGTAACAAGTTTTCCAATTATTTCTTTTGCATCATCACTTCCTATATCAAACTTATCTTTTATGGTATCATCCGATACATCATTTTTTTCAACGGCATAAAGACCTATTTTTTCAATCAGCTCCTGTATTGCCTCTCCTGCTTTTTCTTCCTCCTGTGTATGAAACTTACCGTTTTCTTCTTTCTGCTTTTGAAAGTAGTCAATAAGTTTATTCTTTCCCTCACTGTCACTCTTTTTTACATAGTCATCAAATGTGCTTATATGTCCTGATTTCATTTTCTGCAGCATAACATTAATTCTTGGTGTTGCTTCCGAATGAAAAATTATTTCAGTCTGTCCCTTATTGATATTGGGCATTGTGGAATACAGTATTCCATACTTTTTTGCAAGTTTTTTAACTTTTTTCATTTCACTGTTGTCAAACTGTAAAACCTGCAGGTCCCCTCCTCTCATCAAAAGCTTTCTCATTGAAGTTCTTCCAAGATTTTTTTCATAATCAAGCATTCCTTTTATTACATTTAGAACTTTTTTCATTGCTTCTATGCCGTCACTTCCAACTTTCATTGCTATCTCAATACCGTCATAAGCTACTCTTATAATCTGTACTGCTTCTGCTATTTCATCTGCCATATTTTTCACCTGCCTTCGTATTCTTTTACTTTATCCAAATTTCCGTTTTCAATTTCATATCTGTTAATGTCTACTCCGCATGCATTTAAAACGCTGCAAAGACTGTGAAGCATTTCTTCTTTTTCAATTCTCAACATTTCAAGAGATGCTATAAGACTTTCTGCCATCTCCACCCATAAAGGCTTTTTTTCTGCAATGGCAAGATATCTTTTCTTTATGGTTTCAAAATCCCTATCCTTGCTTTTTATCTCCTCAATCAGATTGCCGGTAATTTCTCTGTCTCCTGTGCTCATTCCATATTCCAGCACAAACACCATTTCTTCTTCCGACATTCCTTCCAGTCTTTTCTTAATCCATTCCGCCATTTCTCTCATTGATAACATATCTGCCTCCTATCCCTGCAGACCGTTTTCCAGCTCTGCAATCTCAATTATTTCTTTCATTCTTTCAGCAGGCACTCTGCTGTTTATGATGTCCTCCAATTGATTTTCAGTAAGACCTTTTTCAATGGCAATTTTTATCTGGACAAGCTGGTTTCTGTCTAATTCTCCATCAATTACAAGTTTTACAAGATTTCTCCTGCTTTTTGTTTTGATACCAAGTCTTGAAAAAATGCCTACCAGACCATGATTGTTTACTGATGTTTTTCTTTCAATGTCATTACTGTTAATTCTTACAACTGCACTTTTATTGCCTGCATATGGCATATTTGCTGACTTAAAAGAGAAATAATTATCGGCATCATTTCTTACATTATTAAAGGTTTCTTTATCCTGCTCATATTTCTTCTGCAATTTCTTTACCTTTTCTTTTAAAGCTTCATTCTCTGTTTTTAATTCCCCTGCTTCTTTTCTTTTTTCTGCAGCCTGCGAATAAGCTCTGTTTATCTCATCCTGTTTCTGTGACAGCAGTTCATCTTTTTCCTGATTTTCTTTAAGTATTCTTTCAAGCTCTTTCTGTTCTTTTTTATCCTGTGTAAGATTATTTAATACATCAGTAATTTCATCAAACTTTTTATCCGTGTTCCCAATGGATAACACCACCTCTTCAATATAATCCGTAAGTTTCTTTACATACTCAGGCTCCATTTCTGCCTCGTCTGCCAGGCTGTCAGTTTTCTGTAAAATATCATCATACTGTTTCTTCATTGCTATTGCCTTTTCGCCACTTGACAGTATTCTTTCCACATCTTCAATGGGAACTCCCTGTCTGTAAAAATCAAGTCCCATTTTTAGTTTAGCAACATCAACTCCTTCTGCCGTAAGTACTTTAATTGCTCTGTCATCATAATCAAAACGTAAACACTCCGAATAGATTCGCATTCTGTCTATGTCCATCTTCTTATCTGCATATTTTGCTATCTGTTCTCTTGTAAGACCATAATCTGCATCATAATTTATCAGTTCCATTACTTCTTTGCTTAATCCTTTTTTCTTAAATCCCTGCACAATCATATTTTTATCTCTTGTAATATCACTGCTCATTTATTACCTCCTGTTAAAAATAATAAAACAGCCTACTTTTGTGGCTGCTTGTCTTTTTCTTTTATTTGTTTTTCTTCTCTAACTTCTTCGATGCTTCTTCCAGATTTTTCATTTTCTTCTCTGATAATTTCATCCGAAATTTTTAATTGCTTTTTTACATCTTTAAGTATGCTTCGTAATTCTGCATACTTATTTTTATAATGTTCTTTTAAACTTCTTATCTCTTCTACGGTATATCCCTGATTTTTTATTTCATCAGAAAGCAGAATGTACTGTTCATGTTCTTCCTTAAAAAAGTCATCTCCTCTTATGTAACAGTTTTCACTCTCACTTAATTCATCAATCTTTTCTAAGGCTTTAAAAAGTTTTTCAGATGCTTTTTCACCACGGCGTACTCTGCTTATTTCCCTGTTAATACTTTTTCTTTTATCATCAAGTACCTGCCATCTGTCGTTTAATTCTCCTATATCTTTAATTCCATACTTTGATAAAAATGTATATTGTGCATGCAACTTATGCATCTTTTTTATGTCATCACGATATTTCCATGCCTGTGAATAAGATCTCTTTTTCAGTTTTCCTGTCCTGTACAGCTTTGCAAAGTATTTTTTCTGAAGTCCTGTAAGCTTAGCTCTCTTATATCTTGTAAATTTACAATACACTATCTTTGGCTGGCTTCTTTCTTTCTGTGGCTTATAATCTGCAATACTTTCTTCTCTTATTCTCTCTGTAATTCTTTCTTTTGTGTATTCACTGCCCCAGGCATCAATTCTCATATATCGTTTCATTCCCGGCATCATCACTGCCATATGTTTTCCCTGTTTTATGGTATATCCTTTTTCTTCCATCAAGCCTAAAAAACTGTCATAAGTTGAAGCCTGAACAATACATGAATCCACGTCTCTCATAACCATGTCTTTCCATATAAACTTACCGTCCCGATACGGGTTCCAGTCTTTATATCTTTCATTTATACCTTTTCCGTCAGCACTTATGTCTATGGTTGAAAGACCATATTCCTCACACAACCTGTTAGTAAGTGGCTGTATATACTTTGCCCAGTCACCTTTTTCGTATCTGTACTTTTTACCATTTACCATGTTCACGCTGTTAAATATAATATGCCCGTGCTTATGGTCTGTGTTATTATGTACGGAAAATACAACTTCATATTCATTTCCTATATATTCCTTTGCAAACCTTTGTGTTATTTCAAAGGCAGTATCATCATCCACTTCTCCTTCCTCAAAAGATATAATGAAATGATATGCCTGTCTTTTATCTGTTTTTCCAAATTTCACTTTTGTGCTTTTCATCCTGTCATATGCAAAGTCAGGCTGACAGTTAATACCACCCACCAATCTTCCGCCATCTGTCTTTTCAGATGCCTTAATATAATCAATTGCAGCTTTTAAATGCTTTCCGTGATAACCTGTGCCACAGTCACCTATATTAAGAACCTTTGTTACTGCCAATCTTTTTTTCCACTTCTCTAACTGAAAGAATCAGCTTTCTCATATATGACCTTAAACTTTCCATGTCATCACGTTTATAAAATCCTGCATTATTTTTTCTTGCTATCTGGTTTATGTTATTTCCTATGTGATTTACTTCATTAATCAGTTCTGAAAGCATCTGCCTTATCTCAGGATAATCTTCCGGTTTCTGGCTTAAAAGGAAACGCATATAATCTGAATCAGTCATACCATACATTTTTGCAAATTTTCTCAACGTCTTTGCTTCGGTTTCAGTAAATCGAAAATGCTTTACTACCTTATGTCTGTTATCTGCCATTTACATTACCTTCTTTCCTAGCGAGCAATAGCCACCCAATTAATTCTTCTTGTTTTGAAAATAATACACATCCATCTGCCACCTGTAGTCTCACCTCCTCTTATCCGTATTTTGTTAAACATCAATAAACCCTCGTCCCCATAAACGACCTGTCAGTCGCAAGATACGCATTTGGTGATACAAATGCCATTCTTGTTAGGGGAACAGCCCCTAAAACCCCTGATATATCTAATATTCTTCTTTCCCCCTGAAAAAGTGAGGGGGATTTTTAAAAGTTACTAAACTTTTTGACAGGGGTCCCCCGAATTTTTACCACGGAAATTTTTTATCTTATTTTTCTACTTTTTATTTTTGCCATGGAAATCCCCCCGAAATTTTGAAAGTCACTAAACTTTTCCGAGGTACTACCTGCACTTTTTCGGGGGGATTATATTTTTGCTTTTTACTGCTTTTATCCAATCGTTGTAATCTTTAAAATCCTTTGGTGGTGGAAGTTCACTGACTTCATATCCCTGCTTCTCATACTTATCTTTCAAAGCTTTAGACGCTTTTCTGCCCGGCTCATCATTATCAAGACATAATCTGATAAACTTTATTCCCGGATGTTCTTTAAGAAATGTCTCAAGCGGAGCATCCGCAACCATTCCCAGTGCGATTTTATTTGTTTCATAATCATCGTAAATATCACAATAACTTAACAAGTCTATTGCTCCCTCAAACACTTCCAGTTCATCTGAATTATCATTTGCTACATTAAAACCATATGTCTTGTCATTACCCTTTACGTCGCACTTAAATGCATGACCATTTTTATCAAAAACACCTCTCATACTTGCGAATCTTGTGGCTCCATTTTTATCATTTCCTTTAAAAACTATATTGTGGTAATCTCTTGATTCATAAATCAGTTTATGACTTACAAAGTAGTCAATGCATTTCCTGCTAATCATTCTTTTATTTTGCAGATACGAATAAAGATAATTAAAACTGTCTGATTCTTTAGGAAGAACAAATTCTTTTTCTTCTGTGTCTATACTTGATTTATCTACACAATGTTTCAGACTGTTATTTCTTTCACTGTCATCTGTTTTCTTATATCCTGCAAAATCAAGTAACCAAAAGACCGCTTCTTTAACATCCATTCCTGCAAACACTCGTAAGAAGTCTATCTGGGAGCCACCATTACTTCCCTTTTCACTTTGTCTCGACCAACGATACCAGTTAGTCCGATTGTAAATCCTTATGGAATCCATTTCCTTTAAGGTATAGTACTTTCCAATCTTTTTTACCGTGTAACCAAGAAATGAAGCCACGGAACATAAATCAACAGATTTTGCTATGTCTAATTCTTCCTCTGTAAATCTGTTATTCATTTGCATCACCTGCTCTTTTCTTTTTCAGCTACCATTGCACTGTCATTAAATTTAAGATTATTGTAATCCTGCTCAAAGACTGTTCTTCTATGCAACATAATCCCCTTTTCTCTCATGCTGAAATATTGTGCTTCATCACCACCAACAATTATGTGATCAAGTAATGGTATCTCCATTAAATCAGTAAGTTTTATAAGTCTGTCCGTAATTTCAATATCTTCCTTGGACGGTTTTAACGATCCTGAAGGATGATTATGAATCAATAACATATGCGCTGCATTTGAAAGAATGCTGGCTTTAAATATTTCTCTTGGACTTACAATAGACTGATTAAGGGAACCCATACTTGCCATAGTACAGTTAATGGGTGTATTATCACTTTTTAAGTTAACTACACACAAAACTTCCCTGTCCATTTCACACAGATATTTTCCAAGCACCTGAACTGCTGCTTCCGGATTTGAAATCTTTATGTCAGATAGAATTGGAGCTTCTTTTACAAGCCTTACAGACACCACGTTTAATTTAAAATCATCGTTTATCTTCATGTTCTTTATCCTCCCACTCCATCTGAATGACAAACTCTCCATCAATTGAATCTACAATTTCAGTCAATTCATCGAGCTTTTCAATCTTAATTTCAATCTCCATAATCTCACCTACAATGATTTATCCTGAATATCATAGCTAATTGATTCAGCTACTGATTTTCCGTCTAATCTCTTATTTGGTGCGTTTGTTGCAATGGTAAGCTCTCTTTTATTTCTGTCATAGTGATATACTTCATTGGATAATCTGTCTTCCAAATCCACCTGATTCATATTGATGTCAATTACCATCTCCTGTAATTCATCGGCACTATGTCCGTTTGATGATATTGCAATTACTTCATGAGTTGATGAAGGGATGATATAAATATCTGAATGTAAAATGGATGCTAATTTATCAAGATTTTCCGGAAAGAGAATTTCTGCTGCTCCATTAATTTTTCTCCTGTTTGTCATAACATACATTTTCGTTTGACTGTTATCCTCAACAACTTCACTAATTGTGTCGTCAATTTCTTTTCTTTCCTCTTCATATTCATCCCCTGCAATTTCTTCAAACAGCATCTCACTTATTACATCCTGCATATCCTGGATGCTTACCGGTAGAAGTTCAGGAGTATTCTTCATTGCCACTTCATATAGTTGTTCTTCATTCATTCCCATCTGACTGGCTACATCATTTGTTATTACCACTGAACTCATGCCACTTTTATCATTGCTTATAACTGCTTTATAAATAATTGACAAATCTAAGTAATCTCTGTGCGGAATGTTCTTAAGATATTCCTCATTCTGAGCTGTATTAACCAAAGTTACAACAACGCGATCTTTAAATGTTTCAACAGCAATATCTTTGTTTTTAATAGCCTCCGGAAGATTCTTATAACCATCTAACATAAGTTCTGCAGCACAATTCATTACATAATCCAAGTTATCTCTATGCTTGTACATCTCATAAAATTCACCTACATAAATAGTTGGTGAACCTTTATACTTACTCTTGCCATCCCCTGGTAATAAATTAATTGCATCCTTCTCGCAATTAACTTTAAATACCTTGTGTTCCACGACTCTATGCTCTTTAAATTCATCCGGCATATAATCTAAAAGTTTCTCTTTAAATACTTCTTTAAAAATTTCGTAATTCATCATTCACTATTTCCTCCTTAAACTAAAAAAGAAGATGCAGTCATACAGCTTACATCTTCCTTGTTTTTTTTCTTTATCTAATTTTTATTTTTTCTTCATAATCCCCGTTAATATCTGGATTCATAACTACACCACCATTAGGCTCTTTAGTTTTTTCTATATTTCTTTCTGAAAATGCCCTTACAGTTTCTTTGCCTATCCAGCTATTCTCATCTGACTTTATTTTATCCATAATTATTAACATTTCATCAGTGGGGATTTCACTAATATTCATATCAAATATCTTTTTCATTTTTTCAGTACTTCTTTTGCTTCCCGTTTCATAAATAAAACGTTTGACATTAAACTCTTTTGCAATATAATCACATATTTCATCACTGTTAATACAGCTTTCTTTTTTATTTACTTCATCTTCAGAAAATGTTTTGTGCAAAAGCGATAAAACTTAATATCGAATCGGTAATACAAATTATTATAGCAGTTACCAAAAGACCAATCCCAATAAAGATAATACCCCAACCTGATATTTTGCAAAAAACCTTGTCATCACTTGGAGTCACCTTGTCATAATGGTAACTATGAAGCAAAGTGATTTTTTCCTTTTTCCACAACAGATAACCTAAATATATAAAAAATGGGTGTCTCGCCTATATGTAATCTTTATTTGCCTTGTTTGTATTTATATCCGACTAAGAAAAAGCTGTCATTAGTTGCTACAAATATAATCAATGAGGTGGCAAATTACCACCTCAACCAATTCTTCACTATTTCGTTTTCTTACTCTTTTTCTTTGACCAAATAGAATACTTTCTCTTGCCATTTACAGTTATATAAGTTCTTATCCTTACATAATACTTTTTCTTTGCCTTAAGTTTCTTAATTGTCTTAGAAGTTATCTTTGCTTTCTTTATGGTTATCTTCTTTGCTTTCTTGAATTTACTCGAAGTTGAGTATTGAATTTGATAACCATTTACACCACTAACTTTCTTCCACATAATCTTAAGAGATTTTTTCTTGGATACAACTTTCTTTATAGAAGTTTTCTTTTTATTTACTGCTTTTGTTGTACTCCCTTTTGCTATATCTGTAGATGCTCCTCTTGGTTTCGTTACTTTTTCTGTTGTTTTATCTGTCAGTATTTCATTCAGTGTCGTTGTCGCATCAACTAATGCAGTGGTTGTTTCTTCAATTGTATCGACCGTAACATAACATAATGCTGATGCATAATCTGCTGTTGCCGTAATTATTGCAGTTCCTGCTGAACATGCAACTAGATTTCCTTCACTATCCACACTTACCACACTTGAATCTGATGAATTCCACGAAACCGTTCTATCTGAAGAACCTTCTGTTGTTATATTAGCTTGAATGCTCTTTTGTTCTCCTTCTTTCATTATTATGTTATTTTCTGACAACTCAATATCGTATGCATAAACAATCATTTTGGCATCATCAATTATTTGTTTTTCATTAGTGCTTTCATCTACCACATACATTCCTACATCTGAGCCTCTCAGTGTAAATTCAACAGATTTACTGCTCAAGTCAAAATCTTCTTTATAAACACAGTCTTCTATTGTTGATTCATCGTCAGAAAAATTGTATACAGCAACTGAAACTGTATCATCGCCTAAAATCTTTACAGATGCAACATTATCAAATACATATAGAAGCAGATTATTCCTTTCCTCTTGTTTATATATATACCCATACTCACTATTTTCAGAGATTTTGTCAGTTAAATCTGGTTTCCAAATCACATCTCCATCCGAATCATAGAATACTGCTTCGGCTTTTCCCTTTACTTCTATGACTTTTATACTATCATCTTCTGATTTACTCATTGACAATTTATTTGCCACAATTCTAGAATATGCTGATATGTTTGTTCCTAAACCGGTAATACTCGTATATTTTTTAATTTTTCCGTTATCACTAACATAAATATCAAATGTTGACTTTTTACTTCGATTCTTGTTTATGTAAATATTCTTTCCCGTTGTTTTTATTGCTACCTGTATATATTGATTTCCATCAATGACAGACAGTTCAGATTCAGGATTGTTCGATACTCCATAATTACTTATTATCAATTCGTCACTACCTGATGGATCATTAATAAATATTGGATTAGAAGATGTTTTCTTTGTTAATGAAATGGTATATATATCATTTCCACTTCCACCTTCCATAACACTTCCTGTATCATTGTCAAACAGTCTATCATCTCCCATATATCCATACAGGCTATCTGTTCCATCTCCTCCATAAATATAATTGGACACATTTCGGTCAAGCAGCCAATTTGATGGTGCTTTTAATACATCCAAGCCAGTCGTTCCAAGAAGGACCCTGCTTGTTTTAAATATACTTGTAATCCCAGATACACTTTCTATTGCTGATACATCTTTACTCCACTTTGACGTAGTTGATGTCTTTTCAACAATATCATTTAATTTAAAAGTGTCTGTATCTTTGTCATATGTTATAAATGACATTGCATGGTGTGAACCTGCCAGAGCAAGAAACATATCATTCTGTTCTGTTGTGCAGAATATATTTGATGTTTTATATTGAACCATTGGATAATATCCTTTATTGCTTGCCTGAATCCAATCTGCAACAAATGTCGATGTCCCTGTCCTTTGAATTTTACTAACTAACCCGGAAAATGCCTTTTCAAATTTTTTACTTTCACCTTCTTTCGCATATTGAACTAAAAAGTCAAATATAAATGACGAACTGCTCATTCCTTCTTCATCCGTATAATTGACAAAATTGAACGTGTCTGTTCCTGCAAAGCTTCCTGCTGAAACATTTGCCCTATCCGTAAAAGCTATGTCAACGATATGTCCTACTGCACCATCTATACAATATGCTTTTGCACCTGTCTCAATTGATACGTATGCAGCAAGTGCTCCACCTAATGAATGCCCTGTAATAGTAACATCTGCTCCTTCTTCATCTGCAATCTTCTTTATTTGCTTATAAAAATTTAATGCATCATCAAACTGTTCGGATAATGAATCAAACAGTGCAAATTCAAAATCTGTTGTTGTCCAATCATCAGATTTATTGCTAATTGCTGTTCCTTTTAATTTAGACCTAATATAATTTTCTATTATGTCTGTATGTAGCCCTTCACTTCCTCTATATGAAATAATATAATTTCCATCAGGATTTTTTAAGCACATACCATAAAATCCTGTACTGTTATTATGATTCATGGAATTTACTATTGTATAGTTTCCAATGACATCCGCATAGAATTTCGTATAAGTAACATTCTCATTACTCCATATTAAATCCTTCCATGACTTATTTACTTCAGTAGTACTTTTAATTTCATTATGCTTTTCATTTTCAACAAATTCTTTTACTGTTTTACCTATGTATGAATCGACAGTACTATATCCTAATTTTGCTAAAGCTGTGTATGTTACTACTGATGAATTTGAATATTTTGATAAGATTTCATACTTTTTAACAGGTTTATTAAGTTCACTTACTGTACCATCGCTACATACCGTCCCTGCATAGGAATAGAGATTAGAAGATGAAAGATTCAAATGCAAAGCGGGACGAACGGCATAATTATTGCCGTAACCTACAACATAACCATACCCATAGACATAACCGTCGCAATCGACACTAGCTACATTATTCGCATCATGGCCCGGCGACCGCAGCCACCAACCGCAGTTGCCCCGATAGTCTAATGATTTACTTGAGTCTGTTCCCATCGCCTTGCAATAGGTACTGCTTTTGCTTCTTCTTGCTTTATCACTCTCCCTGTAATCGGAATCAAATCCATAAGATGTGGCACTGTCTGTATATACTTCTGATTCTGACAGCAGGAAAATCTTATCATTGGTGTTGTTTCCACCATTTGTTCCATATTTAATACTATCATCATTGATGACGGCGGTTGTTTTGATTGCCCTCTGCTCCGAAGAACCAAATGCTGTGTCAAGAAAATTTTTACCGGTGTAATCTGTTCCACAGTCATTGGAAGATGCACTATAACCGTTGAGCCAGCTTCGGATGGTAGCGGTCTCCCACGTTACACTTGTATAGGATGTATTATACCTCTGGTCATCCAGTCCTTTATCTGCCAGCAAAAAGGCGTCATTTCCATTAACACTCAGTACACGCCACTTGATTGGCTCATATTTGAAGTAATGGTATGTGGTGGAATCCGACCAGTTATAAAATCTGCTTAATCTATATGTGCATGTCGCATCGGACATCTGAATCCTGCGGTATTTGTTGCCGCTGATGGTGATATCTCCATTGGCACTCCATCCTGCTGCGCTTTCTAACTGATTGTACAGACTGTCGGATATGATGGTATCACCATCCTGCAACAGGTTACTATCCAGCGCCGTGTATTTTCCCGATGGTATCACCTCAGCCTGTGGATAACTACCAAACCACACGCAGTCCCATACGGTATCGCCATTGCTATTCTTTGATGGGTTCTGTAATGTGTGGGTGGCTGCCGATACGGTACTGCTTATACCATAGATCGGCAGCATGGTTACTGCCAGTGACAGTGCAAGCATCACTGATGTTAGTTTCTTAAAATGTTTCTTCATTGAATGGTTCTCCCTTAACGTTATTAATCATATGAGCTACATCTCTCGGATAGTGTAACAATATGTCGTAAAATAAAAAATAAGAATGCAGGTTTTCCAGCATTTGATATATGTCATTATTTCTACATTCTTATTTTACAATATATAACAAACAAGGCAAATAAAGGTTACATATGGGCAAAACTCCCATATGTTCCACATATAAATTTAATCCAACTATAAATTCTAATTTGTTTATATAATTATACCATACCTATTCTACCAATTCTACTGCAAACACTACAAATCTATAATCGTCGCCCCTGCTGTTATCACACGTTGAAAGTGTCAGTATTTTTTCTCCATACTTCGGTGTAATATCAATATCATAAATGCTATACTGCTTTGCTTTGTTAATGAATGTATCATAATCTGACTCATCCTGTGCCATTACAAACTTCCAATATGGAAAATCATTCTTATTTACACTAATAACAGAAAAAATCTTATATTTCTTTTTGTCTTTTGTTGTAAATAAGATATTTTTATGCTTCTTGTAAAAATTCTCATCTCTGAGCTGTATCAAAGCACCAAACATCTTCCCGCCATTTATGTTGTGACCATAGATAATCAGATTATCTGACTTTTCTAAATCACAATATGCTGACAAATAAGGAGTACCATAAAAGCTGTAGTTTTTATCTATATCATGATTAAGATAAAAATCCGGATTATCTTTTGACTGCATTACTGGATAACTTATCGTTGTATCAGGAATTTCCAAATATCCGATAACGTCTTGGTTTCTTTTTCTCAGCTTATCAACTATATTATTATCATTCATTGTCTGAGCTTCATTTTGAATATTGACAAACTGCTTTTCTTCTGCATAATCTTCCTTTAACTGATTTACAGCCATTCCGGTAAATATAACCAGAATGGCTGCAACAAATAAGAACAGAACTACATAAACACATGATCTCTTACTGTTCATTATCCTTCTTCTTTCCATGATTGATTCTCACACATGAGTAGGTTGTTAGAGTACCAATTCCAAACAGTAATGCTAAAGCATACAAAAGAATATTTCTTTTGTTTCCTGTCTGTGGTGTATCCGGCACTTCCGGAATACGTTCATCCACTACCTTTAATTTTTGTACCTTTCCGGTATCCTTAACTGTAATCTTTACATCTTCTGCCTTCTTATAATGCTCTGGTGCTTTCTGTTCCACAAACGTATATGTTTCACCGGCTTTTAAGATTCCATCAAGCAGTACAACTTTTTTTGTTGTGGTAAATTCATATACTTTCTTACCATTACTGTCTAATACTTTATACTTAGCACCCGGAAGTAGCATTTTAGTATCGGATGCTATCTTTGAAAACTCTATCTTCGTTGTATCATCCTTCATTGATACTTTCTGGATTTCCCCTGTATCAGAAACAGTAAACTCCACATTGTCAGCAGTTACAAATCCGTCTGCAGGTCTTTTCTCAGTAAATACATATGTCTTTCCTACAGCATACTTACCTTCAACTATGTGTTTATACTTTGTTGAAGTCCACTGTTCCATCACTTCACCAGTTTCTTTATCTGTTACTTCAAGCTCACAACCCGGAACTTCTTTCTCCCCAGTGATGTTTGTTTTTGAAAATTCTACCTTTGTGGTGTCATCATACATTACAACCTTGTTTGGATTAGTTTCTATATACTCATCTCCATTTTTTACAAACACCTGTGTACTATACTGAGCTTCATCTACTCTTAACTTAAGCATAAATGAAATATCCGTTGCAGTAGTATATCCGTCAGCAGGCTTTGTTTCTGATAAAACATATTCTTTATCATGAAGAAGTCCCTTAACTTTTATGCTCATATCATCATCCATATTAGCATCAAAGTTAACATATCCCATTTCAGATAATTTCTCATTGATTCTGATTGAATCCTTATCTCCTGTAATCCAGCTTACAATTTTATTTCCATCTGTATCTGAAATTTTCAAATGACAGTCCGGGATTTCTACACTGCTTGCAATCATTAACTTATCCACTTCAACTTCTGTCTGCTCGTCACTGACTATTGCCTTTGCATAAACTGTTGCCGTTTCCTGATTTTCATATTCAAGATGTACAAATGTCGGTTCTTCTGATATGTAGTAACTGTCTGAAACACTTTCTTCCAAGAAGTAATAGTCTCCTGAATTGAGAGGTGCCTCCACTTCTCCGTAACCTTCACTCATTACCGGCACTGAAAATGGAATTTTCGCTGTTCCATCAGCTCCCGTTGTAACTGTTGTAATCTTTGAATCAGCTTCAAGTATTACATTTCCATCCATGTCATATATGTTGTCCTTTGTGTAAAAACCAAACCTTGTATTTGGGACAGGCTTACATGTCTTTGAATCCTGCTTTAGTACAGTAATGTCGGTTGATACTAAATCGTTCTTAACTTCTAATACTCCATCAGTTGTATTTTCCGTAATGTCTAATACATAATCATCATCCTGACTTTTCCATACAAAGTTCAAATCCCATGTGTTCATCTTTGGCAAAACATATCCATAGACAGTCTGTTTCTCTTTGATTTCATATGCTCCCAGTGGTACATTAAGTGTTACGTCTCCGTTTTCATCTACGTCTACTTTGCATATTCCATTACAGTCTGATGTAAACTCTGCACCCTGTCCGGTAGCAATTGTTGCTACCAAATCACCTGCAGCAAACCATGTTGTTCCCTGTCCGTCCTGTGTCACAATGTCCTCTTTGGCATAAAGCTCAAATACTACATTTCCAAGTCTTACATCTTCATACTGAAACGGATTTTTAATTACAGAAAGTGGCATAATGTCAGGTAATTTGCTTGCCACTTCAGGCACTTGTGCCACTGATTCACTTTTAAATCCTGATACACTAGGACCTGTCTTTTTAACCGTAAACTTTCCATAGGTTTCATCATTGTAATATTCATACTCTGCGTACAAATATTTATTTCCGTCTGCATCAACCATTGTTTTATATAATTTACTGTTAATCTCAACATTGATAAAGTTCTTGTCATTCTTAAAGCCTTCCGGTCCGTTTACTTCATAAACCCTGTATGTACCTGACTTTAATTTTTCATAAGTAATGATTTCTCCTGATTCGTCTGAAACAAATTTATCCATCGTTACAATTTTATTTCCATTATTATATGACTGCTTTACAAGAGTTTCCGTGCCATCTGCATTTACCTTATAAATCTGATAAGTTGTATTTGCTTTAAGCACAGTCTGCTTTGTCTGAGAGTCCTTCTTTACAATCTTTAGATACGCTGTAAACTCAGGGTTATTTAAAAGATACTTATATGTCTCTCCGTCTTTTTTCACATCTACTAAAAAGTCTGGAGCAAACTCTGTATCTTTGTCACCACTAATCTGATGAACAATATATGTTCCGTATGGTAATTCTTTTGTAATTGCAAAACCCTCTTTATCTGTTTTAATCAAATCTCTTTCTGTTGCTTTTGCCTTATCATATGAACCGCTCGAAGCAAGGAATACCTGAAACTGTGCATTTACTTCTTTTTCCACAATACCTGCACTTCCATCACCTTTACCTTTAATGATTGATATTTTTCCCTTTATAACATCTTCACCTAATTCAAGTTTAGACTTTGCACTGTTATACTCTGCAGTATATGCCTGTCCGTTTTCATTTACTGTATACACTTTTTCATTTTTAAGATAACCTGTCGGCGGTGTTATTTCTTTAATGAAATAATCTTTTCCACATCTTACATAATCTGTTTCAAACTGATTATCTGCATCTGTTGTATACTTTTTCATTAACTTTGTACACGCCTTGTCTTCATACATACCATAAACTGCACCTGCTAAAGTAGCATCTCCCTGAGTTGCTTTTCCCGTTTCATTATCAATCTTTACAGCAGTTAATTTTACTTTCTTATAATTGTTAACTATATCAAACTTATACGCTTTTTCATATTCACCATATTTCCCTGATGAAGTATCCGGCCAGGAACCATTTTCCTTTGTCCAGCTCTTATCAGACTTTATAGTAATTGTAACTCCTTCGGAAATGCTTCCCTGTGCAATAATGTTTGCATTTCCTGTATCCAATTCTTTAATAACATACTTGTTACTTATTGCCTTCATCTGCTTTTCTAAATCTGCTTTGATTAATTTCTCTGCTCCGTCTTTTGACAAATCACCGGCATATTTATATCCTTCATCATCCAGTTTATCTTTAATTTCCTTTTTTGCAGTATCTGACATATCTTTCAAATCATCAGCTTTACAATAATAGTAATTCTCAGACTGAATCTGATAATCAAACTTGTATGTAATTTTACCGTTTGAATCAGTCAATGTCTCAATTTCAAATCTGCTCTGGTCTTCATCCACTTCATCGCCTTCAGGATCTCCCCATCCGTTAAATCTGAACGAATACAGTTCCTTAATGTTCTTGGCAGTTAATAAGAATTTAACTTTTGGAAGTGCATTATTATCTTCATCCTTTTTTGTAAGTGTAATACGTTGTCTGTATCTCATTTTGTCATTCAATGGATAAAACTTATAATCTTCTTCTACCTCTGTGCTATTAATCTCCATCAACACCTGTCGGGAAGATGCAGATGATGTCCATTTTAAAATGGAGCACATTACAACATGGTCTACATTAAAAATCTGATTATAGATTTCATTTACTGTTTTGTCATTATAATATCCAGTGTTTTTCCTAACCTGTTTAATAACATCTTTAAACTGGCTTTCACTTGTTCTTCCTTCTTCTGCGCTCCAGATTAAACACTGAGCATAAACCCACGCCTTATTTGCTTTATTTTTTGTAAAAGCATACCAGTGTCCAATTTTTGCCTTAGCGGCAGTTTTTGCGTTAGTACTGTCGCTTGATATTTCGCTAGTTGATGACACATATACATCTCCGGTATGACATGCTTTTCCTAAATCCAGGCAAAACACAGGTTTTTTATTTACCAATGTTTTTAGCCACGTTCCGCTTTCACTTTTGTCACCAATATTGACAGTTCCTAACTGTCCTATATTAACTAATGAAGCAGTACCGGTTGCTGCCTTTATCTGTGTCTGTGGCAGTACCGTAACGGACATGATAACTGCAAGCATCATTGCCACGAATCTCTTTATTCTATTCATTGTTTAAATCTCCTTTCAAAAGAAAAAGACCGCCTAAAAAGACGATCTTTTATCAATTTATATTCTGTTTTTATTCTCTATCTAAAATTTTCAGCACAGGCTCCAGGCTTTCCGTGTTATTGTTTAACACTATTTCATCTACATCTACCATACTGAATACTGCCGCCCAACAACCTTTATATGAAGCTATTGCACCGTAACGATAATCAGGATGCACCATGTTGTGGTAATGTCCCTGACTGGTCTTCCATGATTTCATTGCCTGTTTTGGTGAACTGCTTCCGCTAAATATATTTTCACCACTGATGATGCATACTCCATATCCTTTGGTTCCTACATTTCCCCACAACATCCATTCTTCATAACCATACTTATTCTTTAAAATATTTTTGGCAGTTGAATCAAGTTTTTTGTGTGAAAATTCATCCACTATGTCTTTTGCCCTGACTTTACATATCTCATATAGTACATCAGACCATTCCAGCTTTACAACATTTGCTTTCTTTCTGTAGTCGTTTTGTAGCATAAAGGCTTGCTGGTCACAATACTTGTGATATCCGTTTACTCCTGAGGCATAACACCCCTTCTTAATTAACTTATCGTTTTTGGTATAATAAAGTTCACTCTTTTCTGTATATGTAAGAGATTTTGAAAATTTTCCATATATTTTCTTTCCTTTTTTCTTCTTATATGCTCTTACCTTAAGCTTTACTTTTTCTCCTTCACACATATCCGTAATCTTAAAAGAAGTATTCTTCGTAGTTAATATCTTATTCCATTTCTTGGCGTAATAGTCATATCTGTAAATTTGGTACCCCTTTACACCTTTAATCTTTTTCCAACTGATTTTTCTGTAGCATCCGTCATAGTACTTTTTCTTGGAATAAAAATAAGAGCCCTCCTTTACTTTACTCTTTTTTACACCTGAGACTTTCTTAACGGTTGCTGCCTGCACTGTAAATGTATTTACATTCATTTGTGGAATTGTTATTGATAACAATCCTATTACTATGATTAATTTTATCTTCTTCATTGTGCCTTCCCTTCCGTAAGAGGGACAGGCTATCCGTGTTATACCATATCCGCTCCTACTGATGCGAATTTATTAAGTTACAACACGGGATGAAGAACTGGTTCATCCCGTATTCTGTTCATTTCTACCTCCTTGATTATACAATAATATGCTTATTCTTTCATTTATTTTTTCCTGCCAATAAAGAACACGGCAAGAAACATTTTCAGAACTGTACCGCAAATGATAAACAGTATTTTAATAATTTCAAGTAATAACTGACATATAGTTATTAAAACTTTTGCAAGTATCTTTATTGCTCCTATACTATATTCTTTTATTCCGTATAAAATATTTCCTGCCATATTGCCTCCTATTCTCCCCACATCTCTGCAAGTCCTAACAATGTGTCATCTGCACTAAATTCGTCTTTATGTTCAGTTTCATTCTGATTTGAACTTCTTACAAGATTTCCGGTAAAACTGCCTAGTACTGATAACATTTGCTTATTTACCTCACTCAAAATTTCATTTTTGATGTCTTCTTTCATTTTCTGAATATCTGACTTGGTAATAAAATTTTCTTCTCTTTTCTCCCTATCGTCATTTGTTATAAAATCATTTTCTAATGCATTAATGTAATATTCTACTGCATCAGCTATAAACTGGTTTTGCGATTTGTAAACTGATTTGTCTAAATCTGCCAATATCTGATGTATCTTAATGTGAGTGGGATTTCTCCTGCTAAGTCTTAAAGTATGATAAAAACCGTCGTCATTTTTTGCCATTTATTTTTCTCCTCTCTGCTTTGCCTTAGAAAGAATAAATGCCTTTGCCAGATATTCAAATCCTTTTGCGTTAGCCTTAATATCTTCTATGTAACTAATATTTTTTCCAGTATTTTCTCCATATGTTTTCATTACTGTTGCTCCACCGCCAACAAATGTTATTGGAGTGATATTAATGTTGATATTAAATTCTCTTAATGTGTTAAATACCTTATTTGCAAATCTTCTCATTTCATCTTCAACAACTTTTGCATATTTTTCTTCCATGTTGCATACACCGGTTTTCATTATGTACTCAAGTTCAGATTCATCAATCTCACAATTAAATTTTGCAACACACTCCTTATTTATTGCGTGCATACAGGTTATTAATCCCATAGGTCTTGTGTCACACTCTGAAAGTTCAGGTTTCATGTCTTTAATAGTCATTAAATCCATTGTCCATGAACCAATATCTACCACAATATGCTTTCTGTCATACTCAAACATTCTGTCTGCTACTGCCGCATAACATTGTGGAAAAACTGATACTTTTACAATATTTACTCTGTATGTCTGTTTTTCAAATTTAAACGTTACTTCTCTTTTTCTTGACAGATACTTAATAAAGTCTTCCTTTTCAGCACCAAACCTTGTCAGTGGAAGTCCCACCGATAAAAAGATATCTGCATGATTCTTTCCCTTGATTTTCAACTCTTTAGCTATAGCAGCTAAGGTTAAAAGATAAAAGCTATCATCTGTGACCTTAGTATCTTTTACTTCAAGTCTTTTTCCGCCTACCGAATAATAATTTCCTTCATATTGAAGAACATTGTCAAAGATTCCCGGTTCATTGGCGATTCTGTTTACTGCCGTCGTAAAAACTGTATTTACTGTCTTTATATTTGACCAACCGTGGTCTATTGCAATGATTTCTATTTTATTCTCCATCTTTCTGTGCCTCCTTGATTTTTTAGTCATCTATGTATCCTTCTTTCTTTATTCTCCTAACAAATCTTTCATACAAGGAAAGCAATATAAACTGTCTTTTCCATAAGGACATCCTATACATTTGCTATCCTTTGGCTTGTATGCGTTACAATTTGTACTATTTTTTGAACCACATTTCTTATTATTGATACATCTGTTATCATTTCCCCAGAAATATTTACATTTCATACAGCTATGAAGTTCTTTTACTAACTGTTCCTTATTATCGGCTTCGCTTTTTATTTCATCTTTCTTAAAAGCTTTTGTGTTAATTCCCAACTGTTTAGGCTCCTTTCTCTTTAGATTCATAGTATTCTTATGGGTATTAACTATGTATGTGTACTTCGCTTATCTCTAAGCCCCCATCGCCCGTACACCTGGGAATTACAAACAAGCCGCTTTTGCGTTCACGACGCTTCTAAATAGAAACTATCTCCTCTGCTGCCATTTCGAGGATAAGGAGCTTCTTTCACTCCTTTGTGGTTTATTATCCTTCCGCTACATTTAATCTGTCCTGCCTGCTCCGCCTTCTTTTCTCAATCCCTCGGTTCTCGTCGCAATGCTGTGAATGATTATCCGGACAGGTGCACCGGAATTTTACTCCTTACATCAATTCTTTCATGTAAGATATGAAACTTGTTGTTTCATAAATTTGTAATTGTTATTCAGTTTTCAATTTACAACTGCGATGTTTTATCGCATGTCATAATGATAAGTTATTTTCTAAATTGTTTAAATTGACTGACATGGTAAATAATTTGCAATACTTACCATGACATGGTGATTTATCGCTTGGACAATTTGATATCAATCTCATTCTGTTCTATATACCATTCTTCAACTAATTTTTTTATTAACCCTATCTTTTGCTTTTCTGTAAAATTTTCAGGGAAAAATTCTTCCAACAAATCTGCTGGTATTTTTATTTTTTCTTTTTGATTTGGCTTTTCTTCCTCCAATATGCAATAAATATTATCCATATCCAAATTTCCGCTTTGACTTGACATTTTCATTCTATGAGCCTGTGTTAATGACGGAGTGCATTGCTCTAAATCCATTACCGCATATAATTCATATTGTTCAGTTTCTTTTAAATAAGATAACTCTACTGCAACTGTAAAGGCTATTCTTTCAGCATCTACCATTTCTAATATTTGTGGTATTAAATGTGTTAACCTAATATATCGTTGTATTTGTCTTTCACTTTCACCTATTTGCATCGCTAATTCTTTTCTTGATGAATATGAATTTGTTGTTTTTTCACTGTTTCGAAATACTAATTCTTCATTATCTTTTTTTTCAATTTCTATTCCATAAGTTTTTACATCCCTATTTTTTAACCTCTGGTCAACTTGACCAGAAGTTAAATCACTTCTTTGTCCCTGTCGGCTCATTGCTTCTAATTTCATTTTTAGTGCAAAGGCTTTTTCACTTAACTTAATCTTTTCTCTCTGCATCAGGTTTATATCTACCATTGCAATTATTGCCTGTTCATCATTCATTTCTCTGATGACAACCGGAATTTTCTCTATTCCTAACTCTTCACATACCATTTTTCTTCTATGCCCTGATATAAGTTCATACCCCTCTCCATTAGGATTAGGTCTTGCAAGTAATGGCACTATTACACCTTCCTTATCAATACTATTCATCAATTCAATAAAATCTTTATCAAAATTTACTGAAAAGGGATGATTTTTAAAAGGTTTCAATTGTGTCAGATTAACATTCTTAATTTCTTCCATTTTCAAATTCTCCTTTCAAAAAAATAAGGATTACTCATTTTCATTACTGAAAACGAGTAATCCTTTGTCTTAATTACTACGAAGTAAATATTTGTTTTTTCTTTAATTGTGAACGTTACTACCGTGTGTTCCCAGTCACCACATCTAATACTACAGAAACGTCAACTCCATTGGAAAGTGTCTTTTTTCTCCTATTTGAGCCATCTTTATCAAACCTAAAAAAGCTCTCAAAGTGCCTAAAATCAAGGATTTTTAGATATCTTTCCTGTGTAGTTTTACCACGCTCTCCACATGTGTTGTCTGACCAAACATATCACAAGGTGTGACCTCTTTTAACTTATAACCATTTTCACTAAGCCACTTCACATCTCTTGCAAGCGTTGCGCTGTCACAGCTTACGTAAACCACTCTTTCAGGATTCATTTCCACTATTGTTTCCAGAAGCTTATGATCACAACCCTTTCTCGGTGGGTCAACAACAATAACATCCGGCTTACATTCCTCGTCATCTTTGTGATTTTCAAAATATTCCGTTACTACATCCTCTGCTGCTCCAACAAAGAATTCCGCATTATTTATTCCATTAATTTTTGCATTTATTTTTGCATCAGCAATTGCTTCCGGTACTATTTCAACACCCAAAACCTGCTTTGCCTTCTTTGCAAGAAATAGTGATATGCTGCCGATTCCACAATACAAATCCCATACCATTTCATTGCCTGTTAAATCTGCATATTCTAAAGCTTTATTGTACAATTTCTCTGTCTGAACAGGATTGACCTGGAAAAATGACAACGGAGAAATTCTAAATTTCACATCTCCAATATAATCCTCAATATATCCGGGGCCATATAAGTTAATCACCTTGTCCCCAAGAATCACATTGCTTTTCTTAGTATTAATGTTAAGAGAAATGCTATACATTCCTTCAAGTTTACATAACTCTTCAACCAGTTTTTCTTTGTTTGGAAGATTCTTGCCATTTATAATTACGCAAACCATTATCTGCTTTGTTTTTGCACCAATTCTAATAAGTACGTGTCGAACCAGGCCCTTGTGAGTTACTTCATTATAAGGTGCAATTCTATATTTAGTCATAAATGCCTTTACGGTATCCATGACTTCTTTGTTTACATCACGGCCATCAATTTTTAAGCCAAGGTCGCAACTGTCTATATTTATAATAGAATGAGTTCTTCCTGCATAAAAACCTGAAATAATATTTCCTTCCTTATCCATTCCAACTGGAAATTGAGACTTATTTCTATAGTTAAAAGGCTCATCCATTCCCATTACATCATTCATTACGAAGTCGCTCTGACCACCGATTCGCACAAGGTTGTTGTACACTTTATTCTTCTTAAATCTAAGCTGCTCCTTGTAATTAATGCACTGAATTTGGCATCCGCCACACTGTCTTGCCACACTGCATCTTGGCGAAACCCTATCTTTAGAAGGCTCTTTTATTTCCATTAATCTGGCAAACCCGAAATTCTTGTTAGCCTTCATAACCTTTACTGTAACTTTGTCGCCGATTACTCCGTCTTTAACAAAAAGAGTATAGCCATCAACTTTGCCTATACCCTCTCCGTTTACGCCTAAATCTTCAATTGTTAAATCTAAAATATCATTTTTCTTAATCATGAAAATTCCTTTAAATAATTATCTGTATATTTTTTCGCATATTTATGCTAATTATTGCGTATTTGTATTATTATCTATTTATTTATTACTTTAATTCGCTTGTCTTTCTAACATTAGTTTCAAGCAATCTGTTGTATCCTAACCACTGGTCTGATGACGCAGAACTGTTACTGTTTAAAAGTTCTGTCATTGTCTCAATCTTTGCATCTGCATTGTCTGCAAGATTAAGTGCCATTGCCTCAATAAGAGCCGGTTTTTTAGGTGAACCATATTCAAGCTCTCCGTGATGTGCAAGAATACAATGCTTCAATTCATTCTTTAACTTAGTTGGAAAATCAGGAATTGAATCCATAATCTTTCCAAGCATTTCTGAACCCATAACAATGTGTCCAAGTAACTGGCCTGCATCTGTGTAATCATTCATTGGAAAGTCTGAAAGTTCATAAACCTTTCCAATATCGTGACAAATAGCTGATGTCATAAGTAAATCTCTATTTAAAATAGGATACTGCTTTGCAAAAAAGTCACACATTTTTGCAACAGATAATGTATGTTCAAGCAAGCCGCCAATAAAACCGTGATGCACGCTTTTGGCTGCTGAATGCTTCTTAAATGCTTCCGCAAATTCTGTATTGTCAATAAATAGTTTTGTTAAAACCTGTTTATAATAAGGGTTATTAACACCGGCGATGAATTTTGTTAATTCCATCATCATTTCGTCAATGTTTTTGTTAGTACATGGTAAATAATTAGTCGGGTCAACGTCTGTTTCGCTAATCTTTCTTGCACGCTTAATACTAAGCTGTGTCTGACCGTTAAATACTGTTACATCACCATTTACTTCAACATAATCAAGTGCATCAAACTCATCTATCCCCATTGAGTGCGGATCCCATATCTTGGCGTCCAAGGAACCTGTTTTGTCCTGAAGAATAACATTCTCGTATTCTTTTCCTGTTTTAGTCATTGCAGTAGTTCTCTGTCTGCACAAATATATTTCCTGAATTCTTTCGCCCTCTCTTAATGTTTCTATATATCTCATCTTTTCCTCCAAATGTTAAGATTTTCTTTACCTGACAGTCAATCTTTATTATAATTGATTATGTACCTAAATACAAGAATTGGAGGCTTTATCATGAACGAAAAAGTTCTTAAAACCCTTGAATACTATAAAATAATAAAAATGTTAGAAAATCAGGCAGGTTCTGAGCTTGGCAAGAAGCTTTGCCACGCACTTGTTCCATCTGCCGATATTCATGAAATAAAAGAAAATCAGAAACAGACAGGTGATGCCTTATCACGAATCTGGCAGAAAGGAAGCCTTTCTTTCTCAGGTATTCACAATATTGGCGAATCCATTAAAAGATTAGAGATTGGAAGTACTCTTGGCACCGGAGAATTACTTAGAATTGACTCCCTTTTAAAAGTTGCCTTAAGAGTTAAAACTTTCTCCCGCCGTGATGATGAGGCTGAAAGAGATAGTCTTGATGATATGTTTGAGGCTATTGAACCTTTAACTAATTTGAAGAATGACATTGAAAGATGTATTATTTCAGAGGATGAAATAGCTGACGATGCATCTGCTAATCTAAAAAATATAAGAAGACAGATGAAGATTACCAACGACCGTGTTCACAGCCAGTTGTCATCTCTCATTAATTCCCAGTCAGGTCACACTTATCTTCAGGATGCCCTTATTACAATGAGGGATGGACGTTATTGTGTACCTGTTAAGCAGGAATACCGTGGCAATGTTAACGGTATTATTCACGACCAGTCTTCAACAGGTTCTACTTTGTTTATTGAACCTGCTGCTGTTGTTGAACTTAACAATAAACTCCGCGAGTTAGAAGGCAAGGAAGCTGATGAAATCCAGATTATTCTTGCAAACCTTAGTATGGCTTGTGCTGAACATATTTACGAATTAAAAACAGACATGAAAATATTACCTAAGCTTGACTTTATTTTCGCTAAGGCTTCTCTTGCAAAAGAAATGAAAGCTTCAATGCCTGAGTTTAATGATCAAAGACAGATTAATATTAAGAAGGGACGCCACCCTCTTTTGGATCCTAAAAAGGTTGTGCCTATAGACATTCATCTTGGAAAAGACTTTAACCTTTTGATTGTTACAGGTCCTAACACCGGTGGTAAAACAGTTTCACTTAAAACTGTAGGACTTTTAACGCTTATGGGCCAGGCGGGACTTCATATTCCGGCTTTTGAGGGCAGCAAACTTGCAGTTTTCAAAGAAGTTTTTGCTGACATTGGCGACGAACAGAGTATTGAACAAAGTTTAAGTACTTTTTCAGCCCATATGGTTAATACTGTTAATATACTTAATCAGGCAGATCAGGATTCACTGGTACTTTTCGATGAACTTGGTGCAGGAACGGATCCTGTGGAAGGTGCAGCCCTTGGCATTTCAATTCTTACTTTCCTTAAAAACATCGGTTCAAGAATTATGGCAACAACACATTACAGTGAATTAAAATTATTTGCCTTATCAACTGAGGGAGTTCAAAACGCAAGTTGCGAGTTTGACGTAGAAACACTCAGACCAACTTACAGACTTCTTATTGGTGTTCCCGGAAAGAGTAATGCTTTTGCTATTTCAAGCAAGTTAGGTCTTCCTGACTACATTATTGAAGATGCTAAGTCTCACATCGATTCAGATAATGAGCAGTTTGAGGATGTTTTGTCCGAAATAGAAAGACAGCGAATCCAGATTGAAAAAGATCAGGAAACTATTGCAGTTTACAAGTCTCAGATTAAATCACTTAAACGTGATTATGAACTTAAGACAGAAAAGCTTAATGAACAGCGTGACAAAATCCTTAACAAGGCACGCGAAGAAGCTGTTGATATTCTTAAGGAAGCTAAGGAAACAGCCGACGAAGCTATCAAAACTATTAATAAATATGGAAAATCCGGCAATACCCGCGAAATGGAAAAATCCAGAAGTAATGTTGGAGCAAAGCTTAAAAAGAACCAGGTAGGCTCATCAATTAAAGCTGCCAAACCAAAAAAGGCTTACAAGCCTTCCGACTTTAAGCTTGGCACAGGTGTAAAAGTTTTGAGCATGAATCTTAACGGTACTGTTGCTTCATTGCCTAATGCAGCCGGTAATCTTACAGTAAAAATGGGTATACTAAACTCTAAGGTTAATATTCGTGACCTTGAAATTATTGACGAACCTGATATTAAGGCACCAGGCTTAACCCGTGGTTCAACAGGCAAGATTAAAATGAACAAGTCTATGAATATTAAAACTGAAATTAATTTAATTGGAAAAACAGTTGACGAAGCTATTTCTCAACTTGATAAATACTTAGATGATGCTTACATTGCACATTTGCCACAGGTATATGTTATTCACGGCAAAGGCACCGGAGCTCTTAGAAATGCAGTTCAAAACCATCTTAAGAAATGTAGTTATGTAAAATCCTACAGAACAGGTGAACATGGCGAAGGTGGTGCAGGTGCAACAGTTGTAGAATTTAAATAGATTTTTTTAACAGGAGGATTTAAAATGGCAAACAAACAGAAAATCTTAATAGTTGACGATGATGAAAACATTGCAAACCTTATATCTTTATATTTAACTAAGGAATGCTACGAAACACGTATTGAACATGATGGCCAGTCGGCTCTTGATGCGTTTAAAGAATATGCTCCAAATCTTATTTTGTTGGATATTATGCTTCCGGGACTTGATGGTTACGAAGTATGTCGTGAAATAAGAAGAGAATCAAAGGTTCCTATTATTATGCTTTCTGCCAAAACAGAAGTTTTTGACAAGGTTTTAGGTCTTGAACTTGGTGCAGATGACTATATTATTAAACCTTTTGACTCAAAGGAACTTGTTGCCCGTGTTAAGGCAGTTCTCAGACGTTACACTGAAGCTCCGGCTCCTGTCGAAAAGAAGCCTGATGAAAAACGTGTTGAATACAAGGACCTTATTATTAATCTTTCAAACTACGAAGTTATTTACAAGGGCAAACCTGTTGAAATGACTCCAAGAGAGATTGAATTATTGTACTTCCTTGCTTCATCACCTAATCAAGTATTTACAAGAGAGCAACTTCTTGACCATATCTGGGGTTATGAATATGCCGGAGATACAAGAACTGTAGACGTTCACATTAAACGTATTCGTGAAAAAATTGCTGACACGGATCAGTGGTCAATTGGTACAGTTTGGAGTGTAGGATATAGATTCGAGGTACATAACTAAATATGAAAGAGTGTAGGATATAGATTCGAGGTACATAACTAAATATGAAAAATTCTATTTTAACTAAATTTTTTACAGGGTATTTTTCTTTTGCAATATTAGGTTTTTTGTTAATTTCTTATTGGTCAAATAACTTGATTTATAATCATCTTCTGACCAATAACATTAACACCCTTTACAAATATGCCTCTGTAATAGGAAGTAATGCTGTGGACTGCGTGGACAACTCACTTGATGATTTAGACAATCCTAAGCAGTTTTTAAATGATTTTAACAACGTACTAGACTGTGACATACTTATTCTTGATAGTAACCGCAAACCATTTTATTACACAGGCACAACAAGTAATCTTTCAAAAGATTCTTCTAATATTTTGATTGAAAAATTCAAGCCTGATGATTACAAGAATACGCATTACAAGATTGGCAAATTTTATAATATTTTTAAAACCGACACTTTAAGTGTTGTCTACGAAGTTAAAAATAATAATAAGACTTATGGATATATTGTGGCGCATATGCCTACTTCCATTATAAAAAAAAGTTGCTATGATGTAACACTTATTTTCTACGTTACTTACGCAATTATACTGGCTCTTTCACTTATTATATTCTTTAACTTTATGTGGTTTATTTATTTGCCACTTAAGCAGATTAGACTGGCAGCAATGGAATATGCCAAAGGTAATTTTGAATACGAAGGACTTAAGGTTAACAATGACGATGAAATCGGTGACGTGGCGCACTCACTTCAATATATGTCTAAGCAGTTAAACAACTCACGAGCTTATCAAAAGGAATTTATTTCTAATATTTCCCATGATTTCCGCTCTCCTTTAACTTCTATAAAGGGCTATATTGAAGCTATAATGGATGGAACAATTCCACCGGAAGATTACAACAAATATCTTTCAATTGTTTTATCTGAGGCTAACCGTCTTGAAAAGCTTACTTCAGGATTGCGTGACCTTAACCGTTGGAACAGCACCGGTCCTGAACTTATTTTTGAAGACTTTAATATGGAATCAGTTATCGCTTCAACAGTTGATACTTTCCAGGGCAGTTGCGAGAAGAAGAATATTGAATTGGTTATTCAGTTTCCACCAAAGCATTGCAATGTATACGCTGACAAAGGCAAAATCGAACAGGTTCTTTACAACCTACTTGATAACGCCATTAAGTTCAGTAATCCGGGTTCAAAGATTATAATCAAGCTTTATAACAAAGGTGAAAAACAATATTGTTCCGTTAAGGATTTTGGTATGGGAATCCCACAGGACAGCATCGACAAAATCTGGCAGCGATTCTACAAGACCGACCTTTCCCGTGGTCGTGACAAAACAGGCTCCGGAATCGGACTTGCCATCGTAAAAGAAATTATTATGGGACACAACGAAACAATCGATGTAATCAGCACCGAAGGCGTTGGAACAGAGTTTGTATTCTCGTTAAAGAAATCGAAAAGATAAAGGAGGTTATCTTAGTTTGATTTCTCATTAAAAGAATATGACTTTATAATAATTGTTAATCAATATAAATACTTCATTAGTTATAAGATGGATTGATTTTTATCACTATTGAATTTGTATGGGTTCAGCACTAATTAGTTTGATATGACATACTAATTAGTGTTTGAGCCCTTTTTTTATGTCCTGTACCCCAATATAGCAGTTTTGTCGTTTTTCGGGGTACGTTTTCTATTTTTCCGCATGTAATTGTGCAACACACTGTATCTGTAAGTTGTAAATGTACCCCGACATAGCAGTTTTGTCATTTTTCGGGGTACGTTTTCTATTTTTCCGCATGTAATTGTGCAACACACTGTATCTGTAAGTTGTAAATGTACCCCAACATAGCAGTTTTGTCATTTTTCGGGGTACGTTTTCTAATTTTCCGCGTGTAATTGTGCCACACACTGTATCTGTAAATTGTAAATGTACCCCAACATATAATTTTTCTTAATTTTTGGGGTACAGCGCCCTAAATTTCCAGTTCGTTTATGCAACATACTGTATAAGTAAGTCTAAAATGTACCCCAACATATTAATTTTCTTGTTTTTCGGGGTACACCTATAATATTTTCCTTAAATGCTCATTGTTTATATACACTATGGAACATATTTCTTATTAGACAATTCGTTTTTCTCTTATAATCCCTACCATTTCTACAAAAAAGCCCCATCTTCTCTAAAAAATTCTCCCACAATTTCAGCCTATAAAAACCCCGGCTACGTTTCCGTAGCCGGGGCTAATTCTCACTCTTCCACACTCATATAATATTCAATTCTCCGCCGCATCCTTAGATCTATCGTTTAAATCTTATCGTTCTCAATTATAACCTTGCAACTCTAACTTATAACTTCATAACCTTGCAACTCTATCTTATAACTTTATAACCTCGCAACTCTAACTTATAACTTCATAGCCTTGCAACTCTCCACTACAACCTTATAAAGTTATACTTAAGTCCTAACTTATCCGCCATTAGCTTCTCTCTTGTATGGCATGAGAAGATGATTACCTGTTCCATATTTTCTGCCATAAATCTCATAGTATTACCCATTCGCTTGTTATCATACATTGCAAAGGCATCATCAAGAAGTATAGGTTTCTTGTCCTTTTCAAATATAATATCTGCTGCCGCAAGTCTAAGTGCCATATATATCTGCTCTATTGTGCCCTTGCTAAGTCGTGTAGCAGCTATGAGAGCGTGCTTACTGTTTACAGATATGTTAAGTTTGTCATCTATTGAAAGATTGTCATATTTGCCGTTTGTAATTTGTGAAATATAATAAGATGCTCTCTCATTTAATCTCTTACCGAAACTATTTCTGATTTCATCTGCTATATCTTCAATATTACTCTTGGCATCCTCAATAGCCTGTATTTCAACTTTTGCTTTCTTAATCTTGTTAAATCGCTCCTCAAGTTCATCAATCTTCTTCTGAAGCTCAATGTCCTTTTCCTGCTTCTGTTCAAGAATCCACTGAGACTTTGAAATTGCCTCGTTGATTTCACGTTCCTTCGCTTCCAAGTCCTTTAACTCGTCACTATAATCCTGCATATCAACGCTTTTTTCTTCCTCGGCTTTAATAAACTCCTGAGTATCCTTTAAAGCTTCTTTCTTATTGTTAAGCTGACGTTCAACATAAACCCTTTCGTGCTTTGCCGCGTCCAGCTTATCCATTACAAGCTTAATCTCCTTTAAGGCATCCAACTTCTTCTGACGCTTCTTCTTATTAAATCCATACTTAAAGATTGCAAGTATAAGAAAAACAAAAGCCGCACCAAGGCATATGCCCGGCTTAACCCAAAACTGCTTTAAATCCATCATCTGGTAATTTCCCATAATAAAACCTGCAGCGCCACCAATACATCCCATCATAAGGATAATAAACAAAACAGGCATATTACTTCTGTTAGTAACTTTTTCAAGAAGATATTCCATAGTCTCTCTTCCGTCAATGCCCTTGTCAGCAAGCTCCTGTTCAAGCTGCTTCTGGTGATTTTCAATCTGTTCAAGAGAAGCTGAAAACTTCTCACTGTCAGCAGTCAAAGTAATTGCCTCCTGATAAAGATTCTCCTTACGCTCATTAAGTTTATTTAAGGCTTCAAGTCGTTTTGCATCAAGAGCTGACAATTCCTTCTTCTTATTAGAAAGATTAAATAATGACTGCTTTTTCTGCTCTATTGAAGCAATTATTGTATGCTGTTCGCCCTGAGAAATCTCCAAATCCTCTTTGGCATTCTTAATAGCCTTCTCAACAACATCCTCTTCGGCAATTCGGCTTTCAATCATTATATTTTTCTTCTGCTTATCTAAATCTGCAAATGCTGATTTAATATCAATCTCCATAGACTTTGTTGTGCCAAGATTTGCCGCATAATTCTTAAGAATAACTTCAAGTTCCTTATCTGTAACGCTGCCAAGCTGGCTTATACTTATAGTGTTATAATAACAACTTTCATCAAGCCCTGCGAAAAGATTTTCAATCTCCTCTGTTTTAAGCTCAATACCCTCATCTTCATTAATAACCTTAAAAGACTTATTAAGCTTATTAAAATTTCTCTCAATACGATAAGTTACACCATCGCTTTCGATTCGCATCATACCGTGATAATTAGCCGGATTCTCCCATGGCTCATACTTAGTGTAAAGGTCCTTACCACTTGCCTTTCCACGCTGTTTTTCTATTCCAAAGAGCATTCCTCTTATAAAAGTATGAAGAGTAGTCTTTCCCGCTTCATTCTCACCGTATACAATATTAAGTCCCGGTTCAAGAGTTACCATTTTATGATTAAATTTTCCAAAATTAGTTAATCGTATGTCCTTTATAATCATGCCCTGTCCTCCATGGCATCCATCAATGCCTTTGTTCCATAGTAAAGGGTTTTACGCTGCAAAGGTGTAAGACTCTCCCTGTCAAGAAATTTCTTTATGTACATTCCAAGAATATTGTCCTTATTTTCAGCGTACAATTCTTCAAAATCATAATCAGGAACCGTATTGTCGATAACACTTACAACATTTCCAACACCTTCAATATCTGAAACATCAATGTCAAAATCAGGATCTCTGTAACCGCTAAAAGTAATCTTGTACATATCATCCTGTCCCTGCTCCTTAATCATGTCAATCAGTCTATGTCTTATTTCCAAATTAGTAGCTGTTGGAGTTACCGTGAAATCAAGTTCCCTGTAAATTCTCTTTGCAAAAGGCACAAATTCAAGTTCAAGACCTCTCTTTGAAATCTCACCATAAATATAGCCTCTAGGTCCAATATCATTCATATCAATAGGTTCAAGAGAACCACTGTATGCCATCTTCATCTTTTCATCTATTTCAGGCTTATGAATATGTCCCATTGCCACGTAGTCAAAACCTGACATTGCAAGCTTCTTTCTATTAATAGGAATATGCTTTTCGTCACCGCCATGAGCCACCAGAATATTAATCATATCCGGTCTGTCCACAATAACATGGTCATACATTGCGTCCTTAATTTCAGTCTGGTGATAACTTAGTCCATACACACATGTATTAAGCTCAGGAATCTCCACACTTTCAATATTCTTGTCACCTAAGAAAATAACATTCTCACTCCATTTGAAACCGTCATAAAAAGAGCCTTTTTTAATGGCATCATGATTTCCCGCGCACAAAACAACCTTTGTGTCAGGAATAGTCGAAAACAAATAATCAACTTCCTTAAGTTCACGAAGCAATGGCTGTCTGTGAAACATATCCCCTGCAATAATAAGCAAATCTACCGGGTCTATTTTTATTTTTTTAATTAAACGTTCTAAAGTATTCCAAATTTCATCTCCACGGTTAGCCGCCCAAGGTCTTTTGCTCTCCGGAGTGGCTCCAAGATGAATGTCACCAGTATGTATAAATCGCATAGTTCCTCCCGAATTTTTTACTATCTTTAAGTATAACATTAAAAATTTTTCGCGTAAAGATAAAGAAAAAAGTCAAAACACCCTTTTCTAATAAGCATTTTGACCTTTTCTGATATTTTTAATTATAATTCTCTTCAAAAACCCATATCTTATGTCCACGGTTATCCGTTACAAGTCCATATGTAGCTTTTGCCGCATTAGTTGCAGCGTTCTTGTCGCTGTAAATCCCCTGAAGCTTTCCATATCCGTAAACATAATAATTATTTTCTTTCTTGCTCTCAAAAGTAGCATTAACCTTAGAACTACTGTCAAAAGTTACCTTGCCAATCTTTTCAACTGAAAGCTGCTTAGTTCCATCAAGTGCATTAGTAAATGCCAAAGCTAATTCCTTTTGCTTTACATCATCCACATAATAACTTGTTTTTGCAACAGGTTTCTTAGTCTCAGTATTATCCAAAAGCTGGTCATCTGAAATCTGGCTCTTGCCATTGTACCGCTTAATATTAATAATATTGTCTGTTATTTCAACACCTGTAATATAAATCTTATTCTGTGAATATGACTTAACTTCTTTATAATTCTTATCAACAATTACCAACTTGCTAACAGGTACAAAACTCTTCTTTGGCACATCACTCTGAGAACCTATTCCATAAATCAGGTTCGTTCCCGTGTAACCATATACGGTAATAATATTGTCAGCTCCCGCCTCAATAGTCTTCTTTTCACCATTCTTTAAGTTAACAATTGTAATGCTTTCCGTATCATAAGCCTTACCACTTGTATTGTAAGCCAACATACTTCCGTCGCTGTTAATTGCAAAACTTCCGTCTTCCACATTTTCTACCAACGCTCCCCACTCCTTAGTTTTAAGGTTTGCATAGTAAATAGTGTTGTTCATCATAATATAAAGAGTTCCGTCGCCTACGTAACAAAGCTGTGACAACTGCTTCTCCAAGTTGTAAGCAGGCACTTTGCAAGGTACAAAAGCCGCCTCTTTGGAACTGTTAGACTCATAATTATATCTTAAAATAGAAATTCCGTTTTCGCCTACATGCTCCTTAGCCTTGCTATAGCCATAAATCATATAGTCAACATTGCCCTTGTCATCCACGGTAATTACCCTTGCCTTAGTATTGTTAAGCTGTTCAGCATTCTTGGCATTAAGATTGTAAACCTGTTTGATTTTTCTTTCATTCAAATCCATTACGTAAACATCGCCGTTAACCTGAAACGCCATAAACTGCTGATTTGAACTTTCAACAAAATCAGCCTTTGTTTCTTTCTGAATGCCTAAGTCAATAAAACTTCCGCCTACGTTATTCTTGTCTGCTGTCCAAATCTGATTTACTTCCCTGTCATATGCCAAAACATAAATTCTTCCTGCACAACTCCATATTGTAATTGTTTCAGAAACATTATATTTCTCTTTAACCTTCTCAGCATTAGTTGTTCTAATCTGATAATTCATTGTATAAGTTCCGGCTTCCCCGGTGTCCTTTATGCAAAACTCTTTTGCTGTTATTGTTATATCAGATATAAGCTCAGGCTTAAGTGAAGTCCAAATAAGGCTATTGTAACTTGACTTAATAGTAGTCTGACCAAGGTTATCATTAGGAAGACTACTATCAGGCTCAATATACTGAGCAAGCTTTGAAGCTCCCTCGCCCTTTAAAGCGGTCTGTGCAAAATTCTTCGCAAACTTAATCTGTTCAGTAACAAACTCCTTATCCGTAACCATTACTCTTGCGTAATAATTAATCTGCTCATACTTATCTGTTTTGATAATTATTTCCCAGAAATACTCTGTTCCCTGTTCCATAATGGCACTGGCCTGATAATTCAAAGTAATCTTGCCGTCCTTCTGTTTCCAGCCAGCAAGGGTTCCATTATCTATCAAACGGTTGTCCTCAGTACTCTTCATTTCGTAAGAAATCTCTGAAACCTTATTGCCATTAGTTGATATTGTAATTGGAACCGTTCTGTCTGTATTAACAGGGACAATAACATCACGCATATGTTCTTCTTCCATATCCATTGTGTAGCCGTTAAGACTTCCAACCTTCTGACTTCCATAATATAAATCAATCCCCGGCAACTTACCATTATATGTAGACGTTGCCTGACCGCTATTGCTCTGCTTGTTATTCTTAGACTGCTTCTTGTTAAAATTTATTCCTATAACCACTGCAATTGCAAAAATCAGCACAATTGCAACAACTGCTATAACTTTCTTTTTCATTTCATCACCCATTCAATCCTTGTATAAAACTTTTTGACCTTTAATTTATTGATTACCGGATTGCTACGTGCTTCGCACTCCCGCAATCCTCCCCCAGCATTCGCATATCGTGTAGCTTGCGCTACACTTTTATGCTCATGTTGGGGGCGTGTCTCAAGGTCATCACCCCACTCTTGTGCAAGCACAAGTGGGCTGCTGACTTTGATCCACTGTAATCAACATCATAGCACAAAAAAATGTCTGTGGCACTATTTTTTTGTACCACAGACAATTTTATTTTTTATTTTGTTTTCTTCTTTGGTGTAGCTTTCTTTTTTCTTGTTTTTGGAAATTCGAAAACTACTGATTCGTATGGTCTAAGTGGAATTTCCAATCTGTATGGTCTTCCATCGCACTCGCCTTTCTTGGCTCTGTAGCTTACAACCTGTTTCTCACCTGTTTCTGTTGTAACCAATCTCTTGTAAGTTCCGGCTTTTGGAACTCCTACAATATAATCAGGTCTTTCCATTGGTGTAAAGTTACACACGAAACCGATAGAGTTCTTATAATCAGCTTCTGTTGTCTTTCTTATGAAACTGAAAATACTTCTTTCGCTGTCATTGGCATTAATCCACTCAAAAGCTCCATAGCCCTTTGTTTCAGTGTAAAGTGCCGGATATTCCTTATATAAGTGAAGTAATTTCTTTACATATTCCTGCATGTCCTTATGTTCAGGTTCATCAAGCAGATACCAGTCAAGGCTTCTAGCCTCTGACCATTCCTGTAACTGAGCAAATTCCTGTCCCATAAATAACAGCTTTCTGCCCGGATGTCCCAACATAAAAGTATATGCTGTCTTTAAGTTTTTAAATTTATCCTGTGGATAACCCGGCATCTTATTAATCATTGAACATTTCAAATGAACAACTTCATCGTGAGATAATACTAAAATAAAATTCTCGCTAAATGCATAAGTTAATCCGAAAGTCATCTTATTATGATTACCCTTCTTAAACAAAGGATCAAGCTTAGTATACTCTAAGAAATCATGCATCCAGCCCATATTCCACTTGTAAGAAAATCCAAGGCCACCTTCCTTAGGTGACATAGTAACCTTAGGCCATGCTGTGGATTCTTCAGCAATAATATATGCTCTTGGATTTCTGTAATTCATAACACTACTTAAATGTTTAAAGAACTCAATAGCTTCCAAGTTCTCATTACCGCCATACTTATTAGGAACCCACTGTCCGTCTTCTCTTCCGTAATCCAAATATAACATAGAAGCAACTGCGTCAACTCGAAGTCCGTCTATGTGATATTTTTCAACCCAGAATAATGCGTTTGCAATAAGAAAATTAACAACTTCTGTCTTAGAATAATCGAAAACCTTAGTGCCCCAGTCAGGATGTTCTCCCAATCTTGGATCTGCATATTCATAAAGTGGTGTTCCGTCAAACATTGCAAGTCCGTGAGCATCTTTTGGGAAGTGGGCAGGTACCCAGTCCAAAATAACCCCGATTCCTGCTTTATGGAAAGCATCTACCAAATACATAAAATCCTGAGGTGTTCCATATCTTGATGTAGGTGCATAATATCCCACAACCTGATATCCCCATGAACCATCAAAAGGATGTTCCAATATACCCATAAGTTCTACATGAGTATATCCCATATCCTTAACATATGCTACAAGTTCTTTAGCCATACGCTTGTAATCATAGAATCCGTCTTCATCATCAGGACCTTTAAAATCCTTTTTCCATGAACCCGGATGAACCTCATAGATTGACATTGGAAGTTCATAGTGATTCTCCTTTGCCTTCTCTGATATCCATTTAGCATCTTTCCATTTGTAATTATCAATATTTGCTACCCTTGAAGCATTTCCGGGTCTTTTCTCAGCCCAAAAACCATAAGGATCAGCCTTGTACAATGTATCCCCACTTTGTGTAGAAATAACATACTTGTACATTGCGCCTTCTTCAACCTCCGGTATGAAAAGTTCCCAGATGCCTGAATCATTTTCCATCTTCATGTTATGGTTAAATCCCAACCAGTCATTAAAATCACCTATAACGGCTACGTTAACTGCATGGGGTGCCCAAACTGCGAAATATGTTCCTTTTACACCATCAATTGTTGTAACATGTGCACCCAGTTTCTCATATATTTCATAATGAGTACCTTTTCCAAACAAATAACAGTCATCTTTTGTTATGACATTCTTGTTTCCCATATGGTCTCCTCCCTGTTTTAATTATTTATTTTCTGTTGTAATTAATCAGGCAGCCTTTTAATATAATGTCACGTTCGTCGTCAGTCATTTCGCCAAGCTTTAATGTAAATGGTTTAACATTCTTGTCATCATCTACAACGTAAGCCTGTACGTCTGTAGCTTTGTTCTTAACAGCTTCAACTATTTCCGGTACAAAAATATAGTCACCGTTCTTAAATGGTAATTCTTCTGATTCATAAATGAATGGAAGCATACCCCAGTTAATAAGGTTTGAACGATATCTCTTTGTTGCATATTCACAGGCAATATTAGCCCATCCGCCTAATACCTTCTGACATGAAGCAGCCTGTTCTCTTGCTGAACCGTCACCCGGTTTTACTGCAAAAATAGTGCTTCCGATACCTACTGTATCATTGTCAATCTTGTACTGAGGAAGATTGCTCTTTAACGCTTCAAATACTCCTCCAACTTCCGGAAGTGCATCTACAGGATTCTGTCCTGCTTCTCTTGCTTTTTCCGCTTTCTGTACTTCTTTAGCCTTTCCTACATATTCAGGGTCCTTTCTTGAAAGTGCAAACTCTGCAAGTCCAAGTGGGTTAGAACGATAAGATGATGTTTCACCTGATGGTATTAATTCATCTGTTGTTGTAACCGGATCATGAATCTCTGAAACAACTTTAAGAAGAAGATTGTCTGTAAGTGCAACCATTTCCGGCCAGTCTTTGATGTTTGGTCCAAACTGGATTTCTGTATCAGGATCTGCTATTCCGTGTGAGTCAAATACTCTGTTTTCATAAATACTCTTGTCAAAATGATACTTACGTCCCTTAAACTCAACATCAACATCTGTAGCTGCTGTAAGATAACCCTTGTTAGCTGCTGTTGCTGCAATAGATCTGGCATCCATAAGTGCAACTGAAGAAATCTGTCCATTCTGTAACTTACTTCCTTCTCTGTTAGGGAAGTTACGTGTTGAATGTCTGATACTGAAGGCATTGTTAGCCGGTGTATCACCTGCACCGAAACAAGGTCCACAGAATGCTGTCTTCATAACACCGCCGGTAGCCATAATATCTGCTGCGCATCCGTTTTTGATTAATTCCATATATACTGGCATAGAAGCAGGATATACACTAAGTGTAAATTCGTCAGCTCCAATGCTATGTCCCTTTAATATATCTGCTGCTGCACAAATGTTTTCAAATCCACCACCTGCACAACCTGCAATGATTCCCTGGTCAACATAAAGTTTTCCATCACGAATCTTGTTTGTAAGTTTATAATCAACCTGTCCATCTAATGAAACTAAAGCTTTCTTTTCAACATCGTGGAGAATATCTTCCAAGTTAGCATTTAATTCTTCAATAGTATATGTGTTACTTGGATGGAATGGCATTGCAATCATAGGTTTAATCTTAGATAAATCAACATAAACAATTCCATCATAGTATGTAACTTCGCCAGGATTTAATTCTTTATACTCATCTACTCTTCCATGGATGTCATAGAATTCCTTAATCTTCTCATCTGTACGCCAAATAGATGAAAGACAAGTTGTTTCTGTTGTCATAACGTCAACACCGATTCTGAAATCTGCGCTTAAGTTAGAAACACCAGGTCCTACAAATTCCATAACTTTATTCTTAACATAACCCTTGTCAAATACTTCTCCGATAATTGCAAGTGCAACGTCCTGAGGTCCTACACCCTTAGCAGGTTCTCCTGTCATGTAGATACCGATTACTTCAGGCATATTAATGTCATATGTCTGTGAAAGTAACTGCTTAACCAATTCAGGTCCGCCTTCACCCATAGCCATAGTACCAAGAGCACCATAACGTGTATGTGAATCAGAACCAAGAATCATCTTTCCGCCACCTGCTAACATCTCTCTGGCAAACTGATGAATAACTGCCTGGTGAGGTGGTACATAAATTCCGCCATATTTCTTGGCACATGTAAGTCCAAACATATGGTCATCTTCGTTAATTGTTCCACCAACAGCACATAAACTGTTATGGCAGTTTGTAAGCACATAAGGAATTGGGAATTTCTCTAATCCTGAAGCTCTTGCTGTCTGAATGATTCCAACAAATGTAATATCATGGGATGTAAGCTTATCAAACTTAATCTGAAGCTTGTCCATGTTGCCTGATGTGTTGTGTTCGTTCAAAATACCATATGCCATAGTATTCTTTGCAGCATCTTCTTTTGTAAGGTATTTATCCCCTAACTTGTTCTTTAGTAATTCTTCTGAGCCTGCACCTGTTTCTACAACTTCTGTGCCACCAATAAGGTATGCTCCGCCTTTACTTAATGTTATCATTTTTGCCTCCTATGTTTTCGTAACTTATCAGGTTAAATGCGTACCCTTCGGGGTTATATTCCATTTCTTACTGATAACTACTAGTATACATTTTTTTGCCCTTCAAATCAAGTAATACACCCATACAATAAGTCGACAATCCGGCTGGTTTGTCTGATTTTTAACCTTTCGCATTTATTGAACATTGTTATAGACCTTTAGGGGAAGATGATAGTAATGAGGACAAAAAATAAGCTGTGCTTTAATATTAAAGCACAGCTTGTTTTATTATTAAGTTGTTTATTTTTTATTCAAAAAAATCTGACCAATCTTTTATTCCGTTTACATCAATTACATCTGTTAATCCAGGCTTTTCACCACCGAGATCACTACTTGTAGTTATTACATCATTTGTGTCAAATTCTATTATATCCATCTCTGGGCTTATATATCTTCTTTCCATTATTTTGATATCTCCTCTCCCTTAATGTACTTGTTAATGATGGCCTGCTGTTCAGGACTATAACCACTAAACTTATCGCTAGCCTGTACCTTCTCAGCAACGTACTTAATTGACTTAGCATTGTTTTCAGTAACTTCTGCATAAACAGTCTTTGAATCACCATTTGAATAATTAATAGTTGCATATCCTACAGCAATAAATTTTCTACCATAGTTTTCTTTCTGGATTTTGATAATTGAACCACAGAACTTTCCTGTCTCTGTCTTTGTTCCATCATTAAACCATCCAACATTTGCAATATCGAGAACAGTATAAGTACTATCCTTTGTAAGTGTGTTTCCATTAGTTCTGTACAAATCTAATGTTGTAATAAGTGTACCTGTTGTTACTGTTTTTGAATTTAAGATTTCATCTGCAGCAATTCCATTTCCTGATTTAACAGTTGTCTGGAATCTTAAACCTGTTGGAGCTGCTAATCTAATACTTGCTCCCGGTGTCATTGTTACATTTAATTCAATGCTCTTTAAAGTCATATTTTCATTTACTGTGAGTTCTGTTCCTGGAGCATAAGCTTCTTTCTTAGTAACATTGTAGTAACCCTGACCTTCTGTTGGTACAGAAATTACTTCGCCTTCTTTGCACTGTCTTTCTTCTCCATCAATTGAAACTGTGTATTTTGTTGATCCAGGTGCTTCAAGAACTTCAACTCCTGTTTGAACACCTTCAGGAACTTCATTGTATGTTGTAAGTTTCTTAGATTCAAAGACCATAGTTGTTGCATCTGCTGCTGAACCTAAATAAATATCAAAGTTACCATTGTTTGTACTCTGAGTAGCTTCAAATACATATGTAATCTTTACCTTATTTCCAGCTGCAATACTTGCCTCATATCCTGAATTTGCATCTACGAAATCCCAAATATTAACTCTCTGGAAAACCATTTTAATTTTCTTTGCTGCTGTTGATGATACAACAACTTCTGCAACGTACTTCTTTCCCTTAACATATTTTACAGGTGCACTGTTATATTCATTCTGCCAATAATCTCCACCCGCATAGGCTGGAACTTCTTTAGTTTGGTTTGATTCATTAACTAAAACTTCTCCATCTTTGTATGCTTCCTCTTTTGCTACTTTAAAATAAATTGTAATCGATTCTGTACCATTGTAATCTGTTACCACTAATGTATGATAACCACTGGTCAAATCACTTGCCTTTACTCTGCAAAAAGCTCCCTCTTCAACATCTTTAGACACTCCGTCAAATGTTACAGATTTAAACTTAGCTGCTAATGAAAATGCGATATAATAATTATCACCTTCCAATTGTGGCTTTACTGGCACTTTGTCGGCCTTTCCATCAGCTATATAATATGATACTGTTTCTGAGTTTAAAGCCAATGTCCATTTTGAATCTTCAATAGTTGATGGGTCAAAAGGCTTTGTAGATGAACCTGTTGTTGTTTCTTCCTCTTGTCCTGGAACCGTAACGTCAATCGTTGTAATATCTGATTCTCCTGCTGCATTAACTGCACTTACACCAAATTTATATGTCTTTCCTGCTTCAAGCCCTAACTCTTCAATAGTAACTATACCACCGTTGGTAATATCTTTTTTATATGTTCCATCTAAATAAAATTTGTAGCTTGTTGCTGTTGCCACATTAGCAAATGCTATTGTATAATCTGTTTTTAAATTATTAATATTAGCAACTAAACCAGTTGGTGCTGAAGGTTTCTGCAATTCTGTTGTTCCCTCAACTTTTTCTATCTTTAACGTTGCTGTTGCAGATACTTCCTTTGCTTCTGCTGTTTTCGTAGCTACTGTTGTTGCTGTAACTACAATATCGTAACTTCCTACTTCTAAGTTAGTCACTTCTGTCAATGGAATATTCATACCATTAGCATTTTGTCCTGCTACTTTTAACTGATTTCCGTTAAGTGATGCTGTAATAGTAGCTGCATCTACAGCAATTCCCCATGCAAAATGAATCCTAGCACTATCAAAAATTCCCTGACAAGCAAACCCTGTCCATTCTCCACTATCTTTTACTGTTGCTGAATATTGTTTTCCATCAACTGTTGCTGATGGATCTGCCTTTACCTCCCTAGGATTGTACACCGTAATTGATGTTACAATCATCGCAATAGTACATATTATTGCGAGTATTCCTTGTTTCCTTTTTGAAATATTCATGTTTTTTCTCCTTTCATCCAAGATCTTGTCGAATCCCTTCGATTATTTATCCCTTATCAGACAATTCTACCAAATTAAAATGTTTTTTTCAACTACCCATGGGTTATGTTGTACACTTTTTATTCATTTCCCATAAATCAACCTGCTCTTTATGCATTTCTCTTATGCTTTTTGCACATTTTGTCTGCTTCTTTTTGTGCATTTTATACAATTATTTAGTGTTATAATGTTTTCACTATAAAACCGTTTTTATTCTTCTTGTAATTTTGCACAATTTCATCATTTTTTCTCTGTTATATGCCAAACATTAAGGTTCCCCTCTAAAGGAGTAAAGAAAAAGCCCACTGGAACAATATCTCCAGCAGACCTTTTTTCAATTGTTATATGCTATGCTTTGACTAACCAATCATAATAGACTGTTTGCTTTTTACATTTATTTGTTTTTTTTAGGAATCTTCTTAAACTGAATATATTTAACTTTGATTCCTGCTAGTACTTCTTCAAGTTTTAAGTTGTATACACCCTTGTCAAGTTTAACCTTGCAAAGCTTCTGTGTAATCCAGTTGCCGTCTGTTCCATTAGTCTGGATTACTACCATTGTTGTGCCGTTGGCATTAACGTTTACTGTTGACTGTGATAAGTTGGACTTGTCAAATGAGATGTTAACAATAATTGTATATTCCCCTTCGTCTTCAACTTCCAATGTTGCTTCTGCTCCGCTATTGAACATTACCTTATTGTCTTTTTCAATGTTAAATACTTCATACTTGGCCTGATCATTTGGAACTGAATCGTAATGTTTTGCAACGTCTGTATCAACTAACTCTCTTTCAATAACAGGCGCTGAAAGAATGAAGTTGCAGATGTTGATTGCAGCTCGCTGAAGTTCTCCGATTGTAAGTCTTCCCTCTTTAATTGATTCCTCTGTGTTGTCGTTGTTTGAGTTAACTTCTGAGCCGTTATTGTTTACAACCATATATACGTCGTTCTGTGAGCGAACCATATCTCTTGTATCCTGATTTGATTCTTCGCCACCTTCTACAACGTCGTTCATCTTGGCCCACCAGTCAGTCATTACGATACCATCGTATCCCCATTCATTTCTAAGGATTGTTGTACAAAGGTCGTAATTTGAAGCTGCCCAGTGTCCGTTAATAGGATTGTAAGCTGTCATTAATGTTTTAACTGTGCCGGCTTTTACTGCCATTTCAAACGATTTGAGATAAATCTGTCTGATTGCTCTTTCTGAGCAAACTGCGTCAATCTTAAATCTATGTGATTCCTGACCATTTAATGCGAAATGCTTAATTGTTCCCCAAGCACCACCGTCTTTAATACCGCCCGTTGATGCAACTGACATTGTTCCTGAAAGGTATGGATCTTCTGAATAGTATTCAAAGTTACGTCCGTTTAAAGGATGTCTGTGAATGTTTACTCCGGGTCCAAGTAATGTATCTACCTGATTTCCGTATAATTCCTGACCTTCCATTGTGTAAAGTTCTCTTACAAGTTTAGGATTCCATGATGCTGAAAGTGCTGTTCCAATAGGAAGCTGTGTAGCTTTTCCTTCCATTCTAAGTCCACTAGGGCCATCAGCACAACATGCTGCAGGGATTCCGTAAGCAAACAATGTATCACTTAATCCACCAAAAGCTGAAGCTGTTCCTTTTGTAACTCTAGGGTTACTCATTCCTTCACCTCTTACAATCTGTGCTAATTCTGCAACTGTAAGCTGTGCAACGAACTCTTCAATAGTGTTTTTACCTGCTTTTACATCCTGTAATGTAATTCCTACATCGCCTGTAATTTTCATGTCTTTTGGAAGATTGTCTTCAATTCTCTTAGCCATATCAACTGTAGGCTTTTGTGATGGTACATATGTAATTTCGTATGTTCCATCTTCTTTTCTCTTGCCCGGCTTCATTAATGTAAGATTTTCATCGTTAGGGCAGGCAGCTTCTGAAAGCTGTTCTGTTACTTTAAGTTCTTCAACTTTATATGTATAAGCTAGTTTATTATTTTTTACGCTGTTACCTACGTAGAAGTTGTAATCTCCTGCTTCTAATACGTAGCATGACTTGTTGCCTGTAACGCCTGAGTCATCATATGATGCAATTCCGTTAATATCGAAAGCAATCTTTAATGTCTGGCTCTGACCCTGTGCAAGATTTTCTGTTTTCTCGTATGCACAAAGCTGTCTTGCAGGCTGTCCCAAAGCTCCCTGTGGTGCTTCGTAATATACCTGAACAACTTCTTTTCCTGAGAACTTATCACCTGTGTTAGTTACCTTAACTTCTAATGTGATTTTTTCATCATCTGCATCTGCTGATACTGTTTCAATATCAAATGTTGTGTATGAAAGTCCGAAACCAAATTCAAATTGAACTTTTTCAGGTGCAAATGTTTCAAAATAACGATATCCTACATAAATGTCTTCTTTGTAAAGATTTGTAAGTTCGTTGCCAAAGTTGTCATTAGCAGGATAGTCTTCAATATCATAAGCTACTGTGTCAGGTAATTTACCGCTTGGTGTAGCCTTGCCTGAAAGTGCGTCAGCTACTGCGTTTCCACCTTCCATACCGCCCTGCCATACAATAATTACTGATTTGATGTGTCCCTTAAACTGTTCTTCATCAATCCACTTAAGGTCGATAATATTTGAAACGTTAAGAACTACACAAACATCTTCGAAAGCTTCTGTTATGTTCTTAAGGTTTTCTTTTTCTTCATCTGTAAGAAGATAGCTTCCTACCCAGTTGGCGTTGTCCTTATCTTCTCCTGCTGTACGTCCGATAATGTATACAGCCTTGTTAGTTGATTCTGCTTGTTTCTTTGCATAATCTGCTGTGATTTCCATATCTTTCTGGAACCATGGCTCGCATGCCCAGCCACCGCCACCGTTATCAAATGGATGGTCTTTTAACCATTCCTTATAGTCTTCAACTATAGTCTTGTTAAAGTTAAGGTTGCTGTTTTCAAATCCGTCCAAAATATTTGTTGTGTATTCAACGTTTACAGCTCCTCCTGAACCTGTTCCGCTTCTGTAGTACTCAATCATTGGTCTTCCAAAAACTGAAACCTTATCCTGTTCTGTTAATGGGAGTGTGTTGTTTTCATTCTTTAATAATACTATTCCCTCGACTGCCGCTTCGCGACTTTTGTCAGCAAACCCCTCAACAGGTACCCCCCTTAAATTGTTGTCCATTGGTTTCTCCTCCTCTTATTCTCATATAGCCTATTTTTTTCATTTTTCATATTTTATACTAAAAATCACTATATCATATAATTTTTGCAATTGCTAGATTTTATGGGAGGAAAAACGTTTTTATTAAGGGCGCTTTTGTCCCCCCTTTTGTGCAATTTTTTTAGGCTTTTTGCCCCATAAAAAAGCACATCTTTGCTTGTAAAAATTTTTTTGGTTGGTTTTTTTTATGTATTTTTACTATTTATTTATGGCTATTTTTGTTAATTTTGTTTTTTGTACTTTATTGCTTTAAAGCGTTATATGTTGTAAAATTATATTACTATACTTGAATGACAGAAAGGAATGAAACAATGGGAAAATATTTTCAGGAAGAAATTGAAACTGCCTCTCGTGAAAAGATTGAACAGATTCAAACAGACGGACTTTTAGACGTGGTAAAAAGAGTATACGAGAATGTACCTTTTTACAGAAAAAAAATGGTAGAAAAAGGTGTAACACCTGACGATATAAAATCTTTAAAAGATATTTCTAAGTTGCCTTTTTTAACGAAAGACGATTTAAGAGATGCTTATCCATACGGCTTATTAGCAGTACCTCTTAAAAATTGTGTACGTATTCACTCAACTTCAGGTACAACAGGTAAGCGTGTAGTAGATTTTTATACTAAGAAAGATATTGATATGTGGGAAGATGGATGTGCCAGAGCCCTTGTGGCTGCCGGTGGAACAGATGAAGATGTAGTTCACGTAGCTTATGGATATGGTCTTTTCACAGGTGGCTTCGGACTAAACGGTGGTTCACAGAAGGTTGGTTCTTTAACACTTCCTATGTCATCAGGTAACACTGACAGACAGCTTCAGTTTATGACTGATTTGGGTTCAACTATTCTTTGTTGTACACCTAGTTACGCTTCTTATTTGGCCGAATCTATTGAAGAACGGGGAATTAAGGATCAGATCAAATTAAAAGCCGGTATTTTTGGTGCAGAGGCTTGGTCAGAAGATATGAGAGCTGATATTGAAAACAGGCTTGGCATTAAGGCTTATGATATTTATGGACTTACTGAAATTGAAGGTCCGGGTGTTGCTTTTGAATGTGAGGAACAGAATGGTATGCATATTTGCGAAGACTATTTTATTCCGGAAATTGTTGATCCTGACACACTTGAACCTGTTCCTGACGGACAGATTGGTGAATTAGTATTTACAAGTTTTGCTAAAGAAGCATTTCCACTTATCAGATACCGTACAAAAGACATTACTTATATTACAAGAGAGAAGTGTAAATGCGGACGTACTCACGCACGTATTCACAGACTTATGGGACGTTCAGACGACATGCTTATTATTAAAGGTGTTAATGTTTATCCTTCACAGATTGAGGAAGTTCTTATTAAACAGGGCATGCCTGCCAACTACCAGCTTATTGTTGACCGTGTAAACAATAGCGATACTATGGAAGTTCTGGTTGAGATGACACCTGAAATGTTCTCTGATACAGTTAGCTCAATTGAGTCTAAGGAGAAAGATATTGTTACCGCTCTTAAGAGTATGCTTGGCATTTATGCTAAGGTTAAATTAGTTGAACCAAAATCAATTACACGTTCAGAAGGAAAAGCAGTTCGTGTTATAGATAAACGTAAAATTTAGGAGGTTTTTATATGTATATTCATCAGATTTCAGTGTTCATTGAAAACAAACCGGGTAATATTGCAAACTTTACCAATTTTCTTGCCGAACACAAAATAGATATGCGTGCATTCCAGATTGCCGATTCAAGCGATTTCGGAATCATTCGTATTATTGTAGACGATCCTTTTAATACTCTTACTCTGTTAAGAGACAACGATTGGATTTGTAACCTTACACACGTTATTGGCGTTAAGCTTCCGGATGAGCCGGGCTCAATGGCTAAGGCAATGAACGTTATTGCTTCTAACGGCTACAGCGTTGATTACGTTTACGCCTTTCTTGCAAGAGGCACAGATGATGCCCTTATGGTATTCCGTGTCAAGGACGAGGATACAGACAAAGTTGCCGCATTGCTAGTAAGGAGTGGAATGAAAACAGTGGACCAGGAAGACTTGGCTAAGATGTAGGAATGGAAACACTTCTTATAGACATTCTCTTTATCATCTATCATATACTTTTTGGGTATGGGGGAATGATGAAGAGAATGTCTATAAGCACGCGGCTGTCGCAGCATGCGTCAGCCGCTACAAATAAAAAAGAAGAGCCATCTTTTCATGCAAGCATGAAGATGGGCTCTTCTTTTTTATTTGTAGTGCAGGCACACGTTGCTTGTGTGCTTCGCGATTATTCTACTGTGTATGGCATTAATGCGATATTTCTAGCTCTCTTGATAGCTGTTGTAAGAGCTCTCTGATGTCTAGCACAGTTTCCTGTGATTCTTCTAGGAAGAATTTTTCCTCTTTCAGATACGTATCTCTTTAATGTAGCTACATCTTTATAATCGATTGCCTTGTTTTCGTTAGCACAAAATGCACAAACTTTTTTTCTTCTACGACCGCCTCTTCTTCTCATTGGAGAATCTGGTCTTTCACTCTTATTATATGGCATAACTTGACCTCCTATTTTCGTTAATGAGATTCTATTCGAATCTGTTAAAAGTTAAATGGTAACCCTGAATCATCTACACTGTCAGGAATGTTCATAAAACCGTCTCCTGCAGGTGCTGTTGGCTGTGATGCAACCGGCTGCTGTGGCTGATAGTTGTTACTATCTGCTGTAGCTTTGCTTTCTGCAAATTCCTGGTTTTCAACAACTACTTCTGTTGTGTAAACTGTCTTACCATCTTTGTCCTGATAACTGCCTGTCTGAATACGACCTTCGGCAACTATCTTAGTTCCCTGATGGAAATATTTTTCAGCAAATTCACCGCTTCTACCAAATGCTACACATCTGATAAAGTCAGCGCTCTGATCTCCATCTCTCTTAAATCTACGATCTACTGCTAATGTGTATCTCGCAATAGCCAACTGATTATCTCCTGATGTTGAATATCTAACTTCAGGATCACGAGTCAAACGACCCATAAGAATAACTTTATTCATATTATACCTCTCTAATGTATCAAACTATGCTTCTACTGCAACAGTCATAAATCTGATAACATTTTCCATAATACGAAGCTGGCTTTCTAACTCGCTAGGAAAATCTGTGTTTTCAGTGTCAATATCGATGAAGTAATAGAATGCTTCTGACATCTTCTGGATTTCGTAAGCTAATTTCTTCTTACCAGCTTCTTCGATCTTTGTAATTGTACCACCGAACTTTTCGATAAGTGCTTTTACCTTTTCTACTTCAGCTGTTCTTCCTTCATCATCAAGTTTTGCACTAACAACAACTGTTAATTCATATTTGTTCATGCTTCTACCTCCTTTTGGTCTCTGGCCTTTTCATTTGAAAAAGCAAGGATCATAACGATTACTCGTTATGCGTAATTAATATATATCACGAATTACTATAATATCAAAAAAAGCCCCTGTGTTCAAGGACTTTTTTTCATTTTGTGAATTTTTTTCCGAAATCTTTTGGTTTTAAACAAAGCTTTCGTTTTTTTATTTACTGCAAAATCTTCTTTACGCTTTTTTCGAAAGTTTTTCTTGGAACCATTACTATACGACCGCAGCCTTTACATTTCAACTTAAAATCTGCACCCGTTCTTATAATTTCCCATTCATTAGTTCCACAAGGATGCCCTTTTTTTAATGTTACTACTGTTCCAATATTATATTCCATTAGTCTACCACTCTTCCTATTCCAACTATATGCGAAATATTATTGTAGTTAATAGTCTGTCCACCTTTTTCTACCACTTTGCCTGCACCTGCATACATAGATACATGATAGATATTTAAAGTTCTTCCCGGTGTGCTGTATTTTACTGCCGCATTGTAATCTCCGTAAAAAATTAAATCACCCGGTTTCATATCATCTATGTCAATAAAACCATAATATACTATTTGATTTTTTTCTTTTAAATAATCAAACAGGCTTGCTGCTGTCTTTGCATAAGAACCACTTCCAAGTTTCTTGTTGTAGTGCTTGTATGATTTATAGCCTTTCCAAACCAAAGCTGAACAATCATAGTATCCTTTTCTCATTCTTTTTGGCTGACTATATTTCCAATGATTAACTATGTACATAGCCCTATTTACAATCTTGTACATACCTTTTGCATATACTTCGATTCTATAAGACTTGTGAATATTTCCGATTTTTACATCAACATATGTAACTCCTGAATTTACACCTTTAACGATACCATCGCCTGAAACTGTGGCAACGCTTTCATTTCTGCTTGTAAATTCAGGAACTGTACCTGTGTCGCCCAAAATAGGAAACTGTACTTTTTCACCTTTTTTTATAACTGCCTTTAAATTATTAACTGTTGGATTAACAACTGTATACTTTATGTTGAATACTTTTCCATCTACATTTGCTGTAATTGTACCCGTTCCCGGTTTTGTGCCTAAAACTGCCGCTTTCTTTTCATAAGTTGTTAAAGTGGCACATTTTTTGTTTGAATTAGTCCAAGTAATAGTACTATGTTCTCCTAAACCTTTAAAAGAAATATACTGCTGTCTTTCATTGCCTAATGCTGTTCCATAAACAATTAACTTCTGAACTTCCGTTTCAGGGTTTGAAACATAAATTGTATTTGTATATGTAACAACATTTTTGTTTTTGTATGTAACCTTTGCTGTAATGTTAACTTTGCCTTCATTTACTGCTTTCAAAGTAGCTTTAAGCTTGCTTCCACTTACTGCTGAAAGTTTTGAAACAACATCGCTATTCCCAACACTCCACTTGCATGACTTAACATTACTTTCGTCTATTCCATCTACCATAACAGTAAAATTCTGACCTTTTGCCTGGCTTACAAAACCGTTAACCTTTGTTCCGTCAGCGTTAACTTTTTTAATACTGATTCCGTTAGAATCATACAATCTGTTATTTATATCACTTGACAAAACATTTATTGTACATTTGCTATATCCCTGTGAGGATTTCGCTGTTATTTCCGCTTTACCCGGATTTAACGCCTCAACAGTACCTTCTTTATTGACTTTTGCTATTGAGTCATTTGAAGACATATATGAAATTTTATTAACTGACTTTGCTACAACCATACCTGTCTGGCCTTCTGTTAATGTTGTAGGATATTTCGTTATGACAACATTCTTAGAAGTATCAGGAACTGTAACCTTGCAAGTCATTGTTCTTGATTTACAAGTTGCAGTAATTGTTGCAGCTCCATAATTTACAGCTCTAATTCTACCTTTTTTTGAAACAGTAACTGCAAATTTATTAGATGTTCTCCATTTAACTTTCGTTCTCGCTGAAACATTTTTAACTTTTATTTTTTTTCTTTTGCCCTTTTCTAATGTTACTGTACTTTTAGAAATCGTAGGTGTTGCTCCATAAGCCAATTCACTTTTTAATTGAAGTCCTGAAATAATAGCTGCCATCACGATTATTATTCCAATTGTTCTCTTTAAAAATTTCATCTTTTCCTTCTTTCATTCTTTATCTGTCACATTATTTTGCTGTTTTAAAGTTCTTCTTTCTCCATTTTCCGTAAGTTGTACCGTTTGAAGTCTTTACATAACCTCTAACTCTTACGTAATATTTTTTATTTGCCTTTAACTTTTTAAATTTATAGCTAATTTTCTTAGTTGTCTTTGTTACTGCCTTCTTGAATTTTGAAGATCTAGACAACTGAAGCTGATATCCTGATACTTTTGCAATCTTTTTATAAATTACCTTGGCACTCTTCTTAGTTTTTACGATCTTTGTTATCCTTGTATTTCCAACGCTAACTTTCTGTGCTGTAGGTTTCTGAGTTTTTGTTACCTTTGCAGTTGTAGTTGGTGTTGGTGCAACTGTAGTTGTCTTTGCTGTTGTTGTAGTTGTTTCTACTGCTGCTGATGTTGTTGTCTCTGCTGTTGCAGGTGTAGTTGTTTCTACTGCCACTGGTGTTGTTGTCTCTGCTGTTGCAACTGTAGTTGTTTCTACTGCCACTGGTGTTGTTGTCTCTGCTGTTGCAGGTGTAGTTGTTTCTGCCGCTGCAGGTGTAGTTGTTTCTACTGTTGCAGGTGTAGTTGTTTCTGCCACTGCCGATGTAGTTGTCTCAGTTTCTTTAACAATTTTAATCTGTCCGTCTGCTATTTCAATATTTAACTGATCCTTTACAACATCCTGACCTTCTGTATTCACCAATCCATAAGAAATTGTATATCTACCTTCCTTATCAAAAACGACTCTAATAGTTCTGTCTAAATCATTACCTGCAATAGTCATTTCCTTATTAAATCCGCTAATGTCGTACCACTCTCCGCCATCTTTGTATTCAATAGATGATACCTGATTATCGCCTGTTACTGAAACAGTTCTTACAACCTGCTTTCCAACAATGCCTGATGCCCAGAACTCTAGCTTAAATTCCTTAGCTGTTCCTAATGTGTATGCACCTTCTACGCCATCTTTCTTCACATAAATAGCTGCGCCAAAATTGTCATCGCCTGTGTTATCACCACCGTCTGCCCATGCAGGTATAATCATAACCACAAGCATTGCCATAATTGTCACAATACTTATTAACTTCTTGTTCATTAAATATCTCCTTCCGAACTTCTCTGTTTTTTCGCACGTTACTTTGATTATAACATATTCCTGAAGATATATTACATATTTATTACAAATTTTTCGATATTTTTTTGTTTTTACATTTTATCCCCATGCAGCCGAAAAATTTTCATGCAAACACGTTGAGAGTTCTTATTTTGCTCCGCCGCCTATTGTAAAACAAAAATCAAAACTCGCCTACGGCTCAAACAGTTGATTTTTGCTTTACGCTATGCTCGCAAAATTGCGAATCTCTGCCTATTGTTTGCTTTGAGAATTTTTCGGCTACATAGGAAAAATGTGCGAAAAAAATCTCAGGAACATTCCTGAGATTTTTGAGAGGCGAGTACCAGATTTGAACTGGTGATAGCGGTGTTGCAGACCGATGCCTTACCACTTGGCTAACTCGCCATATATATAGAACTCTTACATTATAGCAAGGGTTCTTTTTATCGTCAAGACTCATCTTTTCAGATAAGCTGACGGAAGTGACTCCAAGGGGATTTGAACCCCTGTTACCGCCGTGAAAGGGCGGTGTCTTAACCGCTTGACCATGGAGCCATAAGTGGATTGTTTAATCCACTTGCTAAACAGCTTTTATAATGTATCAAATACCTTTTGTTTTGTCAATAACTTTTTTAAACTTTTTTCAAAAAATTTTAAGCACCTTATTTTAGCCATAAAACTCTTTAATTATTATTGTTATCTAAAACAAGCTATTTACTATATTTTGTATTAAGTTGTTATCATAAATCATGCTTAACACTCCGTTGTCTGCTATTGCCTTGCAAACTGTCTGTCCCCAGGATGTTGAGCTGAAGATCGTAACTACCATACACAATAACCATATGATTAATATTGCCTGTGCAAAACCGATTAATGCTCCACCTGCCATATTAAATGTATGAATAACCGGAAGTTTTGTTACTATGTTTAACACTTCCACTAATGTTTTCATTAATATAGATATAACCATAAATAGCAAAATATATACCACTGCGTTTAAAACAACATCTGTTAAATATGCCACAACATATTCCTTAAATGTATTTACTGCCAATGAATCATAACTGCTTTGATTATTATTTTTCGTTAATGATTCTTTTAGTCCATTAGGTAATGGAAGTTCATTAATGATTTTCTCTTGATTATTGATTCCTGTTTCCGTCATGTTTTCTGTAGATGTTGCTATATGTTCACTTACATAGCTTTGTATATTTTGGTTTATTGAGTCATAAACCGGTGTATTTTTTATTACCTCTTTTGCAACAGGTGTTAAAATATTCACCAGTATAAGTGCTATAAAAATCGAGCCGAAAGAAAATGCCGTCTTTACAAGTCCTCTCTTCATTCCTATAGCAATCATTACCACAACAAAAACCGTTACCCCTGTCAGTATTATATTGCCCATTTCATTCCTCCGTTATTTCAATCGAATCTTCTGTATTTTTGAGTTAGTCATTAACAAATAAGTTTTGGAATCGTCATATGGCATTAACCCATAAATCTGTCCCTTAAAATTAGTCTGAAATTTTTTCACACCTTTTATTGATAATATTTCGCATCGCATATCACTATACATTAAAATATTATCTCCGGCAAATGTAACATTTTCAAAATCCATATCCACTGTAGAATTTAATATTTGGGATCCACTTGAATTGTATACTTCAATTCTGTAAGGTCTGTCCGTGCTGGCATTTTTAAATACCAATCCTACATATTTGTCATTATAAAATACTTTCTGTATTTCTTCTTTTATTTTTATATCCTTTTTGGTAATATCCTTGTTACCAACCTTATATATAGAAACTATATCTTCGCCTATTGCCACTACCTGACTGTTTGAAACATAACTGATTGTAGGAACAATCGTTTCACCATATTCGCTAAACTCTTTCACCATTCGGTTTTCTATGTTTTTCCCTGAATTAGAAAAATCATAAAACTGTATCTTGTTTTCAAAAGAGCCATTTTTCACGGTAAGGTACGAAACTGCCATTCTTTCCCCATCATCTGACATTGAGAAATTAATCGGATATCCATTTTCATCAATAATAGACTTGTGAGATACCAACTGTTTTCCCTCTTTATCGTACACCTCAATATAGTTAGATGTTTTGTCCTCAAGCAACGCAGCAACAACTCCCTGCTTTGCCACCTCTAATTTCACAATAGGATAGCTTACGGAAACCTGTCCCTGACGACCTTTATCGTTGTATATGAAAATATCATTGGTGTTCTTATCCGCTATCGCCACATAGTCGTCACATACATCAATAATAGGTTGCTTCATTTCATATGCTTCTTCCCAAACAGTTTCTTTGTCCTTAATATAGGCTATTCCATCATAGCTGTACTTAATAACATAGTCACCAAAAGGAATATATTTACTGCTCGCTCCGCCTTTAATATTAGTGGATTCAATTACCTTGTAGGTGGTGTATTTGTGATATTTTTTGTAAAAGAACAACGCTCCAACAATAATCAAAATCACAGCTACTATTATTCCAAGCTTTGCAGCCCTTTTCTCAAGCACCTTTTTGGTATTTTTCATATATGTAGAATTTTGACCTTCTTTTTTCAGTCTTCTGAATTTTCTAATGTATTTATTTGCCACGATTTCACTTCCTTTGTTAAATCTATTAAAGATTATACAATATCTGCTGAATAATGACACCATTTTTTTGTTAAGGCAATAATATTTTTTGTCCTTCCTTGATTGTGTAATCATCGTCAATGTTATTTCTGTCTTTTATTTCATCTACCATTTCACTTGTTCCATAATAACTCATACTAATATCATACAATGTCTGTCCCGGTTTAACTGTATGGTATTGTCCTGAATAAGCACTAGAAATGCTTTTTGTTTTATTATTTACCGTTTCACTACCTGAAGGCTTATTACTGTTAGTATTATTACTATCATTTGTAGTATTGGTAATACTATTGTTGCTGCTGTTATTATCCTGATTAGTTCCCGCTGTCTGTTTTGAAACAACCTCTCCGTTATCATTTTTTTTCTGAGTAACATTGCTACCATTGGTAGCTATTGCTTTCTTGCTTTCCAATCCTGCTACGGTTGTGGCACTCTGTTTTGTTGTTTCGGTGTATGCACTTAAAATTTTATTAACAGCCTGAGCCTCTCTTTCTCTACTAATTCCTGCCAAAGTACTTTTAATATTTTTTAATTCTCCATAATTATTAAGCATTACAACTGTTGATAATAATAAAGCTACAATTAAAAGACCACTTACACCATATGCAATCCTTCCCTGTCGTATCGGCTCTCCAGTTTCTTCCACTGTATTATTACTACTTTTGCTATTTTTAAACCATTGACTCTTTTCTTTATTTTTTAAATCTTTTTTGTTTAAATTATTATCCTGTTTACTTTCTTCTTTTGAAATTTTTATAGTTTTACCGTTTGCCTCCTCCGCTTTTAATTCTATGTTCTCCAATTTATTCTTAGATGATTTCTTATCTTTTTTATCCTCGCCTCCTATCTTGTCATCCACGCTAATATTTTTTATTTCATTGTTAGCTATCCCACTGTTTGTTGCACTGTTTTTTAAGTTTTTAACATATTTTTTCATTTTCTCATTTTTCTCATAATAGATATAGTAGCCCTGCTGCTTTCCAAGACCTGACTGTTCATAGCTATAAAAGCCTTCTTCATTTTCTGCCCTGTCTTTCACAAAACATACTTTGTCATTTCCGGCAAAGTTATCAAGATGAATCTTTCTTATTCCATTCATATCCTCAGTTACCCTGTAAGGAACCGAAACATACCAGCCAACAATATTTAACTGTTCAAAAAACTGCTTTATATCTTTGTAAATTCCGGACCAGATATCATCATTAAAAATAATACTGTTTTCTATTACATCACGAACTTCCACCATTCCTTTTACAAAAATATAAACATTTCCTTTTGCCCTTTTTACATCTCCCAGTAATACCCCATATTTAACATTATCCTCACCTGAAGGACTCTTCTTTAAATATGTCATTACATAATCTTCTATGTATATTTTCTTGTTTGAACTGTTATTTCCTATTTGATGAATATTTTTCGGAATTCTGACCTCATCCTGCTCTTCATGCTCCTCTCCACTATATACCACTTCTATCATGATACCTCTCCTTTCTTTGTTTTACGAAAGAGATAATACCATAGTGGTGCTGTATTAATTTGTCAAAAACTCTACCCTGTATGCATAAACTTTGTGACAATAAAAGTGCCGATTAAACACCGACACTTCTATTTATACAAAAAAAAAATTATTATTCTACAATCTGACCTAAAACCTTACCAATCGCATCATTTATAATCAGGTCTGCCCTTGAATCCTTTGGCGTGGAACTCTTGTTTATAAGAACAAGCTTGTTTCCTCTATAATAATCTATAAGCCCTGCTGCCGGATAAACCGCAAGAGAAGTTCCTCCTATTATAAGTACATCTGCATTGGAAATGGCTTCGATAGACTTTCTTATTGTATTCTGATCAAGTCCTTCTTCATACAAAACCACATCAGGCTTAATAATTCCTCCACAGCTACACTTAGGTACTCCTTTCTGCGCCATTATCTCTTTAAGTCCGTAAAACTTGCCACAGGATTCACAATAGTTTCTATGAACAGAGCCATGAAGTTCATAAACAGTTTCACTTCCTGCTGCCTGATGCAAGCCATCAATATTCTGCGTAACTACAGCCTTTAGTTTTCCTTTCTTTTCTAATTTTGCCAAAGCTTTGTGGGCTGCATTCGGTTTTGCATCAGGAAATAACATTTTATTATGATAAAATCTATAAAACTCTTCCGGATTTCTTCTATAAAAAGTATGGCTTAAAATTGTTTCCGGTGGATAATCATATTCCTGATTGTATAATCCGTCCACACTTCTAAAATCCGGAACACCACTTTCTGTGGAAACTCCTGCTCCTCCAAAAAATACAATATTGTCACTTCCATCAATAATCTCTTTTAACTTTTGAATTTTTTCGTCCATAACAGCCTCCTTAAGCACTTGATTACACGGACTATTCCGTAATTTACACTAAGACTATTATACCACTACGAACTTTATCACTCCACTATAAAGTCTATATCTGCTACAGTTATTTGATCTCCCACATTAATTTCTTTAGGTTTATGAGGTTCAAGTTTTTGCCCGTTAACGTAAGTTCCGTTAGTAGAATTAAGATCCTCAACATAATAGTTAGACATTTCTTCCGATAGTCTTAAATGAACCCTGCTTACTACAGGACTGTCCACTATATAATCGCTGCTTAACTTACTCTTTCCTAATATACACGGATAACCCTTTGGTTCGATTTTCATACTTCCCTGATTACTAATTTCTTTTAGGGTTATTCTATTTATTACTCCTGATGATGTTAATAACATTGTAGCTTCTTCATAATCTCCGTCATAATTATCATCATAACCTTTCTCATAGTTGTCTCTGTAATTATCTGTCTCCTCGCCTATTGTTGCCATTTGATAATCTGAGTAATTGTACAGTGGTCCTTCTGTAGCCTGTCCTGAAATTTCTTTTAAACCACTCTCTTTTTTATTAATTTCCGAAGGATTTTCCAGTTCTGCTTCCAGTTCATCTTCATCCTCATATTTATTTTTCCCTTTTAATCTTTCCATTATTTTTTTAAAAAGACTTTTCTTTTTTTCTTCATATGGTTTTGTTACTACATTCTTTTCCGTATTAATAACAATATTCTCAACTCCTTTAACAAGCTCTTCCTGGTCTTTCTTTTTATATGTACTTTCCTTTGCTTCTTTGTAGTTTTCAACAGCACAATTATACAAATCCTGCACAGTATAACTGTCGCTAATTGTAATCTGCTGTATTCCATAAGCCATAAGAACTGCAGGCTTATTGTTATGGTCAATACATTCTAATATGCTGTCAAAAATATTTCTCATATTCTGCTGCACATCTTCATACTCATTTGGGCAATAACAAAAACCATATTCTCCCGATTTCTTATTTATGTACACATAATTAATGTCAAACAAAAAATCATTTAAATCCATCAGGTATTCTTTTGTGCTTTTAGATAACTTTTTAATGTCCTTTATTAAATTATATAAGTCTTTTCCTGACATCTTTTTCCGCGAAAACATCGCTTTTACAGTAATGTACTCTGTTACGTTATAGTACAATTGTTTTTCTCCATCTATAACTCTAAGACCTATTGGGATTACATTTTCTATATTATTATTTTTAAGCATTTTAAATTTATAATCATTTTCATCAATTTCAATCCCTTTTATTATCATAAAATTTTTGTTTCCATCTTTTTTGTTAACAACTTCCATTAATTATCACTGCCCCCCTTTTGTATGTTATCTCTAATTGCAGAAGTAATTCCGAAAATTTTTCGACTCATTCTTTTTTCCACATTTATTTCATAACTGTTATTTCCCTTATTAATGAATTCTTCCATCCACTTAATGTTGCTTATGGATGTATATTGTAGTGTTATCTTATACTGATTTGTGCTTTCACCGCACTTTGCACTTACTTTTGTAATAAACAATGGTATTGACTGAAACTTCTTTTCAACATTACTTTCAAAATCTTTAAATTCCATTTCTGCATATGTGCATCCGGCTCCATAAGCATAGCTTTTCATTTTTACAATATCGTGTAAAAACATAGAAAAATAAATTAACAGTAACACCATTAGCATTACAATAGGAAACACAATTGCTGTTTCAATAGTTATTTCTCCCTTTAGTTTATTGCCTTTCATTTTTCCCCCTTTATTGTGTAGATATAAATGTTACTAATGCTCCTGCCAACACAAAGGGCATAAAGGCAACGGTACTTTTAAATGTTGTTTTCTTTAGAATTATTGTCACTAGTGAGAAGATACTACATAGCAGAAAACTCCAAAAAATTATAACAAAGCATTTTTCTCCGCCTATAATCAAACCTATTGCAAGAAAAACAAGACTGTCACCGTATCCTATTTTCTCCCTTGTAACCACGCTGATTATTAGAAATATCCCCCCAATAATTGCTCCCTCAATAAGGGATTTTCCACTTATATCCCTAAATATTGTATGCAACATAATTGCGGCCACTATATTTAAAATGCATAACCAACCACAAACATTTCTTTTCTTTATATCTGTAAATGTGCATATGCACAAAAAAATCATTATCCAAATCCAATACATTTTATCCCCCATTACAACTGCTGCATGGTTTTCTGTTATCCACTTCCTTAATATCAATTTCTATAATATTTCTTGTTATTCCACTACATTGGAGATTTGTGTGATATCTGTTTCCATCTGCTGTAATAAATACTGTTGTGGTATCACTTATTTTCTTATTTCCACAAAACTCACAAGGTGTGTATTTTTCTCCCTGTTCATTTCTTGCTTCACCAACCTTACCATACTCTGTTCCCGTAATATAAAGTATTAAATGACTACATTCTTTTGTGCTGTGATATACATTCCCATACTTAGTTATGTAAACCAGTTCATAATCTTTAGTCATATCCGTGCCTGTCCAGTCTTTAACCTTTGCTCTTTGAGTTATGGTTATGGTTTTACTTAAAACAGGTAACTTATAATCATATGTATAAACCATGTCAATATAATCATCTTTTATTAAATTACTTTCAGGCAAAGTGTCTTTCATTTCACTTATATTCTCTTTAAATTTGTCCTTATATTCTTTTAATTTCTCGCTATAATCGGTAATTTCATCTACTTGTTTTATGTAAAACATTTGCTTTGCCATATTTTCTGCCAAACGGTTCATTTTAATCTGTGTTGAAAGTTGCTTGTCAACAGCAGTTATGAAACCGGCTAGAAATACCACAACAAACATAAATAAAGTTAATGAAATTGTTGCCTCTATAGTAATTGCAGCCTTTGCTGTACATTTAATTATAATTTTTATCTTTGTATCTTTTGTCTCCACATTTTTCCGTTCTCCTTCTTTTATTTTTATGAAAGGATGTTTTCTTTTCGTCTTATTGGGTGCTTTTTATAAAAAGGGGTTATTAAAAAATAGCTTTTGTACTTGGAGAGAAACATCATCTTATTTTTTATTTGACCATAACATATTAGCTACGAAAACATCCTTTCCGTTATTGAAACATATCTTTAACCACATCTATGTTTCATTCCTACTTCACTGAATACTTTACAACACATACGTACTCTCCATAGGCTTAAATTCCTGACTAACGAATCAGTACATCCTTTTATTTTCTATCCTTTTAAATTTGATAATCTTTTTTCTATTCTTGTAATCATAGTTTCATTCTTTATAATATTTGCAGTTTTTCTACACGCTACTCCTGTTCTTGCATTAAATTTTAAGCTGTTCTGACTTTTTAATCTTTGATTTTCTAATTTGGAATTAGCTAATTTTTGTTCCTTATATTTACGAATTAATGCCTTTTCCAATCTTCTTTTTCTTTTCTTTAGTATTTCTATTTTTCTAATTTGTTTTAAATTATTTTCATCAGTTAGTTGTTTTGTCATAATACTTATCTCCTAATAAGAATCATAATAAGCCATACTATATTTATAGGCATTATTTTCCTCTGTCAGATTATTTACTACTATTGGAATAGCAGTAAACAATGGTGCAGTTTCATAAGTAGCTTTCAGCTTAAAACCCGTCAGACTTTTACTCATTAAGAATTCACTGTTATACCTTTTCTGTATATTTATCTGTATCAAATCCATTATTCTATATAGACTGTCCCCTGTATTCTGTACTGCTATTAGTATTTGGCAATACTCTTTGTAACTTAGTCCTTTTGAATCTTCTTTTTTGCCACCATTTGTTATGTTGCCTATGGAAGTTCTCCAGCCTCCCTTTGATTTTGTCAAAGCAACCTTACCTTCCGATAACAATATTTTCATGTCATTAACTGCCTCCGCCATCGACCATGCACTAATTAGCACTCCCTTTGCCACCGGCTCTAAGAAAGGCAAGCCTGTTACAATTGCCACAGATGCTGCTATTGCTGACACCTGTTCCATTTTTTCTTTATCTGTAATGAGATAAGCCATATTTATCCCTGTTTTTGCCGAAACAATTTTCTCCACTACAGATGCAAGATTCTCCTTATCACTGTCTTTTCCTGAAATAATATATTCCAGCTCATACTTTAATACTGTATTTTTTTCCGGATTATTGTAGTTACCAAACTTTAATCCTGCATATAGTGCATTAACACATTTATTTTTTATTTCTTTTGACAAACTATTATTTTTTTTGCCTTTCAAAGTTGATGGCAGATTAGAACCGGATAAAGTATTTTTTGATACATTTTCCGGGTTTTCTAAAACCTGTGACAATACTCCACTATCAATAAAATCTTTTAAATTTTCAAATATTGAATAATTATCTCTATCTTCTTCTGTACTTTCCAGTGTAATTAAAGACTCCATTTTGCTTATAACTTTCCCCATGTTGCTTATGGACTTTTTAACTTTGCTTATATTGCCTGAATCTAATTTTTTAATTTTCAAAACGTTAAGCTCTTTGTCCCTCTTTATCTCATCCCTTACTTTTGCTAAAATTTCCAAATTAGTATCCATGTAATCTTTTGCATCAGATGTATAGCTATTCTTTTTCAAAAACTGTTCTTTTTTTCTTTCGTACACTTCTATCTTGGAAATAGCACTGTCCACATCCTTCGATTTTATTTCGATTGATGCCATCAGCTCTCTATACTCTTTCAAAACTTTCTTTCCCTCTTTTTTATTAAAATCAGATTGAAGTTTTTCTATTTTCTGACTAACCGAATCATACTTATTACTTAAATCTTTTGTTTCTTTTAAACCTGTAACTATGCTATTAATATTTTCTACAAGTTCCTGCAATTCCCCCTTATTGACATCGACTACAATATTCATGTCACACTTATTTTTATTTTGGTCATTACAGTTTTCGTATGTTTCACATTCTTTCACAAGTCTTTCAACAGTTTCCATTACACCTGCATATTTTATATACGATTTAATTTGATTTGAGAAATATTGTCCTCCTTTTTTCGTTAAATACTCCTTTCCGGTTACTTCTAAATTAACCAGATTTGTTCCTAAAAAATTTAGGCCCGGCTCATTTAAATCTGCCATATTTATATTATCCTGTATGTTCTTTTTTATTACCGACTCAACAGTCTGCTTTTCCCATACAAGTAATATTCCATAATCTTCATAAACCTGTCTTCCATATCCTGCCAGTGCTGACTCTGCACTCATATATGTATAGCTTTTTATCTGCGCCTGTACTGCACTGATTCTTGCACTTTCACCAATTACATTAACAAGCAACATCACACTTATAAGTATCATGCTTAAATAGATGGTTATACTTCCTTTTACTTTCATTTTTTACTTTCCATAAAACTTTTCGTAAAATTTATTACCTTAAAAAGTTTGTTTTTCCCCCACTTTAAAACTTTTTAATCTGAGTTTTTATTGTTGTATAAACTCCGTCAGCTATTCCACTTATCTGTGATTTAAATACTAAGGCAAGTCCTACAAGTACCAGAATTATCAGCACTATCTCTATAACGCCCATTGCCTTCTGTTTTCCTAAAATAATTCTTGCTTTTGTCTTCAAAATTTCCAACATTTCTATACCCCCTGTTTTAACTTGTTATAATTGTTTATTTTCACATTTCTATTTTATTTTTATATTTAATTTTCATATTGTTTTTATACTGTGTTTTCACTTCTTCACATATTTATTGACATTAATGCCGGTACCATTAGAATAACCAGTGCCACTATTAACATAACCGTCATTGGTCCTAACAGTTTAGTTGATATTTCGCTGCCTCTTTTTAAAGCAGTATTCTTTCTCTCAACCAGTGCCCTATTTAACTCATTTTCAAGGGCAAAAGATAACTCTCCTGTTCCTCTGCGTATGTTTTGTTCAATAATATTTGCCAACTTTATATAATTGTGCAACCCACATCTTTCTCCATATTGATTTATTGCATTAATTTCTGACACTCCGCTTTTCATTTTTACCGTTGCCATTTTCAACTCTTCATAAGCATAATGATACTCTTTTGGATTTTTCTTTTTCTCATCCTCATATTGCCTTACAATTCTTTCAATTGAGCTCTTTATTGAAAGTCCTGCATTGCTATATAATAGAATTTTGCTTAGGATTTCAGGGTAATCAAATTGAAGTTGTATATTTCGTTTTTTCACTTCACTCTTTAAATCCCTATCCTTTAAGAAAAATACTGCCACACACATAATAAATGCTACTATTGGAATATATTTTCCTATTTTTGATGCACTTTTATAATAACTAATCTTTTCACCTGATATATTTTCCGGCAAAAAAATCTTCTTTTGCTCACTATCCTGACTGTTTATGTATTCCTGAACTGCTTCCTGAATATCTCCCTTGTAATTTCTTGGAAATACATTTACGGCAAATGTGTAGCTTAATGTTAGTTCATTTAATTCCATATTTGCCGTAAGGTTAACAATTGTACCTTCCTGTGAAACATCAGACATAATCTGTCCATCATAATTCAAAACCCTACTATCACTTATATCCCATGTTACCGAAATATCGGTGTCTGGTATTTCACGAATCAAATTCAATGGCTTATCAATATGGTTAGCACTTTTGTTCTTGTCCAAAACAAGCTTAACTAACTTATTTCTACTATTCTCCATTAGTTTTAAGGATTCATCTTTTGACAATTGTCTTTGGTCTACTTCAACATTAATTTTTTCAACATTATCTCCATTCTTTGCAAAAAAACTATAACTGGTAATACTTTGCCCGTCTCTATCCAATGTTTTTATTTGCCCTTTATTGTCCTTATTTTCAGAAAAACTTATTGCCATTCCAAATATCAGAAACAAAATAAACATTCCAAGGCACGAAGCTATTTTATTTACACGATACATATAAATCTCTTTTTTTATGTTTTCCTGTACATTTAACTTTTTTATTAAAGATTCCGTATATGTATTTTTATGTAAAAGTCCTTTAGGTATTCTGTCAGCAATAAACATCGACATTCCGTACAATGGGCTAAGTTTATCTTTCTTAAACTTTTTTCTTAAGGTTCGTCTATACCTGACTGTTAATATATAAAATATTAAAATCAAACCAAGTAGAACTGTATAAACCTTCAATGTCATCCCCCTCTCTTAATCACTGTGTTTACCGTGTCAAACGATCTTATCCTATACTTGCACAATTTCTGCAATCTTATATGCTTACCTTTACTATTTTTTCGCTCCATAAGTATGCAAGCAGATAAACTATTAGACATACCGTCATAACTATATTTCCCATTATGGATTTGTACATTATATCCAGAAAACCGGGGGAAGCCATACTTATATATCCGATTAAAAGCAACGGAATCACAGTCATAATACGCTGCTCCAGTTTCTTGTCGTTTATGGCAACATTAATTTCTTCCTTTACTGATTCCTTAAGAACAATATTTTCTATAACTCTTTTTATTACATTGTTCATGTTACCGCCTGATTTTTGTGCTATGGAAAAAGTATTATAAAACATATGAGCACTTTCTAAATCAGTTCTCTCCGCAAAATCTTTAAAAACTATCTCTATTGGTGTATTAAGTTTAAGTCTTGAAGTCATTAATCTTAACTCTGAACATATTAATCCATCATATCCATAAATATTAACCATCTCACGATAGCTTTCTTTTAATCCGTTCTCAACGGAATATCCTGTAACAATTCCATCCTTTAAGGCTACAAGCATTTCTTTATACTGATGTTCAAATTCTGCCTTTGCCCTGTCTTTGTATTTCGTTGAATATTGCCTGTATATTGGTATTACTAATGGCAGAATTATAATTCCCGCCTTAAAACTTCCATAAAACATTCTTCCCATTAAAATCACCAACAGACCTATTATTATCAGACTTACAGTCTTCTTTTTTCCTGACATACAATAATTCATATTCCCCCTTAACGGACAATTATCTTAAGCCAACCCTTTTCTTTCCAACTTTTGCTTATTAATTAGTGGATTTTCAGTTCTTTCCAATTGTCCCACAACTTTATTTTTGTCAGATTCAGGTTCTTCCTTAAAAACATACAACCTGTTTAGTTCTATCTGACCATTTCTTATCCCAACCACTTCATTAATTTCCAATACTTTTCTTGTTTTGTCTCTCATTCTTCCTAAATGAATAACTATATCTATTGCTGTTGCAATCTGTGCTCTTATGGCCGCCAATGGCATATCAATTCCCATAAGAACCATTGTTTCCAATCTTGTCATCATATCTGATGGAGAATTTCCATGTCCTGTTGACATAGAACCATCATGTCCTGTATTCATTGCCTGAAGCATGTCCAAAGTCTCCCCACCTCTTACCTCGCCAACGATTATTCTATCCGGACGGACTCGTAATGATGCTTTAATTAAATCCCTTATGGAAATAACATTCTCCCCCTGACTGTTTGCCTGTCTTGTTTCCATTCGGACAATATTATCAACAGAATCAAGTTTTAGTTCTGCTGAATCTTCAATTGTGACTATTCTTTCGTCTTTAGGAATAAAATTAGATAACACATTTAGAAATGTTGTTTTACCGGATCCTGTCCCCCCACTTACAAAAATATTATAGCCTGCCATAACTGCCATTTTTAAAAAATCAGCAGCCTCTTTTGAAATTGTCCCCCAACTAATCATATCGTCGATTGTAATTCCTCTTTTTGAAAATTTACGTATTGTAACTATAGGTCCTTCAAGAGCAATTGGTGGCAATATTACATTAACTCTGGAACCGTCTTCAAGTCGTGTATCCACAATGGGATTTGACTCATTTACCCTACGGTTAGTCTTTGCCACAATCTGTTGGATAATATCATTTAACCTGTTTTCAGATTCAAACCTTTCATCTATTTTGTTTATACGTCCCTTTTTTTCAACAAAAATATTGTTAGGTCCATTTATCATTATTTCTGTAATATCAGGTTCTTCCAGCAACTCCTCTATTATGCCTAACCCTCTAATTGAGGAATATATTTTTTTATGTATTATTTGTCTTTTCTTAATTGACATATATCTGTAATCCTGATTTTTTTCAATTACACTGTCTATGATTTCGTGCAATTCACTGTCATCAGGTTCTCTTGACATATCAACTCTTTCAATTACCAAACCTCTTAACTGTTCTATTTCTGACTTGTTCATTATAATCCCCCCAATACCTGTCTTATGTAATCTCCGGGTTCTCCCCACAAATAACATTCTTTATATTCATCCAGGCTGCTCCATTGCCTTATTTGTGGCACTTGCAGCATTTCCGTTCTGTCTAATATTTCCTCATAACCTGTTCTTAAAAGATACTCTTCCCATTCCTTCTTCTTGCACTGATTCATCCAGTCATTAGAAACCGGCACAAATATTCTATTGCAACTTTCAAGCAAAATCATTGGATTGTTAAGTACCTGACCGAACTCAATAATAATCTTGTCATATTCTGTTAATTCTGCAATGTTCTGTATAAATTGAAGCCACTGCCCTGTATCAATATTTCTTAAATCACAGGAATATACCAACGGCGGTATGTAATCAAATCCCTCCGCCGAATAGGTTACTGCCTTAAGTTTAACGGCCATTGATTCCGGGGATTGCTTGTAGAAATACATTAAATCTGACAGATTCGCTCCAAAATCCGTATCAAACATTCTATCCATTCCTGAATATTCCTGCATATTTATGTAAAGAACTGTATAATCTGCTCCTAAAGTCTGTGCCATAGCCCACGCAACTGCAGTCTTTCCCACATTGCCTACAGGCGAATATATACCGATTATTTCCGACTTGTTCTTTGTAACAGGTACAAAAATACTGTCCTTTGTTATATCAATGTAGTAATCTATAACCTGGTGGATAACATTTTCCATTGACTGATATTTATAGATGGTTCTGTATTCAGAAAAAGAAGACGAAACCTCCTCACCTGCCAATATTACAATCTTCTCCCTGTTAACCTTCTCAATCTCATGGCACATTACATCTGAAGCTACCAATAATAATTGTGGCTCCCGACTTTCCAAATATTGTAATAATGACTCCTGTTTCGTAAATACCTGAATCTCAAAAGGCATTCCTTTCTTCTCTTCTATATACTCCAAAAAAGATTCCGTATAATTCTCGTCATTATCAAAAACAGCTAAACTACCCTTCTTCAATAGTTTTTCCCCCCTTACTTATTACATCTTTAACATGTGCAACGCTCTCGCCTCTGTTTCTTCCTATTGGGTAAACCAGTTCTTTGCACATATGTCAAATTTTCTTTGTTTTTGTTGTTCTGTGTTTTGTTTTTGAATATACGCATATTATATATACTGATTTTGTCAAAGTCTATACGCTTTTTACACAAAAAGTTTTTATTCATTTCTTAATATAATTTAGACAAAAAACATATTTTGAATATGTTATATATTTATTAATATTGTCCTATGACATCACTTATTATTCCTATGGAAAATTTGCCATTTTCAATAGTCACTTATACAGCCTTCATTTTTTATGCATTTTTTTTATTGACATTTGCGTATAATATGTATATACTTTGACGTAGTATTGAATACTACATAACGTTGAGTAGTCATTTTTTAAGAAAGGAAGAACTTTTTATGAAGCAAAGAATTAAATTAGCTGACAGACAGCTTCCTAATTATTCTAAAGGTGAAGAAATTTTTAATATGGTTTCCCATATCGTTGGTGCGGCTTTAGGTATTGCAGCTCTTGTGCTTTGCATTATTGTTTCGGCCAAGCATCACAGTGGAATCGGCGTTGTTTCCAGTTGCATTTATGGGGTAACTTTAATTGTTTTATATACAATGTCCAGTGTTTATCATGGTTTAAGACCGGGAATGGGTAAGAAGGTTATGCAGGTTCTTGACCACTGCACCATTTATTTTCTTATTGCAGGAAGTTACACACCAATACTTCTTGTTCCAATGAGAGCCAAATATCCCGTTTTGGCATGGTCTTTATTTGGCTTAGTTTGGGGTTGTGCAATTATTGCCTGTACCCTTACTGCAATTGACTTAAAGAAATACAGCGTATTTTCTATGATTTGCTACCTTGCCATGGGATGGGTTATTATTATTTTCATAAAACCTACCATTGAAGTTATGGGCACAGGTGGCGTTATCTTACTTGTTGCCGGAGGCATTGCCTACACTGTAGGCTCTATTCTTTACGGACTTGGAAGCAGTCATAAATGGATGCATTCTATTTTCCATTTGTTTATTCTTGCAGGAAGTATATTACATTTTTTTGCAATAATACTTTATGCCCTTTAATGATGTTTTCACACATTGGAAATATCAATTAATAGATTTTCCAAAGGATTTTCTTGTTAATTGAAAAAGCACTAAGATTTAGGTTTCATTCAACCCTTTATTCTTAGTGCTTTTTTTGTTAAGACTAAATCACTTTTAATCTTAATAATATCTTTTTCTTTTTTGTCTTCTTCTATATATTTCATTAAGCAGCAATACCATTATTATATCCTTAAGCCACTGGTCATCAGGATACTTAATGCATTCCTTGCCATTACAGGATGCCTCTTCTTTTTTAATATTTTCAAAAATACGATTAACAATCCTTAGGATTCCCATTTTGTCAGGATATTCGTCAAACATCATACTTCCTGCAAACTCCTGATAATCACATTCCTTCTCTACCATCTCCTGAATGGTCATAAAAGTTAGAGGGTACATTTCTTTAACATATTCAATGTCTCTATCTTCCGCCATTCCCCATTGTCCGTAATACATTCCCGTAACTGCATTTCCCTGAACATAAAAAGGTATATATTTATAATCCATATACTATCCTAAACTAATCAAAAACCTTATCAGTCTAGTATATTCAGCAAAAATAGAATTGTTTACTAAAGCTTTATTTTAATCTCTTTGCCTGATTTCTCATATGGAATATATTCCACACCTGCTGCTGCCATCATTCTCTTTGACGCCTTTACAGAAGATGTATCTCCATATTTATCATCGCCATATATAACCTTCTTAATGCCACACTGAATAATGGCCTTGGCGCACTCATTACAAGGAAACAAAGTTACATAAATCTTTGCTCCTTCAAGACTGCCGCCTCTATAATTCAAAATGGCATTTAATTCGCTGTGAGTTGTGTAAAAATATTTATTGTCATATGGATCGTCGCTTTCTCTATTCCATGGAAATTCATCATCGCTACAACCTACCGGAAGCCCGTTATAGCCCATTGACAAAATTTTGTTATCGTCACTTACTATGCATGCTCCCACCTGAGTATTTGGATCCTTTGACCTTAGTGCCGCCAAAGATGCAACTCCCATAAAATACTCATCCCATGAAATGTAATCCTTTCTCTTACTACTAGCCATTTCTTTCTCCTTTTAATTTCTTGTCAAAAGTGAAATGCTACTATTTATTTGCCACGGAAAAATTTCTATTGCAAACACGTTAATTTTATTATTTTGTACCGAAGATTCTATCTCCTGCATCTCCAAGTCCCGGAACGATGTACTTGTGTTCATTTAATTTTTCATCTAATGCACCAATGTACATATTTACGTCAGGATGTGCTTCTTCCATTGCTTTTACGCCTTCAGGTGCTGCAATAATGCACATTAATGTAATGTTCTTTACACCTTTTTCTTTAAGCATCTGAATTGCTGCAATTGCAGAACCACCTGTTGCAAGCATTGGATCTACTACGAATACGTTTCTCTTGTCACAATCTTCAGGTAATTTACAGTAGTACTCGTGAGGCAATGCTGTAACAGGATCTCTGTAAAGTCCAATGTGTCCTACTTTTGCTGATGGAATCATTGCAAGCATTCCATCTACCATACCAAGACCTGCTCTAAGAATAGGTACGATTGCTAACTTCTTTCCGCCTAATTCTTTAACTGTTGTCTTGCATATCGGTGTTTCGATTTCCTGGTTAGCTAATTCTAAGTTTCTTGTTGCTTCATATGTGATAAGCATTGCAATTTCGCTGATTAACTGTCTAAAATCTTTTGTTCCTGTTTCTTTTCTTCTAATAATTCCAATCTTGTGCTGGATCAATGGATGATCCATTATAAATGTCTTTCCCATTTGTTTTCCTCCGTGCTTTTTTATGTATTTTTTTAGTTTTTGTATTTACTTTCCTTAAGCTTGTTAGCTAATTTCTGAATTATGTTGTCTAATGTTTCATACATCTTGGCATAATCCGCTAACTCACCACCATCTGGATTAACTATGCTTCCTGCCTCGTTAATATACTCTGTTAATGTATAAACATTAACTGCCTCTGCATAGTCATCATATACTGCCTGCTTCCTTGACTCATCTAATACCAGTACCAATACGTCTTGTCCAAAATCTTCCGGTTCAAGTTGTATTGAAGTACGGTTAATGTCCAATCCCTTTGAGGCTGCGATTGCTACAGTTTTAGGATTCATTGGCTCCGGGAAAAGAACTGCAAGTCCTCTTGAATCAATATTTACCTGTTCTAATGGCAAATAATGTTTTAGCAAAGTTGCTGCAAGTGGTCCCGGTGACGTATCCATATCCGTAACAAACAAAATTTTTGAAAATTCTAGCATTTTACCTCCGAACTGCTATACATCAATGATGTTATAACCTGCTGCCTTAGTAAGCCTGTTCATGATTGCCTGTCCCACATTCTTCTCTGAAAATGCTTCACCAAAAATAAATTCTGTATCCACTTTGTCAAAGTCTCTTAATGCCTTGAACAAATGATTGGCAACTGTTTCCGGCTTTTCTAAATCTCCCAGTGATACTACCTTAATGCTCTTGTTTAGTCTTCCCTGGTACATATGCAAATGCTGGTCTGCTGTTATAATTCCTGTAATCTTACCTTCATCTGCTTTTTCATTTGCAAGTTCGATGATTTTTTCTGCCACCTTTACTTCATCGCCCTTATAAATCGTATAATCTGCCGATGGTGCATAATGTCTGTATTTCATTCCCGGAGCTTTTGGTTTAAACTCCTTAGTTGGTTTTGTAAAAATAGTTCTGTCCTCTGTTGCATCGGGAACAATCTCTTTTACCATTTCGTATGTAATAAATCCTGGTCTTAAAATCATTGGTGGATTAACTGTTACGTCAATGATAGTTGATTCAAGTCCCATTCCTACCATTCCGCCATCAATAATCATATCAATACGACCGTCCATGTCATCTATTACATGTTCCCCTAAAGTCGGGCTTGGTTTTCCTGAAAGGTTAGCACTTGGTGCCGCAATACTAACACCAGCCGCCTTAATAAGTGCCTGTGCAATAGGGTGATTAGGATATCTGACTGCAACTGTGTCCAAGCCTCCTGTTGTACCCTTTGGTACCAGATTACTTTTATTAAATATAAGTGTCATAGGTCCCGGCCAAAAGGCATCCATTAATTTCTCAGCCACCGGTGGTATCTCTTCAACCAACGGTTTAAGCATTTCCAAATCTGCTATGTGGGCAATTAACGGATTGTCTGATGGGCGTCCCTTTGCAGCATAAATCTTTGCTGCCGCTTCTTCATTTAATGCATCTGCTCCCAGTCCGTAAACAGTTTCTGTAGGAAAAGCAACCAGACCACCCTGTCTTATAATCTCTCCTGCCTGGTTAATTGTATCCATATCTATATTGTCTACACTGGTTTTTTTTATTATAGTTTTCATCTTACGCCTCATCTAATTTTTATCTTGTCTATTTTATCATATATTACCCCATTTTACAAATTATATTAACTATTACCATTACCTATTTTTCTCCAAAATATTCTTTAATTCCGGTACATATTATTTCCGCCAGTTTCTTCTGATATTCCTCCTTTGAAAGACTTTCCTCCTCACTTGGGTTGCTTAAAAAACCACACTCTATTATTGTTCCCGGACATTTAGAATTTATAAGCATATAATAACTGTTGTTAGGCTTTGCCGCCTTTTCTTTTTCTGTATTAATTTTTTTGTTCAAATGATTTTGAAGTATTAATCCAAGCTTTTTACTTTTTTCTGATTTTTCATAGAAAAAGCTTTGGGCACCTTTTACATTTGGGTTTGTAAAGCTGTTTTGATGAATGCTTATCATAATGCTATTACTGTTTATTTGGTATGTATTATTTATTATGCTACATCTTTTGTTTAAATCTCCAACCTTGGAAAACTTTCCTCCCTCATTTAGAATCTCATCTTTATTTCTTGTCATTACCACATCAAATCCGTTATCTTCCAAAACTTTCTTAAGGCATTTAGAAATGGCAAGGTTTACGTCTTTTTCCTTTGTGCCATTAACGCCCACTTTTCCCGGATCATCTCCCCCATGTCCCGGGTCAATTACAACAACTTTGCCATTTTTAGTTTTAACATTTTTATTTTCTTTTTCCATTTCAACTGTAGCTACCTTATCCATGTTGCAGGCTATTATTGTCATTGACACGAGAAGAACCACGGACATTACCATATTGATTTTTATTTTATTTTTAAGCATAAACATTCCAATTTTTTTCTACAATATATGAATTTCTAAGCATAAAAAGAACGCAGAACTATTTAAACTTCCATCTAAATTATTCTGCGTTTCTAATATGATTTTTATTCTATTATGATTTAATTTAAAATCTTATTTTAATTCTGTAAAGGCATTTGCAAGTTCTGCAAACTCTTCTAAAGTCAATGCCTCACCTCTTATAGTTTCCGGTTTTCCTATTTTTTCTATGGCCTTAACTATCTGTTCCTTAGAAAAACTAAGCTCCGGTGAATTTTTCAATCCGTTAACTAATGTTTTTCTTCTCTGATTAAAAGAAGCTCTTATGATTTTAAACATTAATTTTTCATCTGCCACATTAACTGTAGGTTCTTTATGTCTTGTTAGCTTTATTACCGCTGAATCAACATTTGGTCTTGGCATAAAACATGTTGCTGACACATTAAGAATAACCTTTGCAGTGGCATAGTACTGAACTGCCAATGACAATGCCCCATAATCCTTTGAACCCGGTCCTGTCTGCATTCTGTCCGCCACTTCTTTTTGAACCATTATTGTAATGCTGTCAATTGGCACACCACTCTCAAACAATCCCATAATAATAGGTGTTGTTATGTAATATGGCAAATTGGCAACAACCTTAATTGGTTTACCATTATTCTTTTCCTCTGCTAAAGATTTTATGTCAACCTTTAGCACGTCCTGATTTATAACTTCCACATTATCATATTCTGACAATGTATCTTCCAAAATAGGAATTAACATCTTATCAATTTCCACAGCCACAACCTGTCTTGCAGCTTCACAAAGATACTGTGTCATCGTTCCTATTCCCGGGCCGATTTCCAAAACGAAATCATCTTTTGTTATTTCAGCTCCTCTGATAATACTTTCCAATACATTTGAGTCAATTAAAAAGTTCTGTCCGAATTTTTTTTGGAAAGCAAAGCTATATTTATTTATTATTTCCTTTGTTGCACTTGGTGTTCCAAGATATGCCATTAATCAAACCTCTTTCTGCCTATTCCATAAAGGTCTTTTGCATTATTTGAAGTAATATCAATAACTTCTGCAGGGCTAATGTTCTTAATCTCTGCTATTTTATTTACAACGTAAGGCAGATTAAAGGAATCATTTCTCTTTCCTCTGTTTGGTTCCGGTGTTAAATAAGGACAGTCTGTTTCTATTACCATTCTATCCATTGGCATATATTCTACAACTTCCCTTAATTTCTTAGCATTTTTAAATGTTACTACACCACCGATTCCCAGATAAAATCCCATATCAAGGAATTTTTCTGCCATTTCCTTTGTGTAAGAAAAACAATGAATTACTCCACCGATTTCATCAGCCTTGTTAGCCTTCATAACTTCATATGTGTCATTTGCCGCATCACGGCTGTGAATAATAATCGGTAATTCAGCCTCTCTTGCAATATCCATTTGCTTTTCAAACCATTCTATCTGCTGCTCTTTATTATCATTCCAATGATAATCCAAGCCTATTTCGCCTACTGCAACGATTTTAGGCTTGTAAATGCTTTTCTTAAGCCACTGATAATCTTCTTCCGTAAGTTCTGAAACTTCATCCGGATGAACGCCTAATGCTCCATAAACATATGGAAAACGTCTCACAAGACCTATTGTGCTTTTACATGATGACATACTTGCGCCTACGTTTACGATATATTCTACACCTCTGTTTTGCATTCTCTCTAATAACTTTTCTCTGTCATCATCGAATGCTTCATCGTCATAATGTGCATGTGTATCAAAAATCATATTTCCTCCGATTTAGCAGATTTCGCTTCCACTAACAATATCTTTATCAACTGTTACAACTGAAAGGTTTCCTTCGTCATCACCTGCTGCCAAAATCATTCCCTGTGATTCCACTCCGCAAAGCTTACATGGTTTTAAGTTAGTAATAACGGCAACTTTCTTTCCTACCATTTCTTCAGGTTTATAGTATTTTGCAATACCTGAAACAATCTGTCTTGTTTCTGCTCCAATCTTAATCTGCGAAACTAGAAGTTTCTTAGCCTTTGGAACAGGTTCACACTTAATTACTTCACCTACCTGAATCTGAACCTTATCAAAATCATCTATTGTAATTTCAGGTTTCTTTTCAACTTCAGGATATTTTTCCTCTGCTTTTTCAGCCTTCTGAGCTGCCTTAATTTCTTCTACCTTTTCCATAACATCCTTAATATCCATTCTTGCAAATAAGATTTCCGGTTTTTCTGTTACTTTGTTGTCTGATGGGTATTTGCCAAATTCTGTCATGTCTTCAAAAGCTCTTGGCTGTGCATTAATCTGAGCCAGAATCTTCTTTGATGTTTCAGGCATAAATGGCTCTAATAGGCTTGCGCCAATTGTAATACCTTCAATTAAGTTATAAAGTACTGTGGCAAGTCTGTCCTGCTTATCTTCTTCCTTAGCAAGTGCCCAAGGCATTGTTTCATCAATGTACTTATTACATCTCTTAAATAATGTGAAGATTTCTGTAATTGCATCTGCAACTCTTAACTTATCCATCTTTTCAGCTGCCTTAACAGGTGTATCCAAAATAACCTTCTTAAAGTCATCGTCAACTTCTTCGTCAACTCCCTTGTTGCTTACAACTCCGTCAAAATACTTATTTGACATTGAAATTGTTCTGTTAACAAGATTTCCTAATGTATTAGCAAGGTCTGAGTTCATTCTCTCAACCATTAATTCCCAAGTAATAGTTCCATCGTTTTCAAATGGCATTTCATGAAGCACGAAATATCTTACGGCATCAACACCAAAAAGATTTGCCAAGTCATCCGCATAAATAACGTTACCCTTTGACTTACTCATTTTTCCGTCACCCTGTAATAACCAAGGATGTCCGAAAATCTGCTTTGGAAGTGGAACATCTAAAGCCATAAGCATAATTGGCCAATAAATAGTATGGAATCTTAAAATATCCTTTCCAATAAGGTGAAGGTCGGCCGGCCAATACTTATCATATAAAGGATCATTGTTTCCATCAACATCATATCCCAAACCTGTAATGTAGTTGGATAATGCATCAATCCATACATAAACAACGTGCTTTGGATCAAAGTCTACAGGAATTCCCCATTTAAATGATGTTCTTGATACACATAAATCCTGCAATCCCGGAAGAAGGAAGTTGTTCATCATTTCATTCTTTCTTGATTCAGGCTGAATAAATTCAGGATGTGTGTTAATATGTTCAATTAATCTGTCTGCGTATTTACTCATTCTAAAGAAATATGCTTCTTCCTTTGCAGGTGTTACTTCTCTGCCACAGTCAGGACACTTTCCATCTACTAACTGTGATTCTGTAAAGAAAGATTCACAAGGTGTACAGTACATTCCTTCATAATGTCCCTTATAAATATCTCCCTGATCATATAGTTTCTTAAAAATCTTCTGAACCTGTTTTTCATGGTCTGGATCAGTTGTTCTAATGAATTTATCATATGATGTATTCATTAAATCCCAGATTTCCTTAATAACACCGGAAACATTATCTACAAATTCCTTTGGTGTAATTCCTGCTTCCGCAGCCTTTAATTCTATTTTCTGACCGTGTTCGTCAGTTCCTGTCTGGAATCTTACATCATATCCCTGCTGTCTTTTAAATCTTACAATACTGTCAGCCAAAATTGCTTCATAAGTATTACCAATATGAGGCTTTCCTGATGTGTAAGCAATGGCTGTTGTTAAATAATACGTTTTACTCATTTTCCTGCCAATTTCCTTTCCAAAATAAGAATTTCAAATACAATAAACGCCCTCATCATAAAGACGAGAGCGTAAACTTCGTGGTACCACTTTACTTTATCGGAATAGTATTCTTAATAATTACAAAACACATTCCAACCTTATTTACACTATAACGGGTGTTCCCGTCACCGGCTTATGTAGCACTCACCGATGCCATTCGGGGGCCATCTTCACCTTACTCTTCACTGCCTGTTCTCACCATTTCAGACTCTCTGTATGCTATCTTTAAGGATACTCTTCCCTTCACTATGTTTACCATCTGCTAACAATTCTATTATTTAATGGCAAATTTGTCAATTTTAATTTTAATTACACAGCTTATCTGTTAACAATATATATCAATATTATAGGACTTTAATTTTGACATTATGGTGCCTTCTACACTTTCTTCCATAATTAATCCGGTAAACTCGTCTATGCCGGCATATTTGTAATTGCCATCCTTAGAAAGTTTCTCTCTTTCCATAAGCATATAACACTCATTACTTACTTCCATTACAGACTTCTTTGTTAATGCATCTTCCGTATCATATGTATAGACTCTGTTTCTGTTGACATCTATTCCAACCACTCCCATAAATGCCTTATCAAACTGATAGTTAGAGATATTTCTGTTAGTTATTGTTCCAACGAAACCATCTCTGCCCCTGTTTAATTTTCCACCAAGGAAAATAAGTTTAGTCTTGGTATCCTTCTCATAAAGCATTATAAGTATGGCATCAATCATATTTGTAACAACTGTAACCGGTCTGTCTGCCTCAACTATAAGTTTTACCAGTTCAATATTTATGGTTGAAATATCAAGAAAAATAACATCGCCGTCCTGAATTATTTCATAAGCCCTTTTTGCTATTACACGCTTCTCTTCTACGTTCTTACCTATTCTCTGTGAAACATATCTGTCATGACTGTTTGTCCTGACTCTTACTGCCCCACCGTAAGTCTTCTTTAACATTCCGTCTTTTTCTAAATGAGCTAAGTCTTTTCTAATACTATCCTCTGTTACTCCAAATTTTTTACTTAAATTTTTTACTCTTACTGAACCTTCTCTGTTTACTATTTCAACAATTGTATTTTGTCGTTCTCTTGCAAGCATAACTTCCCCCTTCTTCGTACATTAATCTATACTTTATATTCTTAATATTTTCAGGGTTTTGTCAAGGGTTACATAACTTTTTGTATAAAACTACTTATTTTTCGAAAAAAATAGAAAGGAAAAGAGCAATTACACCAAAGATTTCTCCCTGTTATAATTGCTCTCCGTTAACAAACCAAAAATATGCATTTATTTATTGATTTATGACTATCCTAAAATTTCTAAAACTTCTTCCTCTGTTACACATGCCATAACTTTATCAGCTAATGCCTTACATTCATCCATTGTGCAATCGGAAATAGTCTTTCTTGTCTTTAATACACTTGTAGCACTTACACTAAATTCATCTAAACCAAATGCTAAAAGAAGTGGGATAAGTTTTGAATCTGCTGCTGCTTCTCCACACATACCTACCATAATTCCCTCTTTCTTACCACATTCGATAATACGCTTAATTGCTCTAAGTACTGCCGGATTATATGTTGAATAAAGATATGCAACCTTTGCATTTCCTCTATCTACTGCCATTGTGTATCCTGTAAGATCGTTTGTACCGATACTAAAGAAAGCTGCTTCTTTTGCAAGAACATCTGCCACCATGCAGGCTGCAGGTGTTTCCATCATTACACCAACTTCAATGTTCTTATTGTAAGCTACGCCTTCCTTATCTAATTCAGCCATAATTTCTTTAATCATAGCCTTAACCTGTCTTAATTCATCAACACCTGTTACAAGTGGAACCATAATCTTAATCTTTCCAAATGCACTGGCTCTAAGCAAAGCTTTTAACTGAATCTCATAAATATCTTTTCTCTGTAAGCAATAACGAATAGCTCTAAAACCAAGGAATGGGTTGTCTTCATGTTCCAATCCAAGATATGGAACATCCTTGTCACCACCGATATCAAGTGTTCTGATGATAACCGGTTTTCCTTTCATCTTTTCTGCTACTTCCTTATATGCTTCAAACTGTTCTTCTTCTGTAGGCATAGAATCTCTATCCATAAATAAAAATTCTGTTCTGAAAAGTCCAATACCTTCGCCATCACATTCAACAGCCTTGTTAGCATCTGCAGGTTTTCCAATATTACATACTAATTCAACTTTTACGCCATCCTTAGTCTGTGAAGGCTTGCCTGCATATTCTTTTAACAATGCCTTTTCATTCTGATAATCGCTGTACATCTTTTTGAACTTTTCAACTGTTTCATCATCAGGATTTAAAATAGCTTCTCCACTTGTTCCGTCAAGAACTACCTTATCTCCATTCTTAGCAATACTGCAAATATTTTCAATACTTAATACTGCAGGTACTTCCATTGCTCTTGCAAGAATAGCTGAATGAGATGTTCTTCCACCTACTTCCGTAAGAATACCTTCGATGTTCTCCGGATTAATTCCTGCTGTCATAGAAGGTGTTAAATCTCTTGCTACGATAACTGTTCCTGCGGGTACCTGTGAAATATCAACATCTTCTATTCCCAATAAAATCTTAAGCATTCTTGTCTTAATATCTCTAAAGTCTGTTGCTCTCTGCTGAAGTAATTCATCAGGAATCTGTGAAAACATTTCTGCTGTCTGTTCTAATACCTGCTCTACAGCCATTTCTGCTGTAATCTTTTCACTAATAACCAAAGCTGAAATCTGTTCTTCAATCATTGGATCCTGAAGCATCTGGATATGACCTCTTAAAATATCAGCATCCTTCTTTCCTACAGTAATATCCATTTTTTCAGCCATAACATTTGTATCTGCCACAAACTTTTCAATGGCATTCTGTAATCTTTCAATTTCAGCTCCGGTTTCTTCAACTCTCTTAGTTTCAATATTAATTTCATGTTCTTCAATTAAAACTACTGTTCCGATACCAATTCCTTCAGATCCTGCTATACCCTTGTACATATCTCTTACCTCTTATAAATTATTCACCAAAGTTCTGGCTTGCAAGTTCTTCAACCTTAGCCATTGCTGCTTCTTCATCTTCTCCGTCACATTCAAATGTAATTTCTGCACCTGTCTTAATACAAGCTGAAATAATGTTGATAAGACTCTTAGCGTTGATTCTCTTATCGCCGAATACGATTGTTACGTCACATACGAATTTTCCCATTTCCTTTGCTACAACACCTGCTGGTCTCATGTGTAATCCTTCTGAATTTTCGATTGTTAAAGTCTTTGATAACATTTTTTAATCCTCCTAAATAATAAAATTTTTAATATTTTCTATAATGCTTCAAGCAGTGAAACTATTTCTTCAGGTTTCTTAGCCTCAACAAGTTTCTCGCGAAAGTCATCATAAATAACTTTTCTAAACAGTGATGCCAAAATCTCCAAATGTCTGTTTCCTGCTGCAGGTGATGGAACGCCAATCATAAATATAATGCTGACTTCTTCCTTTCCATCCCAAACAATTGGTTTCTTAAGATGTGCAAAAGCCAAGGTTTCGTACTTTACGCCTTCTGACTTTGCATGAGGTGTTGCAACTGAAAATCCTACTGCTGTTCCTGACACTTTTTCTCTCTGTAGCACATCTGCCACATATGTTTCCTTATCAATCAGTCTGTCATTCTGTTCCATGACATCTGCCATCTTTCTAATAACTTCTTCTGAACTGTCTGCCTCTAAATCAAACATAACAAAATCGTTATCAATAAGTTTTTCAGCCAAAACCTTGCCTCCTTTTCTTAAATTACCACTTTCCTGTGTTTTCATTCTATATTGTTATAAATTTTTTTTCAATTTCTCCAAAAAAAGAAAATTGCACTAAACTTAGTGCAATTTCCATCAAGCCTTTTAATTATAAAGGTTGTATCGTTTTTATATTTTTACTCCCAAGACAATTCTTCTTTTAGAATTTTCTCCATTTCTCTAATATCCGATGATTTTCTTATTCTAGCAATCTTATCACCAGATCCCAAAAGTCTTGCAAAATCATGGAAGAATGCCTTAGTGCTTCCAATATTGTCGAAATTAATTGCCAATACAAATATTGTATCAACCATCTTTCCCCCCCAATTAATAGGATGTGCCAGTCGTACAACAAATACCTTAGGCTTTATAACATTATCAGGAGTTCCGTGTGGTATTGCCACGCCGTTACCTATTGCCGTAGGTTCAATCTTCTCTCTTTTCATTACGTCATCAAAGAAATCTTTGTTAACATAACCTCCGTTATAAAGCTTTTTGCATGCTTCCTTTAAGATTTTTTCTTTATCTAATTTTTCATTAACAAAGAGAATATTGTCAATATCTATTAACGAATAAAATCCCTGTTTCTGAAGCTCCGGATGTGAAATTATTTCAAAGCACTTACTCTTTATGTTTTTCTCATCCTCTGCACTTATAATCGGTGATATATGAACCACCTTGTCTTCATATTCAAAAGAAGAAATCGTAGATAAAACTATGTCACAATCATACTGGTCAATAGTGTCCATTAATTCTGATGACAAAATCGCCACAATCTTTATTTCTTCTATTCTGCTTTCAATCTTTCTGGCAACAATTGTTGATGCAGCAATTCCGCTTGTTCCAAGAATAACAGCCCTGATTGTTTTTACATTTCTGTGAAGTGCCCCACCTACAAACAAGGCAAGAAACGATATTTCATGATCTGTTGGTATTGCTCCACAATATTTTTCATAAAACCTTGTTAACGTAAAACATGTTGCAAATATTCCTGAATACATCTCTCTTATGTCGCCAAGGAATGGGTTTGTCGCCTCAATTCCGTACCTAGTTCTTATAAGTGATGACGGAACAAAATTCTCCATACTTATTTTTAACAATTCATTAGATGTTAGATCAATATTTAAAATCTCTGACAGATACTCAAGCATTTCACCTGATATTTTTTTAGCTTTTTCTTCTTTGTCACTGCTTATGGCCTTGTACAAATCAGTATTGCTCTGAACTGACGCTGACGCCAGAAGAATCTCTATATACTGCTTCTCATATTCGTTAAGATTACACTTGCTTAAACTGCAAAACTTCTCAACAACCTTGTCCACAATGTCAGAATATTTAATGTTCTCATCTTCCGGAATTATGTCTTCCGTAATAACATTTCCCATTCTTACCCTGAATAACTGTATGCAAAGATAGTCAGCCAACATTTTAAATGAATAATCCGTATACGCAATTCCATAGGTTTCTTCAATATAATGAATTACCTCAACAGATTTTTCAAAATTATCCTGACCGAAATTATTAATCCAAAGTTCCTGGTCTTCCACGCTTATTCTGTTATCAGACGCTTCCCGTATAACTTTATTTCCAATACTGTACTTGCAATAACTCTTCATTGCACGCCTGATTGAAAATTCATCACCGGTAATAAACACGCCGTGACCTGCAACTCTGTTAATTCGAATATTGTACTTACTGAATTCCTTAAAAATAGAATTAATATCGTCACTAATAACTTTCTTACTTACATTTAATTCTTCTGAAAAAAGTGACAATGTGTAAGTATCCCAACCACTTAAGAGAATGTACATAATATAGCTCATTCTCTGCTCTTTAGACATAACAATCTTCTTATCTCTCTTTAAGTCGGCTACCTGCTTAATCTGCTGGTCAGTAAAATCAGCTACAAAACCAATTCCCGGCTTTCTCTCCAAAATCATACTATGTTCATTACAAAAATCTGATACTTCCTTAATATACGTTTTTACACTTCGCTCAGAAACACCAAGATATATTGCAAGAGTTTTTGATGTTATTGGTGTTCGATTATTCTCTATTAACTTGTCTACAATCTGAAGTCCTCTTTCTGATAACATCCGGCGTACCTCTCTATCTTTTTAAGCAAAAGATACCATCACTGACATATTTCCCTCTAATGTACATTCTTCCATAAGTGATGGGATAATAAAATGATCTCCCTTGCTTATTTCTCTTCCATTAACTTTTCCGTTACCTTCAATAACACTTACATTCATAAAGTTCTTGTCCATTTTAAATGTGTACTTTCCGTCTACATCCCATTTCTCCAGTGTATAATATGGACATTTAACTAAACGTGTACTTGTCATTCCGTCAAAGTTTTTAACTACTCTTTCCTGTTTAAAATCTTCATGAGGAGCTACTATACAATCAATACTCTGCTGAACATGAAGCTCTCTTGGCTTGCCATTCTGAAGTCTGTCATAATCGTAAACTCTGTATGTTACATCACTACTCTGCTGTGTTTCAATTAAAAGTGTTCCACCTTTAATTGCATGAAGACATCCCGGATTAATCTGGAAAAAGTCACCTTTCTTAATTGGAACTTCTCTGATTAATTCATTCCATCTTGCATTATGAATCATATCTGCCAATTCTTCTTTATCCTTAGCATTATGACCAATAACAATAGTAGCATTCTCTTTACAGTCAAGAATGTACCAGCACTCTGTCTTTCCAAGAGCACCGTTTTCATGTTCTGCTGCATATTCATTGTTTGGATGAACCTGTATGCTAAGATCATCCTCAGCTCCTAAAATCTTTATTAATAAAGGGAAAACATCCCCTTCCATATTTCCAAATAATTCTCTATGATTTTCCCAGCACCATGAAAGAGTCTTTCCTGCAAACTCCCCATTCATTACTGTACAATCACCATTTTTGTGAGCACTAATTCCCCAGCATTCGCCTGCATTGTCACCTGCTTCTTTGTATCCAAAGTCAGAAAGTAATTTTCCGCCCCAAATAGCATCTTTAAATACCGGTTTTAACATTAATACATCCATTTCAATACCTTACCCTTTCAGTCTTTTTTTCTTTTGTATTTTTTAATTTGTTATTATTCTACTGTACTTATTTTTTCGTACATTCCTTTTAATTGTACCATATTTTTTTTAAATATCATACATTTACATCAAAAATAATATTCTAGTATAAAGTAATATTTTCCGGATTACAGCTTATGAACTTAAAAAATCAGTCAAACGCTTCTTTTTTCTTAAAGAAAAAGTATTTAAGATACACAGTTGCTCTTTTAACACTTACCTGTATTCTTTTATTTTCCTATTATTTAAAAAATAATAATTATTCTAATTTAGATCAAAAACACTCTGGCAACGCTAACAATGATTTTCAAACCTATGCCCAAAATCTTTTTGATGAACAACTTCTTTCTGATTCGTTAAGTATGCATTTTTATATAAAAACGCCGGATAAAAACATTCGGAATTCTCCTGTTACCTTAGGGGACTTTTCTTATGATTCCATGGTAAAAAGCCAGCAATACTACATTAATCAAATTAACCTCTTAAAGGATTTTAACTATAAAAAACTGTCCCAAAAAGAACAGCTTACCTATGATGTTTTATTGGATTATTTTAGGAATCAACTTGATTACGGAGATCTTTGCCTTTGCAATCCGGTTCTAAGTCCCACCACAGGCATTCAGGCACAGCTTCCAATTCTCTTTGCCGAGTACACCTTTGCTGACAAAAAAGATATTGATAATTATCTTACTCTTGTCTCACAAATAAATGATTTTTTTAACCAAATATGTGAATTTCAAATATTAAAAGCAAAGAACAACAGCTTTTTAGGTTCTGAAACCTGTAATCTTGTTATTAAACAATGTACTTCATTTCTAGCAGAAAACAAACCTAAGGACAATCTTTTCCATACTTCATTTGTCAGCAAAATTTCAAAATGTAAATTTCTTTCCGACAGTGAAAAAAATAATTATATAAATAAAAATTTAGACCTGATTAATTCAAGTGTTTTTCCGGGATATAACAAAATTATATCCTCTCTTAAAGACTTGCAGAAAAGTGGTTATTGCAAAAATAACAAGGGCATCTGTCATTTAAAAAACGGCAAAAGCTATTATGAATTTCTTGTAAAAAATTATACCGGAAGTAGCAAATCTGTTCTTGAATTAAAATCAGATATTCAGTCACGGTTAATGAAGGATATGCGAACTATGTATTCCATACTTACCGTTAATCCTGAACTTGAAAATATGTTTTACAGCGAAGAACATAATTCCAAAAGTCCCCAAGCTATTTTAAAAGAACTTAATTCCAAATACACTGATGATTTTCCTAATATTGGAAACATTAATTACACTGTTAAATACGTAGACGAAAATCTTCAGGATTATTTAAGCCCTGCTTTTTTTCTGACTCCTGCAATTGATGATACAAACAATAATGTTATTTATATTAATGAAAGTGATGCTTTCAGCAAACAGGATATTTACACCACCCTTGCCCATGAGGGGATTCCGGGACATATGTACCAATCGGCTTTTTTTCTCCAAACCAATCCCCTTCCCGTCAGACACATTTTAAGCTATGGTGGTTATACGGAAGGTTGGGCTACGTATGTTGAATTTCTGTCCTATTCCTACGAATATTCCGACCAAAGACTGGCCAAAGCCCTAAGTTGTAGTGCCTCCTATTCCCTGGCACTTTACTCTCTTTGCGATATTGGCATTAATTATGAAGGCTGGTCTTTTAAGGAAACAAAAGATTTTTTGAAAAATTATAATATTACCGGAGATGATATTTGCAAAAATATTTATCAGACTGTAATCAATGAACCTGCAAACTATTTGCAATATTACGTAGGCTACCTTGAAATAACAGCGTTAAAAGAAAAAGTTCAAAAACAACTTGGAACTGACTTTAATTTAAAAGATTTTCATAAAAGTTTTCTAACAATCGGACCTGCAGACTTTAAAACCGTTGAAAAATGGATATACACCTTTTACTGATAAGGATAACATTGTAAGAGTTGGAAACAGTTCACAATCCGCGTAATCCATTTTTTAATAATGTTTAATAAATTTTTTATTTTACAAAAATCCCGAAATCAAAGTTATGTCTGATTTCGGGGTTTTCTTTTACTACAACAATCCTGCTAATATTACACTTGCAACTGTACCTGTTAACGTTGAAATTAATGCTCCTGATAAAGTCCATCTTGTTTTCGTCACTTTTGCCGCCATAAAATATACTGACATAGTATAAAATACAGTTTCAGTACTACTCATCATTAAAGATACTACGTTTCCTATGTACGAATCAGGTCCATACTCCTTAAATATATCAAGAACCATTCCGGTTGCCGCTGAGGATGAGAATATTTTTACTATGGTTACCGGCATTAACTGCCCCGGAAATCCTATGGGATCAGTAAACTTTCCAAGCACATTGCCTAAATCCGTCATAAAACCTGATTCTCTCAAAACTCCCACTGCCACCATAAGTCCTATTAGCGTTGGCATAACTTTTATTACCGTTGTAAAACCGTCCTTTGCACCATTTACGAAATCATCATAAACATTTTTCTTTTTTATCATGCCATAACCCACAATAAACAGCATTATTGCAGGAATAATCATTGAAGATACTGTTACTATTATCGACATAGCAACCTCTTTAATATTTATTACTCTATTTTATGATATAAAAAAGATACCTATTACTTATCCTAAACCAAAAAGAATCCCCACATCATTTCGACATGGAGATTCCTATTATCTCATATTAATTATCTATTTGTTTTTCCGATTTTTTCTCTCTGCTCGTAATTTTCTACTAACTTACTTGTTGTAGGAACATCAGATGCTGTCTTATTTCCACTCATAAATACAGGTTTCAATACGATAGGCGTTACAATTGTTGTAACAATAACAACAATAATAACCGGTGCAACAACTGCTGAACTCATAAGTCCGGCTTCAATACCCTTGTTTGCAACGATTAAGGCAACTTCACCTCTTGAAATCATACCTACACCAATTCTTATACATTGATAATTCTTATAACCACAAACCTTTGCACCAAGTCCACAACCGATAATCTTTGTTACAACAGCAATAACAGTTAACAATACTGCAAATACTGCAACTGTCCATCCCATAGACATAACTGCATCACCGTCCACCTTAAGACCAATGCTTGCAAAGAAAATAGGGCTTAAGAACATATAACCAATTACATCAAACTTAGATGCAATAAATTGGTCTTCCTGTGTCATTGAAATAATTACACCTGCGAAGAATGCACCTGTAATATCTGCTACACCAAAGAAATACTCTGCTGCAAATGACATTAATAAACAAATAACAAATGCCATAATTGCGTGTCTGTGCATTCCTTTTCCGTCTCTCTGTCTCCACCATTTGAAGAACTTATAAACAATATATCCAAAAATAGCAACAAATACAAAGAACAATGCTATCTTTAATAATACTAACCATAATGGTGCTGAATCACCTGCTGTAGCCTTTCCACCACCAAGACTTGTTACAATTGTAAGAACGATAATACCTAAAATATCATCAATAATGGCTGCTCCAAGAATGGCATTTCCTGATGCTGTTTTCAGTTTTCCCATTTCCTGCAATGTCTCAACTGTGATACTAACTGATGTTGCAGTTAAAACTACACCTACAAACACTGCCTGAATAAATAATGAACTATCAGGGCTTGCCTCAATCCAACCTTCTTCTAAGAACCAATATGTAAATGCTCCACCACCTATAAGTGGTGCAATAACACCTAACACTGCAATAATAAATGATGCTTTTCCACATTTTTTAAGTTCGTTAATGTCTGTTTCAAGACCGGCACAAAACATAAGAACGATAACACCAATTTCAGACAAATGTTCAATAAAATCTGTCTGGTGTAAAGCCAAATTTTCTAAATGATGTCCTCCAATAACTACACCTGATAACAAATTTCCTAATACTGCAGGTCCAAGTAAAAGTCCTGCAAGTAAGGCACCTACTACCTGTGGCATTTTGTATCTTTTAGTAAGTAAGCCTAGAAATTTAGTACTCATTAGAATAAGTGCTAATTGCCACAAATATCCGTACTCTTCCATTGTTTTTTCCTCCTTAAACTATGTCGGTACAACACACACCGACAGTCTGACTTTTAACTGTCAGACTCTTTCTTTTATTATAAAAATATTTTTTCAAACCTGATTCATAATAGCACCATACCCGACCAAATTCAACTTATTTTTTTATTTTTAACACTTATTTAACTTTACTAATTTAAGTTGTCTTTTTTATTATACATACCATATTTCTCTTTCATTCTGCTAAGCTTATTAAAGAGTGGTTTTGCAAGAAGCAGAAGAAAAACAACTGTTGCAATTCCATGTACTATATTAAAAGGTATTCCCATGGCATAGGTTGACATAAAACTGCTAATTTTAGGCCTATCCGTGTACATAAAAACTGTTGCCGTATCAAGTATTAGCCCATACACAACAAAAGTCATTATAAATCCATATACGCAAAGTACCACTTTGTTGTAGGCTAAGTACTTTCTTTTTTGAAAAACTATTGCAGAAATGAATCCGATAATTCCGAAGGCGAACATTTGCCATGGCGTCCATGGTCCCTGACCGAAGAAAAAATCTGACACAAAAGCCGTTAAAGCACCACATAAAAAACCTGCTTGTTTTCCCAACATAATTCCCGTAATAATTATTATTGCCACGCATGGTTTAAACTGAGGCAACATAAAAAATATTACTCTGCCCAATGTTGCAATACTAGTCATTACCGCCAACACAACAACTTCTCTTGTTTTAGGTTTTCTTTTCTCAAAAGACCACATAAAAAGAAATATGGAAATTACAATAATAAGAATTGCCGCTAAATAATATTCTCTGCCTTTAAAAAGCATACTACATCCTCCTTGTTGACTGCATTTTCTATACTTCTTCCTGCCATTTTATTAACCGATGTGGTATAAAATTTGTTTTTTGTAAAAAATTTTCTAACGTTATTAACACCAATAAGGTTTCCCTGGGCAAACAATCCACATCTGTCAGCATATTGTCCACAAAAATCCAAATCATGACTTACCATAACAATTGTCTTGCCCCGATTTTTCAAATCCATCATTAACCTGCCAAGGCTTTCCTTATATATTCCGTCAATTGCCTTTGTAGGCTCATCCAGTAACAGAATATCAGGATTTTTTGCCAAAACCTTTGCCAAAGCAACTTTCTGCTGTTGCCCTCCACTTATATCATATGGATGCTGTTTAAGCACATTGATTAATTCCATTTTTTCGATTAAGTTGCTGCTAACCCCAATTAGTTCATCTTCCACAGTTTCTTCTTTAAACAAAGTCTGCACATTCTGTGGCAAAGCTGACACTGTTCCGTTAATTTTAATCTTTCCTCTATAAGCTTTTCTAATTCCGCTTATTATGCCCATAGTTGTAGTTTTTCCTGTTCCATTTCCGCCAAGAATAGCAAAAATTTCACCTTTTTTTATTTCAAAATTTAATCCCTTTATAATATCAGGACTGGCTTTTTCATATCTGAACCAAACATTTTTGCACTTAATTGCATAATCATTTTTAACTATTACTTTCTTATTTATATCTTCACTTATATTTCTTTTGATATTTTCATTTATTTCTTTATCTAAACCTTTTTCTATATCTTCAACATTTTTGCTTCCGTTTTTAACCAATCTTTCAAGCCATCTTCTTCCGTCTGAAATGGATATTGGCGTCTTTTCATCTGCTCCTTCCATTCCTGACTCATAATAAATTCTTGTTGCCATAGGCATAAGCTTTAGCACATCTTCATCTATATTATGTTCCAATATTCTATATGGCTCTCCGCAATATTGTATCTTTCCACTATCCATTACAATAACTTTATTTCCGTAAGCCAAAACATTGTCAAGCCTGTGTTCTGACAAAATTACAGTTATTCCAAGTTCATCATTTATCTTTTTTAATGTTCCTAAAAAGTTCTCTGCTGCAATAGGATCAAGCTGTGCCGTAGGTTCGTCCAAAATCAATATTTCCGGTCCCATTACCATAGTTGCTGCCAGATTAAGTAACTGTTTCTGACCTCCTGAAAGCTGATTTACCGAATTATAATACAAATCCGTTATTCCAAAATATTCAGCCATTTCCGTTACTCTTAACTGTATTTCGTCTGTGGAATACCCAAGGCTCTCCAAACCAAAAGCCAATTCATGCCAAACTTTGTCCGTTACTATCTGATGTTCGGGATTTTGCATAACGAAGCCTATTTTCTCAGCCTGTTGTCTTTCACTTAATTTTTCCAATTTCTCATTTTCAAAAATAATGTCACCTAAAGTTTTCCCATAAGGCTTAATTATAGGTTTTAAACATCTTAAAAGAGTACTTTTTCCGCAGCCTGATTTTCCGCACAGCACAACAAAATCTCCCTTTTCTATATTAAAAGAGAGATTTTCTATTGCCGGTTTTTCCTGCTTATTATAAAAAAAAGTTAAATCTTTGATTTTAATCTGTTCCATCTTAATGTCTCCCAAATATTTATCAAAACAGGTGTTAAACATAATAGTCCAAAAATTACATATGCCATTACATCATTCTTAATCCTTATTGTCGGATAATAATAAGTTATTATTATTTCATTATGCAATGCCACAATTGTTGCTATCGTCAGCACTATGCTCCACAATAAAATAATTCCATCTCTTACCGTAAACCTATAATTGTTGTAGCTTGTCCTTTTTCCTGTTCCGTATCCTCTTGCCCTCATTGAATCTGCCGTATCCACTGAGTTTTCCAAAGACCATGTTGTTATAATTGAAAAAATCTTTGCTTCTTCCTTAAACTTGTCTTTAAGATTTTTTATTTTTGCTTTTATTGTTTTGCCTTTATCCTGCCTTTTAACTCCATTTAATGCCTGATTGGCTTCCAAAGTATCTTTTCCATGCTCTGTCATCTTAGGAATAAACCTTAAAATCATAGTCAACAAAGTTGCTATTACAGGCATTGTCTTCCCAAGAACTGCCAATATTTTATCTGTTGTTATGATTATGTTAAAGCTCCCAAACCACATAATCATTGCACATATTATTCCTGCTGTTGCAAACCCATATACTATTGACTCTAATGTAACCGGATTTCCCGTAAATAAATAGAACAAAAGAGTGCTTCCTCTATGAGAAAATAGAGGGTTTATAACTGCAGAAGTCAAAAATACCACCATTACCCCACAAAAAAATTTTAGATTCCATTCTTTTTTTAAAAAAATGTAGTATATCAACGCTACAATAAAGGAAATAATTATTAATCCAATCTGCATTTGAAACATTGTTATACCCAGTACACAAATATAAAATACTATATTGACTAAAGGATGAAATCTTGAAAATTCATCATTCACCTTCCAAATCCTTTCCTAATTTGCATGTATAATTCCACTTAATTATATCGCCATCTTCAACATCATACTTGCTACAGCTTTTTCCCGGATAAACTCCGTTTACCTCATACATCCATCCTGACTGCTCACCACATGAAAATTCATAAATATTATTTATGCCTTCTACATACACGCTATCGCCCGCAAATGATGCCTCCATTAAAATATTGTCTTTTTTTAATTCTCTCTTTAAAACATCATAAACTGTTTCTCCGTCATAATAGGACACAGTTCTCTCTTTTAAAATTACACCATCCTTTGGCACATAATCCTTTATGGACTTATCAAGCATATCCTCATTGTCCCATATAGTCGAACAATCTACAGATATGGTACACTTTCCCGCACTTTTTTTGCCTGTTGTATCATCCTTACTGTTTCCACAACCACATAGCAAAATACATATGCTTATAATTAAAACTAATAATTTTCCGGTAATTTTATTTTTCATTTTCTGCTTTCCTTTTTCCTATTATATAAACAATAATTGCAATAACCATAACAACTGCTGCAATAACGCCTATTACTATCTTGGTTCTGTTAGATTGATTCTTCTTTCCATTTATATCATTAATCTTAGCTTCTTTTTCTCCGACTTTTGCATCATCACTTGTATTATTTTTTGAATTTTTAACTGTTGTTTCTGATTCTTCTTTTTTATTTGATTTTTTTACTTTTTTATTTGATTTTTTTACTTTTTTGTTTGTTTTTGATTTACTGTTTTTTGTTGATTTAGTTTTTGTGTTCTTGTTAGACTTTTTATTTGAACTGCTGCTTTTTTTATTATTTTTTACTGAAGTAGTTTCTTCTTTATCCTTATCACTTACAGTGCTTTTTGAGGTATTTTTTTTGGTACTCTTTTTTGTTGTTTTCTTTACGGTTTTAATTGTTTTAGTTTTGGAAGCGGCAGTCTTCTTTTTTTCAAGAACTTTTTTGGATACTTTTTGATATGAAATTCCGTCTGCCATATCATAAAATCCATTCATTATAGTCAAACTTCTATAATATGCTGTCAAAGCACAAAAACCCTGTTCAGTTGCCATATGATTGTAACCACCGTTTTTAGTATGTGAAAACTTTCCATTACTATAATAATCTAAAAGCCCGTTAAGTACTGTATTTCCATTCTTTACAAAACGCGAATCTTCTATATTAATGTTAAGAGCTGATATTGCCATCAAAACCTGGGCTGTGCTTTCGCAGTTGCTAATGCCTTCTGCTGAATATCCTCCATCATTGTTTTGTTGCCTGCTTAAAAACTTTAATGCCTTATCAACTGATTTTTTTACACTTTTATCACTGCCTGTATAATAAAAAGACAACGCCTGCACTGCCATGGCTGTAATGTCGCACTCAGACTTGTCTGCCATGCTCCAACCACCGTCACTGTTTTGATTTTTAATGATATACTCTATTAATTTCTTTACTGTAGTAACTTCCCCTGTATAATTTTTGTCAGGCTTTGGAATTTTGTAATTACTGCTGTGAATGGCAATTAAAGCATATATTGAGCCGTTAATTCCCTGCTTGTTTACATTGTCAAACTCAGCCAATGGCTTTAACAAATTATACCCACCAAAATTTGTTGGATTTTCGTCTATTGAAGCCAACGCAATAACAACTCTTGAATATTCCGTATATTTTCTTGTGGACAAAACACCATCTTTTGCCTTTACTTCTTTTAAAAGATTTTCTTTGTATTTAGAAATATAATCTTTTGTAACTGCTCCATATCTGGCAAGACCTATAATATTCCACTCTCCATCTATTGAGCCATATATCGGCTCCTTAACCTGTTCCTGCTGACTGTACGCAATTGTATACAGATATTCATCTATCTTAGCTTTGCTTATGCTTTCTCCTGCTGAAACATTTATGGTTATTACAATTGCCATTAACATTGCCAAAACCATACAAAGTACTTTTTCTGCCTTTTTAATTCCTACATTACTTTTTCCGTCCATTAATTTCTCCATATGTTCTATCAAAATTTATTCAACTTGATTTTTAGTATACCCTTTACATATGATAATTTCAAATATTATATTAATTATTCCTTATTCTTCCTTTACACTTAATCTTGCACCATATCACACCCACCAATGTGCTTATTGTTGTGGCAATAATTGCCGGTCCAACAATTGCTGCAGGATTGGCACTTCCATACTGGCTTCGATACGCAATAATATTAACCGGAATTAACTGTAGAGACGAAATATTTACAACCAAAAAAGTACACATTTCATCTGTTGCCACATAGGCCGGCAAATTACCACCCTTTTGTTCCACAGGCTTTGCTGACAATTCTTCCATTGCTTTCAAACCTGCCGGAGTTGCTGCCCAGCCCAGGCCTAATATATTTGCAATAATATTTGTTGTTATACTTGCCAGTGCGGGATGATTCTTTGGAATATTGGGAAAAAGCCAACTTACAACCGGATCTAATCCCTTTTCCGCTTTTCTAATTAAGCCGGATGTTCTTGCAACTTCCATAAAGCCCATCCACATACTCATTATACCCACCATAGTAATACATAATTTTACAGCTTCCGTTGCAGATCCAATTGCCCCGCTTCCTACTTTTTCTATATTTCCAGTTATAAAACCATAAATTACACCTATGACAATCATAAAAAACCATATATAATTTAACATTTTTCTACTCTTATTTATTATTTTTATATATTATTCTTTATTATTTTGTCCTATTACTTTTAGTCATTTTTATATGAAATATTTACAGTTTTGATATTTTTTATCAGTTATTTATAACGTTATTATTCATACATTTTAACTTTTTCGTCTATTATTCCCATATAATTAACTAGTTTTTTGTAAAAAAACCTCTTAAACTTTGTTAAATATTTAACGTATTTTTCTCTTGACTAATTTCCAAACAGGATATAATATGTAAGCCGAATGAAGGATTAAACAAATCCCATTCAAGTAATCACATTTCTGTTTTAGGAGGTATTTATTATGAAAACAGTAACAGTTAACTTGAATTCAATTGAAAAAGTAAAGTCCTTCGTAAAGGATTTAAACAAGTTTGAGAATGATTTTGACTTAGTTTCAGGCCGTTTCGCTATTGATGCAAAATCAATAATGGGTATTTTTGCACTTGACCTTTCTAAGCCTTTACAGCTTAACATTCATTCACAGTACCAGGGAGATGCAATCGCTGCAGCTCTTAGCGACTACACTTGCTAAAGAGCCTATAGGTTCAACCTGTATTACAAAAGGACAGTTATTCAATAGAAAATTTATATAAATAATAAAAACTTAAACAATTGGATTCAGAGGCTTTTTTACAAAAGCCAATAATGAAGAAGGAAGCGCATCATCTGGTGTGCTTTCTTTTTTATATTGTATACTAGGAAATAGTGGGACTGAAAACAATAGGCAGATTTTTGAAATTTTGCGAGCATAGTGTAAGCCAAAAATCAACTGTCTGAGCCGTAGGCGAGTTTTGATTTTTGGACTTACGATAAACGGCGGAGCAAAATAAGAAAATCAACGTGTTTTCAGACCACTATTTCCTGTTATACAACAAAGAAGCACATCAAGTGATGCGCTTCTTACTTCTACTTTATTAATTGGTTATATATGTCTCTTTTGGAAACTCCTCTGTCTTTTGCAACAAGTTTCATGGCTGACTTTTTGTCGTTCCCCTGACTTATATAGTATTCCATATGTTCTTCTATTGTCATTGATTCCCATTTTTGTTTGTTTTCTTCCTGTATTTCTTCCTGAGATTTTCCCTCTATCACAAGAACATACTCTCCTCTAGGTTCTTTTTCATTGTATTTCTCTATTGCCTGGTCTATTGTTGTTTTGTCAGCTTCCTCATATTTCTTGGTTAACTCTCTACATAATGTAAGTTGTCTGTTTCCAAGTGTTTCCCTTAATTCTTTTAAGGTTCTTGCCAGCCTGTGAGGTGCCTCATATATTATAATTGTTCTTGTTTCATTTTTTAATTCTTCAAGAACTGCTACTTTTTCTTTTTTATCTTTTGGTAAAAAAGCTTCAAAACAAAATCTTCTTGTTTTCTGACCTGACATTGTAAGCGCTGTAATACATGCCGCAGGGCCTGGCAATGATGTTACCTGTATGCCTGCTTCAAAGCACTGTCTCACAACTTCTTCCCCCGGATCAGATATTCCCGGCGTTCCCGCATCAGTTATAATGGCAATGTTTTTGCCTTCCTTCATCATTTCTACCAACTGTTTTGCCTTATCATATTTGTTAAACTCATGATAGCTTGTCATTGGTGTTTTTATATCAAAATGATTAAGCAATTTTATGCTGTTTCTTGTATCTTCTGCCCCAATCAAATCTACTTCATTTAAAGTTCTTACAACTCTATATGTAATATCTTCAAGATTTCCTATTGGTGTGGCGCATAAATATAATTTTCCTGCCATTTCTACCTCTATTCTGCAAAATGCTAAAATCCATATATTCTGTGTATTTCCTTAGTATAAACTCCCGGTTCATCGTACACAATAAGTGGCGGTTCCACTACCATCATTGACTTTCCGCCTCTTACCCCTTCTATTAGAAGCATGTTTGCATCTCTGTCCGCAAAAGGATGTATCATTCTAAGTCTTTTAGGCTCAATTCTATATTCCTTCATAAGACTAATAATTTCAGCCAACCTTCTAGGTCTGTGAACCATATAAAATCTTCCCTTAGGCTTTAGTAACTTAGCTGACTCTCTTATTACATCTTCAAGATTGCATTTAATTTCATGCCTTGCAATTGCCTTAGGCTCATCGGGATTTTTTACACCATGATTTTCAGTCATATATGGTGGATTAGTTGTTACAACATTAAAACTTGCTGCCCCAAAAATCTTAGAAGCTTCTTTTATATCTCCGTCAACTATTTTAATTCTGTCCTGAAGGTTGTTAAGCATAACGCTTCTTCTTGCCATTTCAGCACTTTCAGGCTGAATTTCCAATGCTTCAAAGTCCTGTCCTTCTGTTTTTGCTTCAAGTAATATTGGAATAATTCCAGTACCTGTTCCAAGATCTAAAGCTCTTTCACCTTTTCCTACCTTAGCAAAACCTGTTAACAGAACGGCATCCATTCCAAAACAGAATCTCTCTCTGTTCTGAATTATTTTATATCCATTTCTCTCCAAATCTACAATTTGTTCACCTGATTGCAACTTTACTTCCAATTATAATCTCTGCCTTTACAATTAATCTAATTTGGACTCTTCCTTATCTTCAAGTCCCTTTAATGCCTTTAATTCCTCTGAAGCAAGATTAAACTTCTTCTTCTTTGGCTTAAACTTTAACTCGTCAATGGCATATTCTTTAATTTCTCTTTCGTCATCAACTTCAACTACTATTTTAACCTTCTGTCTAAGAACATTTACGCTTACAACTTCACCCTTAAAGCCATCAAAAGTCTTAACTTTTTCTCCAATGTCAGGTAAATTAGAATTTAATTCCTCGTATGCTTCCTGCTCATTCTTAAGACAACACATTAATCTTCCACAAATACCTGAAATCTTTGTTGGATTAAGTGAAAGACTCTGTTCCTTTGCCATCTTAATTGACACAGGAATAAATTCTGACAAATAAGTATTACAGCAAAGTGGTCTGCCACAAATGCCTATTCCTCCAAGCATTTTTGTTTCATCTCTAACGCCAACCTGTCTAAGTTCAATTCTTGTCTTAAATACTGAAGCCAAATCCTTTACAAGTTCTCTAAAGTCAATTCGTCCATCTGCCGTAAAATAAAATAAAACTTTATTATTATCAAAAGTATATTCTGTTTCAATAAGTTTCATTTCCAAACCATGTTTTGCAATTTTTTCTTTGCAGATTTTAAATGCTTTCTTTTCTTTCTCATTATTTTCAATTGCTTTTTTATCATCCTCTTCAGTTGCAATACGTATAACGGACTTTAATGGCATAATAACCTTATCATCCGCTACTTCTCTTATTCCCTGAACAACTGAACCATATTCAATTCCCCTTGCAGTTTCAACTATAACATGGTCTCCTACCTTTACCTGAAAATCTGCGGGGCTAAAATTGTATATTTTTCCTGCCTGTCTAAATCTAACGCCTATAACTTTAATCATTTCTGTCTCCTTGTTCTAACTGTTATCCAATCTATGTTTATTTTCCTGAAGTTTTTTCCTTAATGGAAAGTAATAATATTTCTATAGTGGAATCAAAATTAACATTTGACTTAATTCTGCTTTCTGCCAGATCTATTGCCTTAAGAATGTCATTAATATCATCAAATGAATATGTCTGACTCATTTTTTCTATTGTCATATACTCATCCTGAAAAATAATCTGGTCTTCTTCCTTAGTTGCCTTATAGACAAGTATATCCCTAAACCAAATTCGCATTAAGCTAAAGTATTCATCAATCTGCTTTTTAAAAGTTCCTGTTTTCTTAATTGCCTCCCCAATAATATCCATTCCGCCTTTTTCCAAAGACATAAACATTCCAACAACATACTGTTTTAATTCTTTAAATTCTTCAGATGTTGCAAGTTTAATCGCCTTGCCCGGATTTCCATTAGAAAATGTTGCTGCAACTCTTGCTTCATAATCCCCTACACCATACTGTGATGTTAATTGATTCTTTATTATATCTTCCTTTACAGGTCTGATATTTAACATAACACAACGCGATAAAATAGTTTGAAGAAAAGTATCCGCATTTGTAGTTAACAAGATTATAATGGCATATTCAGGTGGTTCTTCAATTGTTTTTAACAATGCATTCTGTGCCTGCACTGTCATCTTTTCACTTTCCGGAACAATATATATCTTATATGGACTGCTATATGGCTTAATGTCAATATCATCATTTATCTGCTCTCTTATTTCATCAACACCAATACCTGATTTTTCGTAGGTAATATACTTAATATCCGGCTGGTTTTTTGAATCCGTCTGCTTACATGACTTGCACTGTCCGCATGCTGTTCCCGGAACGGTAATTCTTTCACCATCTTCATTAATGGCTTTATTAGAATTGTTTCTCTCACACTGCAAAGCCTTGGCAAAATGAATTGCAAGATTCATCTTACCCGATCCTTCTTCCCCATTTATAATGTAGGCGTGAGAAATTTTTCCCATTCTAATAGCATTTTCAAAATGTCTTAATATATGATTTTGTCCCAGAATTCTTTCTGATTCCATCTTCACTCCTAAAAATTAATCTATGGTCATACTAATTTATAATAACATAAATAAATAAAAAAGGCTATGCTTTAGCCATTTCCAGATAAAACATAACCTTAAAAATAATATAATACTTATTTATTTTATTCTTACTTTATTTTTTTTACTATTTCCTGCTCTATTTCTTTTATACACTGATTTAAGTTATTGTTCTCAAACCTTTTCTTTATACCGGCTTTCTCTATTTTTTCTTCTGAGAAATCTTCCTCATCAGCCAGAAATCTTCTGCATAACTCCTTGTACTTTGGCTCACTTTGATTTCTTTCCCTGTTAACAGCCCTTGCCAATCTTTCACCTGTTTCAACCTGTATATATAACGGCACCACAACATCTTCACCATAAAAATCAATCATCTGCTCATATGATTCCAAAGTACCAATATACAAATAATCTCCGTTATTTAAATCTATCTGGCCGTCATCAACTGTAAAATAACTCCATATTCCATACACAGTATTATAATCTCTGCACTCAATAACCTTTTTAGCCTTTTTCAATTCTTCAAGCTTATTTTGGTCAACAAAAAAATATTCCACCCCATTTTTTTCATTAACCCTCATAGGTCTTGTTGTATAACCTACAACAGTTTTTAAATTTAATTGTTTATTTTCTTTTAAGCTTTGGAAAATAGTATCTTTTCCGCTGCAGCTTTTTCCTAACACAAAAAATATCTTTGACATTATTCCTCCAATTTATTTTACAACTTCAATAGTTTTATTTGAATTATCTTTTAAACCGCTAATATTCATATTTGCTTCCAAATACACTTTAATCTGTTCCAATAATTCTTCTGTAATCACTTCACCAGGAACAACCAATGGGATTCCCGGCGGATAAAGAAAAACAAATTCACCTGAAATGCAATCCTTTGAATCAAACAGATTAACTGTATTTTTTTCTTTCAAATCTGTTTCGTATATTGAATACATTCTTTTATTTTTCAGTAACTCTACAGAAATATTTTCATTCTGCTTTTCTTCCAAGGACTTATCTATTTCCTTTAAAGCCTCTGCCAATCTTTCAAGTTCTTTATAATCATCGCATATAGTAGTTATCCCAAGCACATACTTTAGTGAATCCATTTCAACTTCAATATTATACTTGTATCTGAGAATATCCCCTAACTGCTTACCTGTTATTCCACTATTATTTACATTAATAATAAGCTTCGTTACATCTACATCAAAAACATTATTTTGATTTTTTAATTCTTCACATGGTATTGAAATATACTTACACTTATTAACATTTTTTCTGATTTTGTTAATAACATTCAACAATTCATCATATCTTTGTTGACCTTTTTTCTGAATTTCCCTAATACACTTGTCAATGCTACACATTAGCACATATGAAGGACTACTTGTTTCATATATAGACAACATTTCCTGCACTTTTCCTGCATCAATTCTATCGCCCTTTAAATGAAACAAAGCTGTCTGTGTCATTGCCGGCAAAGTCTTATGTGTGCTTTCGATAACTAAATCAGCTCCCAACTTATAAGCCGGAACCGGAAGTTTCTCACTTATTCCAAAATGGGCTCCGTGGGCTTCATCCACAATTAAGACTGTATTATATTTATGGACTACTCTTGCAATTTCCTCTATATCAGATACGATTCCATCATAAGTAGGGGATGTAAGAACAACCGCCTTTACATCTCTATTTTTTTTCAAAATATTTTCTATTTCGCCTTTATTATAACCACCATTTATTCCGTACTTAGCTATATAAGACGGATATACATATTCCACGTCTAAATTACGTAACTTGGCACAATTATAAACTGCCTTGTGACAATTTCTTCCTATGATAATTTTATCTCCTATATTAGTAACTGCACTAATAGCAGCTAAAATTCCACATGAACTTCCATTTACCAAAAACCAAGTTCTGTCCGTCTCAAAAAAATCGGATGCATTTTTCATTGCATCCAATATTATCCCTTTAGGATTGTGTAAATTATCAAATCCATCTATTTCCGTAATATCCACTTTATATGGATCAATTCCATCAAAAAGCCTTTCATTTCTTTTATGCCCCGGCATATGTAATGGATATCTTCCATTTTTACTATATTCAATTAATTCATTGTAAAAACTCTTCTTCTGACAATTGTAGTCTTCATTATTATCTTTATAATTATTTCTACTATTATCTTTATAATTATTTCTACTATTATTGTTATAATTTTTATAACTATTACTTTCCATTACATACTCCCACTAACTATTCGCCAAAGTTAAAAAATGAAATCTGCTTATTTGTATAGTCTCCTCTATTAAATCCTTCAAGAAATACCTCAAGTGAAACAAATTTTTTAATTCCCTTATCACTTATAAAAGGAATATCTATATTAAATATTACATTATTTTTTGTTTCATTATCTTCTCTATTCATAAGCTTCTCAACAACAGTAATTGGAACAGAAAACTCTGCGGTGCATTCCATAAAATTAAGTTCAAAATTAGCTTCAAACTGATTTTCACTTCTATATACACTGTCAATATAAGCTCTATTTATCTCAGATTTGGTAGCTTCCTCTATTACCGGTTTAGTCCACCCATTCTTTCCTAAAATCATTACAGGATAAACATTATTAATAATTCCTATTGCACCTTCAGGAATTATATTCTCCTCGTCTATCTCACGCTCGTAACCCTCCAACAATTCCTGCTTTGTTATGTTATTAATTATATTCTCGCTTAAACCTGACACAAAAGAATCTATCTTTTTCAAAATAGGCTGCATCACTCCTATTCTCTCCAAAGATACCATAAAAATATTGTGCGCCCAGGCATACTCCTGCGCCTCTCTTGAAAAAGCAGTAGCGCTGAAATAACAACCGGTGTAATTATATCTATCGCATATATTTCCCATCTCTCCCTGTATTGCGTAGTTAGTTTCAGAAATATCTGCAATAATTCCTCCAAAATCGCGTACATGCATTAACTCAACCTTATTTTTTGCATAATACTTATACTGAAATATTATTCTTAAAGGAAATATAAAAGCTGTTGGAAGATTTAACTTTCCATAAGAATTAATACCATGGGAACTACTTCTCCCCGGTATATTCTGCTCTACAATATTAATATAATTGCTGTCCTGTAATAATTTTTTAACCTTTTCTTCGAATATTATTTCTCTTGCCTGATGCTCTTTCATTTAATTTATCCTCTTGTAATCTTGTTTTAATTATTTTACTTTTAATTATTTCTATGTGTGCTAGTGCTATAAATTTGTTTTGTAGTTAATTCTATTTATTCCTCCACTCACTGGGTGATATACATATATTTATATTACTATTTTTTATATTAGTAAGCAATTATTTATGGCAAAAAAAAACTAATGGAAAATCCATTAGTAAATAAAAATAATGCCCAGTTCCGGAATCGAACCAGAGACACGAGGATTTTCAGTCCTCTGCTCTACCAACTGAGCTAACTGGGCATTGAGTTGCGGGAATAGGATTTGAACCTATGACCTCCGGGTTATGAGCCCGGCGAGCTTCCAGACTGCTCCACCCCGCGATATTTAATTAAAAAGTAATGGGCAGAGAAGGATTCGAACCTTCGAAGGCAGTGCCAGCAGATTTACAGTCTGTCCCCTTTGGCCACTCGGGAATCTGCCCATTAAAGCCGATGAACGGACTCGAACCGTTAACCTGCTGATTACAAATCAGCTGCTCTGCCAATTGAGCCACATCGGCGTATTCATTTTTATCATTTATACTGTAAGAAGTATAAATGGGACCTACAGGGCTCGAACCTGTGACCCCCTGCTTGTAAGGCAGATGCTCTCCCAGCTGAGCTAAGATCCCAAGAAAAAAATAAAGAGGTTGAGAAAGCTAGCTTGATATGCTTTCGACCTCCTCTGTATAAATTATATATTATACTGATAGCGACCCGGATGGGGTTCGAACCCACGACCTCCGCCGTGACAGGGCGGCGCTCTAACCAGCTGAGCCACCGGGCCATCAAGAGTATTATAACATACTCAGTACTAAATTACAAGTACTTTTTTGATTATACACTCAAAACCACACACTGAAATCCTTCATCCGGGGAGATAACTCCTCTTTCCTTCCTTCATGGATAAGCCCTCGACCTATTAGTATCAGTCAGCTCCATGTGTTACCACACTTCCACCTCTGACCTATCAACCTCGTCGTCTTCAAGGGGTCTTAATTCTTGCGAATGGGATATCTCATCTTGAGGGGGGCTTCACGCTTAGATGCCTTCAGCGTTTATCCCTTCCCGACTTGGCTACCCTGCCATGCACTTGGTAGTGCAACAGGTACACCAGAGGTCAGTCCATCCCGGTCCTCTCGTACTAAGGACAGCTCCTCTCAAATATCCTACGCCCACGCCGGATAGGGACCGAACTGTCTCACGACGTTCTGAACCCAGCTCGCGTACCGCTTTAATGGGCGAACAGCCCAACCCTTGGGACCTACTACAGCCCCAGGATGCGATGAGCCGACATCGAGGTGCCAAACCACTCCGTCGATGTGAACTCTTGGGAGTGATAAGCCTGTTATCCCCAGGGTAGCTTTTATCCGTTGAGCGATGGCAATCCCACTTTATACCACCGGATCACTAAGTCCTACTTTCGTACCTGCTCCACCCGTCGGTGTCACAGTCAAGCTCCCTTCTGCCTTTGCACTCTTCGAATGGTTTCCGACCATTCTGAGGGAACCTTTGAGCGCCTCCGATACCCTTTCGGAGGCGACCGCCCCAGTCAAACTCCCCACCTGACATTGTCCACCAGCCGGATCACGGCTGCATGTTAGAAACCCAATACTGCAAGGGTGGTATCCCAAGGGCGACTCCACACAAACTGGCGTTCATGTCTCCTAGTCTCCCACCTATCCTGTACATGCAATATCGAATCCCAGTATCAAGCTAGAGTAAAGCTCCATGGGGTCTTTCCGTCCTGGCGCAGGTAACCAGCATCTTCACTGGTACTTCAATTTCACCGGATGCATTGTCGAGACAGTGCCCAAATCATTACGCCTTTCGTGCGGGTCGGAACTTACCCGACAAGGAATTTCGCTACCTTAGGACCGTTATAGTTACGGCCGCCGTTTACTGGGGCTTAAGTTCAAGGCTTCGACTCATGTCTAACCTCTCCCCTTAACCTTCCAGCACCGGGCAGGCGTCAGCCCATATACATCACCTTACGGTTTCGCATAGACCTGTGTTTTTGCTAAACAGTTGCTTGGGCCAATTCTCTGCGGCCTACCTTCGTAGGCACCCCTTATCCCGAAGTTACGGGGCCATTTTGCCGAGTTCCTTAACAATGCTTCTTCCGTCGGCCTTAGGATTCTCTCCTCATCCACCTGTGTCGGTTTACGGTACGGGTACAATGTACACAATAGCGGCTTTTCCTGACAGCCAGCTCAC
>NZ_CP102282.1:2732500-2856089 GCF_025150745.1 Eubacterium ventriosum
TGGAAACTCATATGCATGAGGGTTGCCTTCTTTTGAGATTTTGTCAATTTTAGGGCCTCCCGGGTATCCTAAACCTATTGCTCTTGCAACCTTATCAAAAGCTTCACCTGCTGCATCATCTCTTGTTTTCCCAAGAATTTTGTATTTTCCATAATCTTCAACAACAACTAAATGAGTATGTCCACCTGATACTACAAGGCACACAAATGGGGGCTCTAATTCCTTGTTTTCTACATAATTAGCGCAAATATGTCCTTCAATATGGTGCACACCGATTAAAGGTATGTCCTTTGCAAAGCATATAGCCTTTGCTTCTGCCACACCTACCAATAAGGCTCCAACTAAGCCCGGTCCATATGTAACACCTATTGCATCTATGTCATCTAATGTGCAATTAGCGTCCGACAAAGCTTTTTCTATAACATAATTTATATTTTCAATATGTTTTCTTGATGCGATTTCAGGCACAACACCACCGTATAAAGTATGTAAATCTATCTGAGATGAAATAACATTAGATAATGCTTCTCTACCGTTAACTACTACTGCTGCCGCTGTTTCATCACAAGAACTTTCAATTGCTAATATTTTCACTTCTTCCATGTTAACACCTTTTCTTTTTCTGTCTAATTAATGTTAATAATTTTAGTCCTCAAAACATAAATTAACAGACATTCCATCCTTTCCTGCTTTAGCATTTTCAAATATATCCGTAACTGTATCCATATACTCTAAAGGTCTTACTAATGAAGGGCTGAAATGTGTAAGCCACATTTCCTTAGGTTGTGCCTCTTTTGCAATCTTTGCAGCCTCTTTAAATGTCATATGTTTATGTTCTCTTGCCTTGGCATCCTTATCAGGTTCGCCATACATCCCTTCGCATATAAAAAGATCCGCCCCTTTTGCCGCCTCTGCTATTACAGGCACTGGTCTTGTATCTGTTGTATAAGTAACTTTTAAACCTTTTCTTGGCGCACCAACTACCATATCAGGTGTAAATGTTACACCATCAACTTCAACCGTCTCACCTTTTTGAAGTTTTCCCCAACTTCTTATAGGTATGTTAAGTTTTTTTGCCGCTTCAGGGTTGAACTTTCCTCCACGATCTATTTCTATGGAATATCCGTAGCAAACTATATTATGCTTTACTCTAAAAGCTTTAATCCTGAAATCTTCAAATTCCAGTGTTTGCTCACCTTCAGTAAGTTCAATAAAATTAATGTCAAAAGGTAATTCAGGTGCTATGGTTCTAAGAGCATTGACAACTTTTGTCAATCCTCTTGGACCTATCATTGTAAGAGGTTCCGTTCTCTCTGCATTTCCCATTGTTAAAAGTAAACCCGGCAAACCACTAATATGATCTGCATGATAATGTGTAATGCAGATAACATCAATAGGCTTAAATGTCCAGCCTTTTTCTTTGATTGCAACCTGAGTACCCTCTCCACAATCTATTAATATATTTTTTCCATTATATCTGCACATAAGGGCTGTAAGCCATCTTCTTGGAAGTGGCATCATTCCCCCTGTGCCAAGTAAACAAACATCTAACATACCTTCTCCATTTTCTAAATGATTAAAATCATAACAATTCTGTATAATTTTTTGTATTTATTTTGTATAAAAATTTTTCTGTTATTTCATCATAGCATTTTTCGCACAAATCAAAAGTGTCTTCTCTTCCATCTTTTTTTGAAAAATACCCCCACTTATAATCTGCGAAAAATACACCTTCCTCTATTGTGAAATTATTTACTTTAATATTTTTTCCACAATTGTTACATACTACTTTCGTTAGTTTTTTATCTTTATATACTCTCATACTTTCCTCCTGTGTCAATAATTAGTCTTGTTTCATTCTAACTATAAACACTTTCAAATACTAGTGGAAAGTTCTTCTAATCATGTTTCCACATAATAAGAGCATTTTCAACAGGTTTTTCATAAAAATTCTTACGTATTCCCGCTTCTTCAAAGCCTAGTTTTTCATATAAACTTATTGCCGGAACATTAGTCTCTCTTACTTCCAAAGTAATATCTGACACTCCTTTTTTCCCGCATTCATAAAAAAGTTTATTTAACATATTCTCAGCCACATTCTTTCTTCTAAAATTTTCTTTGACTGCCACATTGCTAATGTCAGCTTCTTCAAAAGAAATATATGCTCCACAATATGCCACAATTTCATCTTTAATTTCTGCTACTATATATACAGTATTTTCGTTTTTTAAAGAATCCAAAAAGGATTTTTCAGACCATGGTAGAGAAAAAATTTCCTTTTCTATTGCTGCAACCTGTTTTATATCCCCTTCACTCATTAACCTATAGATTATTTCCTGCATCTTTTGTTCTTTCCATTTTTTCTTTTAATTCTCTTTCAGCCTGAGATAATCTTAAATATTCCGGTGCGTGCTCAGCTGCTGTTTCAGTCTTCCCTTCTTTGTAATAAATTTCTGCCAAAGATGCCAAAGATGAAGCCTTTGCTCTGTTTACAGATGCAGGCGCATAATAATGCTCTGTTGTCATTTCTTCTTCGATTATATCTTTGTAAGCATCCACGCCATCACCATTAAACATGACCGCCTGTGACATATTATTTAATTCTTTTACAAGATCTCTAATCATCATAATGCACTGTGGTTTTATAACTTCCATTGTTGTACCGTTAAACTTGTAAATTCCTGTGTAAACCTGTTCTCTTCTTGCATCCATAATAGGGCAGATAACAAAAGATGAAGAGAAAAGATTATATGCTAACGCATCCATTGTTGGAATATTTATAATTGGAATATTAAGTGCCAGTCCAAAACCTTTAGCTGTGGCACTTCCAATTCTAAGGCCTGTGTATGACCCCGGACCACCTGCAATTGCAATTGCATCTACCGTATTCATATCCAAATCTATATTCTTCTTTATTTCATCTATCATAGGCAATAAAGTCTGTGAATGTGTTTTTTTGTGATTAATTGTATATTCTGCTGTTAAGACACCATCTGTTACAACAGCTACAGTTGCCACCATAGATGAACTGTCTATTGCCAAAATTCTCATAGTCCTTCCACCGTAACCTTTCTATAATCAAGACCTTTTTCTAAATCTTTCTCTATTAATACAGTTGCTGCATCACTTGGAATTAATTCTTCAATTAATTTAGACCATTCTATTAAGCATACCCCTTCCCCAAAGAAATAGTCTTCATAACCGATTTCATACATTTCTTCGGGATCACCAATTCTATAAACGTCAAAATGATAAAGTGGTATTCTTCCTTCATCATACACCTGAATTATTGTAAAAGTAGGGCTGTTTACTGTTTCTTCGATTCCGAGTCCCTTAGCGAATCCTTGGGTAAATACAGTCTTTCCCACTCCTAAATCACCATTAAGACAAATAACCTGTCCTGGCTTTGCCTGTTGTCCTATTTTTTTCCCAAGATTAAATGTGTCTTCCCAACACATAGTCTCATAAACCATATATCCTCCAAACAAAATTTTTGATTGAATAAATTGCCAAGCAAAATTCACTTGTACAATCCTAATAAGCAATACCATTGTAACACAATATAATTTTTTTTCCACAAAAACTAAAAAGACGGCACTTTTAATGCCGCCCTCTAGGTTAAAATAATGGATTTTACTTGCTATTTAATTTTTTATACTTTATAACTTTATTGTTTTTACGAAAGCACTAATGTGCTTGTAAATTAATGCTGTTACCAAACTTACTATTATGCCCTTAACAATGTTAAACGGTGCCACACATACTATTGTAAAACTTAATTTGTTTGTAACTAAAGGCTGAATCTTTGCCCCTGCACCAATAATTGCTTCTAATGGCATTCCAAATGCCTTAACATAAAATGGTATCATTACGAAATAGTTAAGAACAACACCTGCTACAGCCATGAACAACGTTCCAACTAACATTCCAATGAAGGCATTCTTTTTTGTTTTGTGTTTCTGGTAAATTATACTTGCAGGTACTACCAAACATACTCCTATACAGAAGTTTGCGAAATCTCCAACATATGCTGTTGAAGTTCCCTTAATTAATAATTTAAGGATAATCTTTATTGCTTCCATAATTACTCCCGATACAGGTCCCATAATAAATGAACCTACAAGAATTGGAATCTCACTTAAATCAATTTCATAAAAGTTTGGTGCTATAAAAGGAATTGGAAATTCCCATAACATTAACACTGCGGCAAGTGCTGAGAACATTGCCATAAGAACCAGATTTTTTGTAGTAAATACTTTTTTCATTTTAAATCTCCTTTTTCTTTTTTCAAAATTCTTCAACACTTATTGGTGATTTGATTTGCCGTATCTTTCTTTTTGTGGCAAAAAGAAAACCCCGGAAATAGTTTCCAGGGCTTAAATACAAAGCAAATATAGAAATGTAATATTCATAAATTACTGATTGCAAGATTCCAGTGGCTTTTAGAATCCTTAATCAATCTACGATAATTACGCTCCTGTCTTCTCTCATCCAGACTTTACTGTCGGTTATGGATTCACACCATATCATGCCATTGGCTCGCTGACTTATGCATTCGCAATCACAGCCGGTAGGGAATTTCACCCTGCCCCGAAGAATTTTTTAATTTTTACTATGTCATTATAGTACTTATATAAATCTTTGTCAACTTTTTAACAAAGGTTGTCTGCTATTTATTTTTTTACCTTGATAAATGCATTGTAAATAGCTTTCATTGCTACTTCAAAGTCTTCCTCTGCAACACCGATAATGATGTTTAATTCTGAAGAACCCTGATCAATCATCTTAATATTTACTCTTGCATCTGCTAAAGCTGTAAATAAGATTGCCGCTGTACCTCTTGCACTCTTCATTCCACGACCTACAACTGCAATAAGAGCTAAGTTGCTTTCAATGTATAACTGGTCAGGATGCACTCTTGATCTAATTTCATCAAGAATTGTTGTTTCCTTGCCTGCTAACTTATCTGTCTGAATAACAACGCTCATTGTATCTACACCTGATGGCATATGTTCAAAACTTACATTGCTCTTTTCTAATGCACGAAGAACGTTTCTACCAAATCCAACTTCGCTGTTCATTTTGTCTTTTTCAATATTGATTACAGACATACCTTTTTTACCTGCAATACCTGTAATAATATGTTCACAAGGTTCTGCTGTTTCTGATACAATCATTGTTCCTCTATCCTGCGGGCAATTAGTATTCTTTATATTTACAGGAATGCCTGCTGCTCTTACTGGGAAAATAGCATCTTCATGAAGTACAGTTGCACCCATATATGCTAATTCTCTAAGTTCACTATATGTGATTGTGTTAATTGGAGCCGGATTGTTAACAATTCTAGGATCACAAATAAGGCATCCGCTAACATCTGTCCAGTTTTCATAAAGCTTAGCTTCTGCTGCTCTGGCAATAATAGAACCTGTTACGTCAGAACCTCCACGTGAAAATGTTTTGATTGTTCCATTTGGCATTGAGCCGTAGAATCCCGGTACTACTGCTTTCTCTGTTGCTGCAAGCTTTGGAATTAATTTTTCTGCTGTTTTGTCCCAGTCAAACTGTCCCATATCATCAAAGAAAATATATTTTGCAGCATCAATAAAGTCAAAGCCTAAATACTTAGCTAAAACCTTACTGTTAAGAAATTCACCACGGCTGGCTGCATAATCACGGCCTGCCATATGTGAAAAAGCTCCCTTTATAATTTCAAAATCTTCCTCTAAAGAAAAATCTTCAATTCCTAAGTCCATAATAATGTTATTATATCTGTCCTTAATCATCTGGAACTGCTCATCAAAGTTCTGTCCTTCTGACGCCATTTCATAGCATTTGTAGAGCATATCTGTTACTTTAATGTCTTCCACATATCTTTTTCCCGGTGCAGATGCTACAACAAAACGTCTTGTTGGATCATCTAATATTATTTCTGCAACCTTTTTAAACTGCTTAGCGTCAGCTAATGAACTTCCCCCAAACTTAACAACCTTTGTTTCCTTCATGTTATATTTTCCCCTTAATCTTATTTTATATTATGCGGTTATATGAGATATAGTTAATAAAATTAACCTTCTATTCTAATTCTAGAGATTACTGTGCCTAATTCATCTGCTTTTTTTGCAAACGTAGCTTCACTAATCTTTTCTGTAATAAATCCAAATTCTCCATCAATGTTAGCATCAACATATTCAACATTGCCAAATACCTTTTCAATGTCTTCTTTTGAACTACTACTTCTAACAAAGAATTTCTTCTTTGACTTTGAAAAGTCTTCTAATTCTAATTTTTCTTCATCCCACATTACTGTTGTTGATACATTAAGATGTCTTACACTATCCACCACGTCAGACACAACTGCGCTGGCTGTTGGAAGCTTTCCTGCACCACTACCGATAAATACTAAGTCACCTACCATATTTCCACGTACAAGTATTCCGTTTACAACACCACTAACGTTAAATAATGGATGATCCGGTGCCAAAAGTCTAGGTGCTACAGATGCAACTACCTGATTATCCTCGTTCTTGCACTTACCTAATAACTTAATTGATCGTCCCATAGCCTTAGCATATTTAAAATCTTCTGCTGTAATTTTTGAAATTCCTTCTGTATAAATTTCTTCAAAGTTTACAGTTTTACCTTTTGCTAAAGATGCTAATATAGCAATCTTTCTAACTGCGTCATAGCCTTCGATATCAGCTTCAGGATTTCTTTCAGCATAGCCTAAATCCTGTGCCTGTTTTAAAGTGCTGTCAAAGTCAGCTCCTTCTTTGTCCATTTTTGTTAAAATGTAATTTGTTGTACCATTTAAGATACCTGTTATTTCACATATCTTATCAGCTGTAATATGCATGTTAAGTGGACGTATAATAGGGATTCCACCACCTACTGCAGCTTCAAACAAGAAGTTTCTGTTATGCTGCTGGGCAATCTTAATTAATTCTGCACCATATTTTGCAACAAGTTCTTTGTTTGATGTACAAACACTCTTGCCTGCTTCTAATGCCGACTTAACAAAATCGTATGATGGTTTAAGCCCTCCCATTACTTCTATAATAACCTCAACTTCAGGGTCATTTAAAATAATATTGTAATCATGAACTAATACATTCTCACAAGGATCTCCTGGAAACTCTCTTAAATCAAGTACATATTTTATGTCAATTTCCTGTCCTGCTTTGTTTGTAATTAATTCTTTGTTCTCTTTAATAATCTGGAATACTCCTGAACCTACTGTTCCGTATCCTAAAATTGCCACTTTTATCATGTTTATTCCTCGCTTGTTAAAGTTTAGTTTATTTTACCATTGAATAATAGCACGGTTAATGGTAATCCGCAACAAAAATTAGTTATCTTTCTTAATATTAATCCATTTTAAGTATGCATTTATAAAGGGATCAATGTAACCATCCATTACTTTTCCAACGTCTGTTATCTCCTGATTTGTTCTGTGATCCTTTACCATTGTATATGGTTGCATAACGTAAGAACGTATCTGACTGCCCCATCCAATCTCTTTTATTTCTCCTCTAATTCCTGAACGTTTTTCCTCTTCTTCCTGTTTTTTTAGAACATAAAGTTTAGCTTTTAACATCTTCATAGCCTTATCTTTATTCTGAAGCTGAGATCTTTCATTCTGACACTGTACAACAATTCCTGTAGGGTTATGTGTTATTCTTACCGCCGATGATGTTTTGTTAATGTGCTGTCCACCGGCACCACTTGAACGGTAAGTATCAATTCTAATGTCATCATCATTTATTTCAACATCAAGGTCTTCCTCAATATCAGGCATTACATCACATGAAGCAAAAGAAGTCTGTCTTTTTCCTGCTGCATTAAAAGGAGATATTCTAACTAGTCTGTGAACTCCTTTTTCTGATTTCAAATAACCATATGCGTTTTCGCCGTTAACCTGAAATGTTATGGACTTTATTCCTGCCTCGTCTCCATCAAGGAAATCAAGTACTTCTGTTTTATATCCCTTACTTTCTGCCCAACGGGTATACATTCTATATAACATACTTGCCCAGTCACAAGACTCTGTTCCCCCTGCTCCTGCATTGATTTTTACAATGGCATTGTTTTTGTCATATTCTCCTGACAAAAGAGTCTCTATTTTAGTTTTTTCAAATTCATCTATAAACTCTTTCGTTTCCTGCTCAACTTCTTCTACTATTGAAGCATCATTTTCCTCTTCACCCATTTCAATTAAAGTTCCAAGATCTTCATATTTCTGCTGAAGGTGTTCAATGGTTTCAAGACTGTCTTTTAATTGTTTTAATTCTTTTGTTATTTCCTGAGACCTTGTTAAATTATCCCAAAATCCCTGTTCTTCCATTATTCCTTCAATTTCTTCTATTCTTTCTTTTTTTGCCTGTATGTCAAAGGCTTTGCGCAGTTCTTCCAATTGATCTGCATATTGATTCCATTGATATTTGTATTGTTCAAGTTCTACCACGTCATACCTCAATCTTACTTTTTCTAGATTTTTAAAAAAGAAAGGAGTCGTCTAAAGCAACCCCTTTCTTTATAATTCAAGCCGTTGTATTAAGCCTTACGTCCACAACAGTTTTTATACTTCTTTCCTGAACCACATGGACAAGGATCATTTGGATAAATCTTTTCAGATTCTCTGTGTTTAGTCTTGCTAACACCTGTATCATCCTTGTTTGTTCCTGTAACTTCTGCCACCTCTTCACGTTCAACTTTCTGTTCAACCTGAATATGATATAAAGTCTTAACAGTTTCAACTTTGATACCTTCAATCATGTCATTAAACATTTCAAAGCCCTGAATCTTGTATTCAACAGCAGGATCTCTCTGACCATAAGCCATAAGACCAATACCCTGTTTCAACTGTTCCATATCATCTAAGTGATCCATCCACTTTCTGTCGATTACTCTTAACAGAACGATTCTTTCTAATTCTCTAATATGTTCAGGTTCTGGGAACTCAGCTTCCTTAGCTTCGTAAAGCTTAACTGCAGCTTCCTTCAATAACTGTTTAAATTCAGCTTTTGAAAGATGTTCAATCTCGCTCTTTGGAATTTCAAGTTTTACAGGAATAATTTCAAATAATGACTGACTTAAACCTGCCACATCCCAATCCTTAGTCTCCTGATCATCGCCAACAAACATGTCAACCTGAGATTCAATTACTTCATTCATCATCTTGATAATTGCATCTCTCATATTCTCGCCGTTAAGAACTCTTGCTCTTTCAGCGTATATAATCTCTCTCTGGTCATTGTTAACCTTATCATATTCCATAAGGTTCTTTCTTATGCCAAAGTTATTTCCTTCTATCTTCTTCTGTGCTCTTTCAATAGTCTTAGTTAATGACTTATGGTGAATTTCTTCATTCTCTGGAACACCTAATGCATTAAAGATTGACATAAGCTTCTCTGAAGCAAACAATCTCATAATATCATCTTCCAATGAAATGTAAAACTTAGATTCACCAACATCACCCTGACGACCTGAACGACCTCTTAACTGGTTATCGATACGTCTTGATTCATGTCTTTCTGTACCTATAATCTTAAGACCGCCTGCTGCTCTTGCAGCATCATCAAGCTTAATATCAGTACCACGGCCTGCCATATTAGTAGCAATAGTTACTGCTCCATGCTGACCTGCCTGAGCAACGATTTCTGCTTCCTTCTCGTGGAATTTAGCATTTAATACATTGTGTGGAATACCTCTCTTCTTAAGCAAAGCACTGATTTCTTCTGAAGAATCAATGTTAATAGTACCAACCAATACAGGCTGTCCCTTTGCATGTGATTCAACAATGTCTTCTATAACTGCATGAAGTTTCTCTTTCTTAGTCTTAAACATGGCATCTTCATGGTCAATTCTTGCAATTGGCTTGTTTGTTGGAATTTCAACAACGTCCATACTATAAATATCTCTAAATTCTTTTTCTTCTGTTAAGGCTGTTCCTGTCATACCTGCCTTCTTGTCATATTTGTTAAAGAAGTTCTGGAATGTAATTGTTGCAAGAGTCTTGCTTTCTCTGTTAACTTTTACATGTTCCTTTGCTTCAATAGCCTGATGTAAACCATCAGAATATCTACGGCCCGGCATAATACGTCCTGTAAATTCATCTACAATAAGTACTTCATCATCCTTAACTACATAGTCCTGATCTCTATGCATAAGGTTGTGTGCTCTTAATGCCAAAATAACATTGTGCTGAAGTTCTAAGTTTTCAGCATCAGCATAGTTGTCAATGTGGAAGAATTTTTCAACTTTTTCAATACCCTGTGCTGTTAAAGTAACAATCTTGTCCTTTTCATTTACAAGGAAGTCTCCATCTTCTTCAATGTCAACACCCATAATGGCATCCATCTTGCTAAGTTCAGGATTAGCTGTGCCACGTTCCATCTGTCTTGCAAGAATGTCACACATTTCATATAACTTAGTTGACTTACCACTCTGTCCGGAAATAATAAGAGGTGTTCTTGCCTCATCAATAAGAACCGAGTCAACTTCGTCGATAATACAGTAATGAAGTCCACGCTGAACTAACTGTTCTTTGTAAACAACCATGTTATCTCTTAAGTAGTCAAATCCTAATTCGTTATTTGTAATATATGTGATGTCACAGTTATAGGCCGCTTTCTTTTCTTCATGTTCCATGTCTGAAAGAACACAGCCTACTGTTAATCCCAAAAATCTGTGAACCTGTCCCATCCACTCAGCATCTCGAGTAGCAAGGTATTCGTTAACTGTTACGATATGAACGCCCTTGCCTTCCAATGCATTAAGATATGCAGGCAACAAACATGTCTGTGTCTTACCTTCACCGGTTTTCATTTCTGCGATACGTCCCTGATGTAAGATAATACCACCCTGTAACTGACATGGATAATGTTCTGTTCCAAGTGTTCTTCTTGTTGCTTCTCTAACTAAGGCAAATGCCTCAGGAAGCAAATCGTCTAAAGTTTCACCTTTCTGTAATCTATTTCTAAATTCTGTTGTCTTAGCCTTCATCTCGTCGTCGGTAAGTTTTTCCATCTCCGGCTTAAGGCTTAAGATCTTCTCTATTGTATGATTATGTCTTTTTAATTCACGCTGACTATGCGTTCCTACGATTTTATTAATTACGCCCATGGTAATCTCCTCAAATATATTTGTTGTAAAATACAACACGCTAAGGAATATAATACCATTTAAATCGGTTTTATTCAATACAAGTATGTGTTATTTATTTGTTAAAAAAGTGTAAACGTAGGCATTTCATAACTTTTGTTCTTATAAACGCAAAAAAGAATCCCTAACTGATATATTTCAACCAATCAGGGACTCTTATTAGATATTATTTAGTTTTCTTAGTTACTTTTTATCTTTTAGTCAAGTTCAGGTTCTATTAAACCGTATGTATTACCTTTACGTTTGTAAACTACATTAACTTCTTCTGTCTCTGCATTAAGAAATACAAAAAAGTTATGTCCAAGTAATTCCATTTCTACGCAAGCTTCTTCAGGATCCATTGGCTTAATACCAAATCTCTTAGTCTTTTTGATTTTAATCTGATCCTCATCTTCGTCTTCGTAATCAGCTTCAATGTATGTCTCTGTAAAAGCTTCCTTAATTGATTTCTTCTTGTCAATAATCTTATTCTTATACTTAACAAGCTGTCTTTCAATTGTTTCCTCAACCATATCGATTGATACATACATATCATCACTTATTTCTTCCGCTCTGATAATACGTCCTTTGACTGGAATTGTTACCTCCACCTTCTGTTCATTCTTATTAACACTTAATGTAACGTCCACTCTAGTCTCTTCCGCGAAGTATTTATCGAGCTTTCCGATTTTCTCTTCTACTGCGCTTCTGATGCCTTCTGTTACTTCAATGTTCTTACCGAAAATCTTAATTTTCATGGTACCACTTCCTTTCGTTAACTAGTAATTAAATTATACCATTTAAGGTGATTTTCCACAAGAAAAAACACACTTTTTTCACTTATTTTTCTCTACTCTTTTTTCGACGCTATTTTTGTATATTTTATACAAATTTAACCCATTTTTAACTATCTGGCACAATTATAGTTAAAAAGTTATTAACATTGTTTTTTCAGTTTTTTTCAATAAAATTCTCCCTTAAAATAGGTTATTAACCCACTTATTAACATTATCAACATAAAAGTGTGTCATTTTATGTAAATCTTTGTCGACAGCTGTAAAGAACTAATGTTTTGTTGATATGTTCCAAACTTGTACATTTTACACATAAACTATTGACTTTTTTCTAAAATTCGCCACACTATTTTGCAAAAAAATAAGACCTGTATTGGTTGTTGCCAATTCAGGTCTTGTTTCTATATTATATTTAATTATCCAATAATTCTTCTAGCTGCACAAGGTGATCCCATGCCACTAATTATAATACCTGTTTCTTCTGTTGAAGCATGTATAATCTGTCCACCACCAATGTAAATAGCTACGTGGCTGATTGTAGAACCACCATACTTGTAGAATAACAAGTCACCTGGCTGTAAGCTACTCATTGATACAGCTCTACCGTTGTTAACCTGTGTATATGATGATCTGCTAAGTCCATACCCAAAGTGAGCGTATACTGACATTGTAAATCCTGAACAGTCTGTTCCGTTTGTAAGACTTGCTCCACCGTATACGTAAGGGTTACCAAGGAACTGCTTAGCATATGCTACAATTGCTGCACCTGTTCCCGAACCGCTTGAGCTGCTTGATGAGCTACTATGACTCTTCTTGCTTGAGCTACTGCTACTTGAACTACTTGATGAACTACTGCTTGATGATGAGTTGCTGTAGTTGCTTCTTGAACTTGAGTTTGAGCTGTTCGAATATGTACCGTCGCTTGAACTCTGGCTGTTATCATTTGATGCCTGCTGTTCCTGCTGTTCAGCCTGCTTTCTTGCCTCTTCTTCAGCTGCCGCTTTTGCTGCCGCTTTTGCTGCCTCACGTTCTTTCTTAATCTTAGCTTTTTCTTCTTTTCTTGTTATAGCTGTTTCCATGTTAATGTTGACATTGGCATACTGTGCTGAAATCCAACCACTAACACCGGCTTTAATTTTAACCTTAATCCATTCGCCAGTCTTGTCAAACTTCTTAATAGTATATGTTTCATTCTTGTAAACGTTAGTTACTACTTTAGAATTAGTACTAGCTTCTGCTCTAACATGGATAGCATCCTTAGCTTCTGCCTGTACATAACCATTATCTAAAGCTCTGCTCTTAGCACTACTTCCTGTTACAAAGAAATCTGACTTAATATAACCTGTACAGTTACCTGATACAATCTTGTACCAACCGTTATTAGTCTTTTCAAGAATTTTTGCACCACTGTTGTTATAAATTTTTCCAACAACCTTTGATTCTGTTGTTGGTTTCTTTCTTACATTAACATAATCTTCTGCACCACCTGAAACCTTAGTAATTGCTATGTTAGCAAATAACTTGTCCTCACTTGATGTTGCTGTATTAGATGTCTGTGTCTTTTCAGTCTGATTTTCTGTCTTTGTTGTCTCATTAGCTGTTGCTGTACTATCTGTTGCTTCTGTAGGAAGTAACTTCTCAATATCAGTTTCTTTACCACTATTATTGATGTAATCTTCAACAATAACTGCTGCACCTGCGCTAGGTATTTCTGTTGCTAATTCATCTGCAAACAATGGCATAGACGCTGTGATTGTCATAGATGCCACAAGTGTACCTGCTACAAGTTTCTTAGCATAATTACTTCTCATGAAAATTCTGCCTCCATTTGTTTTAATTCTGTTCTAAAATTTCGGTATATGTTTAAATCCATATCAAGTAAATATTTTAATACATATTGATTACATATTCAATACATTTTTTAATATAATCTTAAAAATATACCTAAAGTTATTCTCAATCAATTCTAAATATTACAATTTTGTTACAATTATAACAACTCTTATATAGATTGTCAACCTACATATATTAGCAATTTATTCCTATTTAATTTCATTTCCCGGTTCACTTTTACTTTTTTAATATTAATTTCATAAAAAAAGTAGTACCTAAGTACTATTTTTTCCTATAATTATGGTACTATAGTACTAAAGTACCAGGGTACTACTTTTTTCTAATAAGTACAGTACTAAGGTACTATATGGCACTATCTATTATAAAGGATGATATATTATGAAGAAAACAATATTAATTACAGGAGCTTCCGGAGATATCGGAAGTGAAATTTGCCGTTTTTTTATAAAAAACAATTATAAAGTAATAGGAACTTACAACAAAAATAAAGCTACTATTGAAGCGCTTGCAGAAGAGCTTGGAAGTGATTTTTCTTATTATCAGTGCGACTTATCTGATTTTAATAATGCTGAAAAGCTATTTAAGAATTTAGGAGATATTTCCATTGATATTCTTGTTAACAATAGTGGAATTTCTGTGTTGGGATTGCTTCAGGATATAACGGATAGTGAATGGAGCAGACTTTGGAACACTAATGTTACCTCTGCCATTGCTATGAGCAAAATGATTATTCCTATTTTTCTAAAGCAAGGTTATGGAAAAATAATCAACATTTCTTCTGTCTGGGGGCAGCGCGGTGCTTCCTATGAAGTTTGCTACTCCACAACCAAGGGTGCCATTGATTCTTTCACTAAGGCTCTTGCCAAGGAACTTGCCCCTTCAAACATTCAGGTTAACGCTATTTCCTGTGGAATAATAGACACCAAAATGAACGGACATCTTACACAGGAAGATGTTGACTCTATTATAGAAGAAATACCTGCATCAAGACTTGGCACAACTGAAGATGTTGCAAATGCTGTATATGGTCTTGTCAATTCAGGCTCCTATATTACAGGACAGATTATTACCGTTGACGGCGGATGGCAGGTATAATTTTTTTAATTTCAAGTTTCATCGTTATTAAGTCAAATCATGATATGGTACAAGTTATTGTTTTACGCGATACTCATTCGCATTTTGTGTACGCTACATGCTCATAACGCGCTGTCGCGCTATGCATTAAGGACGAAATACAACTGTTGGCGAGCAAGCTCTCCACGTCTGTATTTCGTCCTTAATTTGCATTGCTTGTAAGAACGCGCAAATTATTATTTAAGTTCGGTTATTCTTCTTTTTAATATTTTTCTTTCTCACCATTTTCGTAAGATTGGATTCTTGCTGTATCTCCCGATGAAGTAACTGAATCTCCCTTATCGTTTATGACATGTGTAATCTGTCCCTGACCGTTAAGTTTTACAGTTACAATATTTCTAATTTCTACTCCATCCTTGTTAGGAATCTCTGCTCCACTGAATATTTCTATGTTCGCATCTCTATTGTAACAATAAATTCCAAGTCCACAGCCGTAAAAATCATTAACTTCATCGCCTATTTTAAATGATGCATAACCTTTCACCTTACCATTATGGCTCATATAATATTTCTGGTTAGGTGCATCGTAAGGCATTTCGCTTTGATAGAAATATAGCTTACCGCCATTACCATTCCATATGGTCTGATATTCCTGAAAATGTTCAACAAACAATCCATACATTGTAACATTGTCACCATTTATCACAATACCATTAGGTGCTGTATTCATATCCCAGCCTACATTGTCTCCGTGGTCAGCTCTCCAAACCCAAAAATTGTCTCCAATTACATCATTACTGTTAATGGTAACACAATTCTTAACTTTGCCCTTGTAATTTGCGCCTCCTACTCTAAAGTACACATCACTAAAGCAAATAGGGTTGTCGCTATGGGAAACTTCTGCTTTTTCATTTCCAACTTTAAGCAATGTTTCTGACTGCTTATCCCCTGCTTCAAATAAAACTCCGCATACTTTAATTCCATCTACATCTGATGTTACCATACACGCATTTCCATTAGTTGAAACAAGAGTAGCAAGTCCCATGCCGTATATAATAGTATCTTTTTCTTCTACAGTAATAGGTTTGTCTAAAGTATAAATTCCAGGTGTCAAAAGAAGATTTTTTCCTTCTTTAAGAGCCTTGTTAATTGTATCTGCGTTATCCTTTTGGGCATCTGCCACGTAAAACATATTCAGGCTATAAAAAGTACCTTTAACTCCGTTCTCCCACGAAATTCCCTGACATTCTGTTCGTTTTTCAGGAACCATAACGCCATATCCATTGTCCTCATCATAAACCAAATAAGGCTTCTCCTGAATCTTTGGAACTGTTTCTTCTTTAGTATATGGTTCATATGGCCATCCGCCTGTAGGAATAGTATCAACATTTACACCTGTAAAAACCATATTCCACACGCCATTTTCAAAATATCCCCAATTGTTATTTCTAAAAAGATACTGTTGCTGTGAACCTGAGGAAACCATCTTTTCCACTTTGCAGTCTGCCATAAAGCCACCTGATGACCAGCCCTCGCCATCGCTTAAAACAATACCGTCATTAAAATTAACACGTCTAAGAGATACTGCCTGTGAATTAGCCCACATACAGTAATCATTTACCGAAAAATTCTCTGCACTTCTCCAGAAATTGCAGGTAGCATTGTGAAACATCCAATCTGCATTAACCCATAATTTATTAATATTAGTATCTGTAGGCAAAATTCCAAGTCCCAAAACCTGTGTATAAAATCCTACATTAATTTCTAATGAAGTTCCATAATCTCCCGGCTTAAAAAGTAATGCATATCTTTCATCTCCAAACTGGTTAGATTCCTGTCTTGCAAAAATCTGACTTACTTTTTCCTGAATTTCATCCTTATTGTCTGTAGGAGAAAATACATATGTATTCTTTCCTAAAACACTATCATCCTTTACCGGCTCTCCGTCAGACTTAAATTCAATATTATTTTCAACTTTATTTTCTGTTGTTTCCACCTGAGTTGTTGTCTGTTGCTGCTTTTTCTCATTGTTACAGCCAATAAGTCCTGTTGACAATGTAACCAAAGCTACTGTCATTAATAAAGCTTTTAGTTGCTTTCTCATACTTTTATTACTTCTCCTCATCCTTTTTTTGTTGCATATTAATTGCATAAACGCTATGTCTTGATGTAACAAAAAGAGTATTACGCTTAATCCCTCCAAAATCAAAAGTTGTAGGTCTTTCCGGAACCCTGATAATATCTATTAACTTTCCATCTTTATAAACCTTAATGTTATCATCACCAACATAGATTTTTTCGTCAAACTTCTTAACCCTAAAGTCACCCTCTTCAATAATAACCTGAGGGTTTGTTAATAAGCCTTCTTTGTTAATGTCACATTGGAAAACTCTCTTATACATTTCATCAACTGAATATAATTTACGTCCCGGCTTTGATCTTGAAAGATTGTTAGCTCTAATCAAATCATAGTGACAAGGAATAATTGTTACCCCATCCGGTGCTAAGAATGCTTTTTTCGGATTATACTGAATAACATCCTTAAAGTCTGAACCGTCACGCCATCTGTTTCCCGGATATAAAACTCTTGCCGGCTCTATGTCGCCAATGTTTACTTTTTCTAATTTTACACATTCTCTGTTACTGTCAATTGTAAATGCCACAATCTGAGCCTGACTGTTGTACCAGAATCCATAAGATGTTCCATATGAATCCTCCGGCAAAACATTAATGTTAGGCTTTCCATTTATTGTTGCATCTCTTGGAATGGCATACTCGCCAATAACAATAATATTATCCCTTGTATCAAATCCTATAGAATTAATTTTATAAGGAGATTCAAAAATCATAGACAGCTCCAATGTTTCCCTGTCCACTCTGTAAATCTGCTTATATAAGCTGTCAAGGAAATAGAAATTGCCCTTTCCGTCACAGCTTCCACCATCAGCAAACTGGAAGCCTGAATACAGCTTTTCTGTTTTTGGCTGTTTCTCGCCTTTTCCTGTTATTTCTATTGAAACTGCCTGCCATGGTCTTATTTCAATGCCGGTATTCACATCTAATAAGAAATTATCCATGGTGTATTTCATCTGTGAAAAATTATGAACGTTCAAAAATTTAATATTTTCACAATTCCATGTTTTTACACAATAAGGAAATGGTTTCTGCACAAAAACAGTTCTAAAACAATATGTAGTTGCAAAAGTAATATCCTTACAATTATGTAATTCTATTGGAAGTGCAAACTCACCCTCTGCTTTTTCTTCTTCACTTTGGAAACCATATATTGTTACATTCTTTGCATTTATCATTCTAAGTTCACATCTGCAATGATGCTCTAATGACAGACAATATATTCTTGTAGGAGTTTCAGTATTCTGAATCTGAACACCCACTGAAACATATGGACTTGCTGACCATATATCCTTAAAGGTTCCGCCACCTCCGTTACAAATAAGAAGACTTGCATACTGGTAGTCCCATATTTTCTTAAGGTCTGCATCTCTGCATCTTCCCTCATCATATGGCTGTTCAAAAGCTCCTGTCATCTTTACAAGGTTACCGTGACCGCCAAAGAATTTCACATCATTCATATATGAATTTTTGTTACTCATCCATTTAACGCCACAGGCTCTTGGATTTCGTCCACCTGTATTAACACCGAGACCAAACATAATATTTCTTCCCTTTGAAGTTTCAATAAAAGCCTTAGCCTTGCCAAATCCTGTAAACTTTTCAGAATTTTCTTTTAAAATAAGTTGCGTTGAAACCGGATTCATTCCTATAAGAGATGTATTTTCTTTTAACTTAATTGTATCTGAAAAAATATATTCACCCTGCGGAAAATATATTGTTTCATATTTTTCAATTGCCTCTTTTAAAGCCTGTGTGTCATCAGTTACACCATCACCTTTAAGTCCTACTTCCTTGGCATTAACCCAAGTTAACATATCAGGCAACGGCTGTATATCTGTTTTTAAGATTCTATAATCTACGTCTTTTGCATATCTGTAAATCTGGTCGTGAATCTGTTTATCATGATAAATATCGCTAACTGTAGTTCCATGAATGTATTTCTTTATAATGCACTGATAATCTTCATTAGCAATCTGTCTGCCACTGCTCTTATATTCAACAACATTTTCCACTGCCTTAAGCTGACAATTTTTAACATAAACCTGTGTTAGTGAGTTGTTGTCCATTGCCACGTTTAAAATACAATTCATATCTTCAAAAACAGAATTTTCTATATATATTTTTTCGAAATAATCATCATCAACTTCAATAAATTTAGCTGTATTAACACAATGGGTACGAATAATATTAAAGCCTGCCTCTCTTGTCTTAATTGCTCCAACGGTCTGCCCGAAAAATCTTGTATCAACCATTACAAAAGGCCAGCCCGGAGAGCACTTTGTTGTTATAATTCCGTACTTTCCTCCGTTAATATAGATGTCTTCCATTTCATTTCCAACATCATAAATGCCTGCCATACCTGACTGCACATTGATGTCAATATGGTTAATAAAACAGTGCTGTGCGTAATGAGTTCTAAAAGCTACTGCATATTCATTGCCCTGGCCAAGACTTACATTAATATTGGAAATGGCACTGTAAAAAGTTCCCGGATTGGCATCTGCAATTTCCGCCTCATTCTCTTTTAGTTCGTTAACAAACCAGAATAAATATTTAAATCCACCCTTGTTCTCAGGATGTGGTTCATTAAATCCTTCTGCATTATCTTTTAATATAAAATGTGGTCTGTTGTCACCGTATCCTATAAGTCTGACTGCCTTTGGCACATAAATAGTCTTGCTTAACAAATACTCACCTTCAGGTATAAAAAGAACACCATAACCGGCCTTATCCACAACCGTCTTTATGGCGTTCTGTAATTCATTAGACACATCGATGCTGCCGTCGTTTTTTACATTAAAAAACTCCTCTGTAAAATAGACAGCATTACAGTCTCTTATTTCTTCTTTGTAAAATGATATTCCGTTCATATTATTTCCTCTTTTCCAAAATATAATCTGTATCTTACTAACTTCTCTGTCGTACTTTCTTATGAAATAATTTTACCAAATACCATTACTATATTCAATTTTAAAATTGTTTTTATTGCTTTGGCACAACGCCGAAGATTATAAGGTCTTCTGTCCCCTCATTCTTCATTCCATGCTTGTGTCCCTTTGGACAATAATGTGCCTGACCTGCTTTTAAAATTTCTGTTTTTCCATCAATATAAACTGTAGCCTGGCCTGAAACACAAAAGACTTCTTCGCTGTTGTCTGTATGCTCATGAATACCAATAGATGCTCCCGGCTCTAATACTCCGTATAAAATTCTCATGTTTTCATCATTGTACATTTTCGCCCTTGTGTCTTTTTCACCACCATTAAAATTGTGAATTACTGTTTCTTCCATATTTTCAAAATCTAATAACATTGTGAACCTCCTTGTAGTTTTGCAGTGCAACAGGAGTTACATCAACTGTAACTCCTATTTTTTATAAATACATTTTTGCAACTGCTACTAATACATTCTTATTTGTCTTGTATATTTTTTTGTACTGCCTATTCTTTACCGGTGCAGGTACTAATCCTGTTTCCAATGTACAGTTTAGTATGTTTCTGTCATCAAGATAATCACTAAATGTTCCATACTGAACCTTACCGCTTAAAACGTGAGTATAATGTGTCATTGAATAAAGCATATTGCTAAGCTTTGTGTGATTAAGGTGATACATTACTTCTCCTGCCTGATGATAACAAATTACTACGTTAGGTTTTACTTTTTCTACTACTGAGATCTGTGCCTTTGTTTCCGGTTCAGATACCGGTGTTTTGCCCGTATAATTCTTGTGCGCCGGTGCTTTTGCTCCTTTTCTGTTAAATCCTTCTGCATAGTTTCTATTAATATCTACACCTCTGGCATTAGCTTTCCACTCTTTAAAGCTGAATCCTTTTGCTATTTTGTAGAGATTCTTGCGTAATGTGGCATTTCTTATTTTCTTTGGTCCATACTGACTGATTGTTACTCCATCAGGATTTACCATTGGCATAATTACCATTTTAACATTGTTAAAGATTTTGCTGTATTTTTTTCCCTGATACTTCTTGGAGTCATATCCTCTACAGTAATCCTCAATAACATTCATTATAAACTTAGTGTTCATATACTCTCTTGCATGTACAGATGTTTCAACATAAACTGTTTTCTTAGCTTTTGCATTACCAAGTGTAACATAGTATAAGTTTCTTTTATCTAAACTTTTTCCTGCAATGTCAACTTTAAATATTGAGCCATAAGCATTTTCCAACTTTTTAAGGTCTCTCTTCATATCATTATATGAATATTTCTTATCTGCTGCATTTACAATCTTCTTGGCATTGCATTTGTATGTAATGTACTTTGATTCAACTAATAATTTCTGATTGCCTACCTGAATCAATGAATATCCATTGTTGCATTTCTTGTAAACATAATAACGGATACCTTTTTTTACTTTTGTTACTTTCTCTAACTTTAAGTTATATGCTGTAACTGTTTTCTTTACATAACCACCTTTTTTTACGTTCTTTCCTGTTGTGTCAACATCCGGCTTAGTAGTTGGCTGTACCGTAGTTGGCTGTTCAACCTTTGTAGTGGTTTCCTGTGGTGTTGTTGTTTCAGGTGCTGTAGTTGTTTCCTGAGGCGCTGTTGTTACCGGAGCTGTTACTTCTTCGGCCTTTACCTCAGTCAAATTAATTCCCAATGCAATGATACCAATTAGCATTAGAATTTTTAATGTTTTTTTCATAAGTTCTTTCCTTTCAACTTTTTTCTCCCATATGTAAGTATTGTATCATAAAATGACCTTTAAATGTTCTTTATTTTGCTTATATAGCCATTGAATCTAAAAAAGACAAAGTCTCCAAACTGTTGAAAACTTTGCCTTTCCTATTAGAATATATTACAAATGTAGAACTCTATCTTTTATTTCCTGAGTTCTTCCCTGATTCCAGAACTGTGTTCCAATATAACCGCATGTTCTTCTTGCAACACTCATCTTGTCCTGATTACGGTTTCCGCAACTTGGACATTCCCATACAAGTTTTCCATTCTTTTCATCAGTTACTATTTGTATTTCCCCATTGTATCCACAGCATTCACAATAATCTGACTTAGTGTTAAGCTCTGCATACATAATATTGTCATAAATAAATTTCATAACCTGAATTACAGCTTCGATATTATCCTGAAGGTTAGGAACTTCAACATAACTGATAGCTCCACCAGGAGATAACTTCTGAAATTCAGATTCGAATTTAAGCTTGCTAAAAGCATCAATCTTCTCTGTTACATGAACATGGTAACTGTTAGTAATATAGTTCTTGTCTGTTACACCTTTTATAATGCCAAATCTCTTCTGAAGGCATTTAGCAAACTTATAAGTTGTTGATTCCATAGGTGTTCCATAAACAGAATAGCTAATATTTTCTGCTGCTTTCCATTCTGCACATTTATCATTAAGTTTCTGCATAACCTTTAAAGCAAATGGCTTAGCTTCGGGATCTGTGTGTGACTTTCCTGTCATTCTTACACACATTTCGTAAAGTCCTGCGTAACCTAATGAGATAGTTGAATATCCATTGTATAATAACTTGTCTAATGTTTCACCCTTCTTAAGTCTTGCCAAAGCACCATTCTGCCAAAGAATAGGGGCAACATCTGAAGGTGTTCCAAGTAATCTTTCATGTCTGCATCTTAAAGCTCTGTGACAAAGCTCTAATCTTTCATCTAATATCTTCCAGAATAGATCCATATCTCCATTAGAAGAACATGCCACATCAACCAAGTTGATTGTTACAACGCCCTGATTAAATCGTCCATAGAACTTGTAGCTTCCGTCAGGATTTCTCTGGCTGTCTTCAACTGTTAAGAATGAACGACATCCCATACATGGATATACACATCCGTTCTTCATTTCACGCATAACCTTAGCTGAAATGTAGTCAGGAACCATTCTCTTTGCTGTACATTTAGCTGATAAAACTGTTAAATCCCAATATTTAGAATCAGGTGTAACATTATCTTCATCAAGTACATATATAATCTTAGGGAATGCAGGTGTAATCCAAACACCTTTTTCATTTTTTACACCCTGTATTCTCTGTTTTAAAACTTCTTCAATTAATACTGCAAGGTCATCTCTTGTCTGTCCTTCAGGAACTTCATCCAAATACATAAACATTGTAACAAAAGGTGCCTGTCCATTACATGTCATTAATGTAATAAGCTGGTACTGAATAGTCTGAATACCTCTTGTGATTTCATCACGAAGTCTTCTTTCAACAATCATCTTAAGCTGTTCGTCTGAGTAGTTAACTCCCACTTCATCACGTTCCTTCATTACTTCCTCAGTAATCTTGTCACGGCTAACCTGTACAAAAGGTGCAAGATGTCCTAATGAAAATGACTGTCCGCCGTACTGGTTACTTGCAACCTGTGCCACAATCTGAGTTGTAACGTTACAAGCTGTATAAAAACTATGAGGTGGATCAATCTTTGTTTCTGAAATGCATGTTCCATTCTCTAACATATCCTTTAAGTTAATAAGGTCACAGTTATGTTCCTTCTGTGCAAAATAGTCAGAATCATGGAAATGAATAATCCCCTGTTCATGTGCCTGCGTAATTTCATCAGGTAATAAAATACGTCTAGTTAAATCCTTGCTAACCTCACCCGCCATATAATCACGCTGAGTTGAGTTAATCGTAGGATTCTTGTTTGAGTTCTCCTGTTTCACCTCTTCATTAATCTGATCAATAAGTGCGAGTATTCCATCATCAGTTGTGTTAGCCTTTCTTGCCATATCTCTCTTATATCTGTAACGAACGTAAATCTGCGCAACTTCATATCCACGCATCTCCATAATGCCACGTTCTACCATATCCTGAATATCTTCTACTGCTGTAGCATGGTTTGACTGACAAATCTGATCCATAACAATCTTGCCAACAGCCTCAATCTGGTACTCATTAAGTCTATGTATCGGTTCTACTTCGTTATTAGCCTTTCTGATGGCATTAAGAATCTTTTGCACATCAAAAACCACTTCTTCACCATTTCTTTTAATTACTCTACGTGTTATCGTCTCCATCTTGTTTCTCCCACAATGTATTATCTTTATATATCTTTATTTTTTAAATGTACTATATCTTGTGTCCACCTAAAGGATTATAGCACAATATATTCCAAATTGTATAGTGCCAATTGCAACAAATTTTATTAAATATTTTATTAAATATTTTTTTATTTTTCTTATTTTCCCATAAATAAAGGCTTTTTCAGATTAAATGGTTTACATATTATCTGCCTGATTTTTTTTCAAAATTTTTAAATACTCCATTTATCACAATCAATGAGATAACTGCTGCCACGAAATCTGCTATAGGAGCTGAAAACATTATGCCCTCTACACCTTCTAAGCCTATTTTTATAAATATAATAGGTAATATTACTAACAACGGAAGTAAGAATATAATCTGCCTTGTAAGTGACAAAAATGTTCCCTTGTTAGGTTCTCCAATTACAGTACAGAATGTTGATGTAATTGGCTGTATTCCGTTTAAGAATGTCATAAATAAGAATATTCTAAAGAATTTTTCCGCAAACATAAAATATTCATTGGAACCTGAACCGAATATTCCGATAATCTGTCTTGGAAATAACTGAAAAATCAGGAACGCTATAGTGGACACCACTGTATTGCATGTTACTGCTATCTTGTACGTCTTCTTTACACGGTCATAATTGCCTGCTCCTGTGTTAAAACTCGCTATAGGCTGTATCCCCTGGGCCACACCAATACATATTGAAAAATATAACTGGTTAACTTTCATAATAATACCTGCACAGGCAATTGGAATTGATGCGCCATAAATTGACAATCCACCGTAATACTTTAATGACTTGTTCATTACAATCTGAACAATCATCATGGCAAGCTGATTAAGTCCCTGCGCCATTCCCAAATGTAATGTTCTAAAAACAAATTCTTTGCAAGGTATTAAATGCTTACGTTCTATCTTAGCTGTTTTGTAATGACGCATATACCACACTACCATCATAAAAGACACAATCTGTCCTATAACAGTTGCAAGAGCTGCTCCTGACATTCCCCATCCAAATCTCATTACAAATAAATAATCTAATATAACATTAATAATTGCTCCCACAAGGTTGCAATACATTGAAAATTTAGGGCTGCCGTCTGCTCTTACAAGATGTGAGCCTCCATTGGCTACCATTACAAATGGGAAGCCAAAAGCAACCACTCCCACATACTCTTTTGCGTAAGGCAAAACTGAGTCAGGTGAACCGAAAAACTTAAGCAAAGGTTCCATAAAAAAAAGTGAGATTAATGCTATTACCACACCTACTCCAAACATTACCGTAAGTGCATTTCCAATAAAATACATAGCCTTCTTCTTATCTCCTGCACCCATATTAAGGTTAAACCCTGCCGCACCACCAATTCCCAGTGCAAGCATTGCGGCAAGACACATAGTTGTTAGGGGAAATGCTATATTTGTTGCTGCATTACCTAACTCACCAACAGTTCTTCCTATAAAGAATTGGTCAACAATATTATATAAAGAAGTTACAAGCATTGATATAATGCTTGGTATTGCAAACTTTCTTAAAAGCCTTCCAACCGGCTCTGTTCCCAATGGATTAACTTTATCTTTTTCCATATTGATTTCCTTTCCCAAATTGCATTTTTTGGCAAAGCGCCAGCGCTATTAATAATACCACTTTTACATATATAATTTCCAGTAAATTAATTAAATTAATAAAAAATATTTAAAATATTTATTTTAGAAGATTGTTATTTTTTTAACATTCTTTTTCTTGTATTGTATTTTCTCCTATGTTATAATTATTTTGATTGCGATTCAATCACGCTATAGATTAACAAAGGAGTAAAAGATGAGAGGAATTTATTCTAATAAAACAGAAATCCGTCACAAGGTATTTACTGAAATTGCCCGTATGGCATATGATGACAGTCCATTGTCACGAATTGAAGATTTACCATATGAAATTGTTCCCGGAGAAATCGGAAAATATTACGATAATATCTTTTTGGAACGTGCCATCGTTGGTGAACGTCTTCGTACAACAATGGGACTTCCTATTAGAAAGATGTCAGAACATGCACCTCTTTCTGAAGGAATTGATGCCAGCGCAATTGACGAGAAATACTACGATCCCCCACTTATTAACATTATTAAGTTTGCATGCCATGCATGTCCTGAGAAACGTGTTTTTATTACAAACGCATGTCAGGGATGTTTAGAGCATCCTTGTATTGAGGTTTGTCCTAAAGATGCAATTAAGATGGTTAAAGGCCGTTCTGTAATCGACCAGGACAAATGTATAAAGTGCGGTAAATGTGCCAGTGCCTGCCCATACAATGCAGTTGTAAAACAGGAACGTCCATGTGCCAAAGCTTGTGGCATGAACGCCATTAAGTCAGACGAATATGGTAGAGCTGATATTGATTATGATCAATGTGTATCCTGTGGTATGTGTTTAGTAAGTTGTCCTTTTAGTGCAATTGTGGACAAGAGTCAGATTTATCAGACTGTTCTTGCATTAAAAAGTGAAGCACCGGTTTATGCTGCCATTGCTCCATCATTTGTACGTCAGTTTGGTGCTGATGTTACACCTGAAATGGTTCGTGCCGCATTAAAAGTATTAGGTTTTGAAGACATGGTTGAAGTTGCCATTGGTGCTGACCTTTGTTCTTTACAGGAAGCTGAGGACTTTCTTGAAAATGTTCCTGCCAATCAGAAATGGATGGGAACTTCATGTTGTCCTGCATGGTCAGTTATGGCTAAGAAGACTTTGCCTGAATATGCCCATTATATTTCAATGTCACTTACACCTATGGTTCTTACTGCAAGAATGATTAAAAAACAACATCCTGAATGTAAGGTTGTATTTATCGGACCTTGTGCTGCCAAGAAATTAGAGGCAAGCAGACGTTCAGTACGAAGCGATGTTGATTTTGTATTAACTTTTGAAGAAACAATGGGATTATTTGATGCCAAAGCTGTTGACTTTAAATCTCTTGAAGTTGAAGAACCACTTCAGACATCAAGTGCACTTGGAAAAGGATTTGCTTCAAGTGGTGGTGTTGCCCAGGCTGTTGTTAAGGTTATTAATGAAATGCGACCTGATATGGAAGTTAAAACAGTTAAGGCTGAAGGTTTGGCCGAATGTAAAAAGATGCTTATGATGGCCAAAGCCGGAAAATATGACGGATATTTATTAGAAGGAATGGCTTGTCCCGGCGGTTGTGTAGGTGGTGCCGGCGTACTTTCAGATGCACGAAAGACTGCAATGGACTTACAAAAAGATATGGCCCGTTCAGAATTAAAAGATCCTACAGAAACACAATACAAAGATTTCTTAGAATTAATAACATCGGAGGATTAGAAATGAAATTAAAAACTAAACATATTACAGTTACTGCAGTCATGATAGCTTTAAGCATTGTTGTAATACAATTTATTAAAGCTCCTCTTATGATTGCCGGACAGAATGTTGCCATCTCAGGTGCCCTCATTAATCTTATACTCATAATTGATACACTTTACTGCGGATTAGTAAGTGGAATTATATTATCAGTAATTATCCCTGTGTTCTCATTTATTTTAACACAGAGTCCACTTATCTCAGCAGTTCCTGTTATACTTCCATGCATCATGATTGGAAACATTGTTTTCGTTCTTTTTGCCTGGTTTGTAAGAAACAAAAAAATCGAACTTAACTTATTACCATTAAGCCTTGTTGTTGGCTCAATTGCAAAAGCCGGAATAATGACACTACTTATTGTACAGTGGGCAATCCCACAGTTTGGTGCTTCACTTGCTCCAAAAATGGTTACAATGGCAAAAGTTACATATTCTACAACACAGTTAGTTGCTGCACTTTTTGGTTCATTCCTTGCTATTATCATTTGGCCAATCGTAAGAGTTGCAGTAAAAGGCATAAAATAAGAATATTTATGTAATAAAACAAAAATGATGTTAGTTTAATTGCTGACATCATTTTTTATGTCTTTTAACTACAGGTATCCTTTCCAAAAATATACATAATTATATTTTCACTTTACAATAGACGGCGGAGCAAAATAAGAAAAGCAACGTGTTTGCATGCAGCCCTTTTCCGGCGATACTAAACCAAAATAAAACAGGAGCTACAACCAATGCAACTCCTGCGTTTTTATGCCATATGAACTATATTTAATAATAATGTCCATGCCAAACCGTAATATGTTACTACGGCCACCAAATCGTTTACTGTTGAAATAAGTGGACCTGAAGCAACTGCCGGGTCTACTTTAATCTTTGTAAAGAAGATAGGAATTATTGTTCCTACAACACTTGAGATTATCATTGCAAGCCATAATGCTCCTCCGATACATCCTGACATTGCAAAGGCATTTACTACCGTCTGTCCTTTTGCAAGCCATATAAATAGTCCTGTTATCATAAATGAAATGGAACCTATTATCATTCCGTTAAAGAATCCTACTTTTAGTTCCTTAAGAACAAAACCTAACTGTTGCTTTAATGTAAGTTCCTCATCTGTTAATACTCTGATTGTTACAGCCAGTGACTGTGTTCCAACGTTACCTGACATTCCAAGTATTACTGACTGGAAACTTACTATGATAGGAAGTGTTGCTATAACGTGTTCAAACATTCCTGTTACTGATGAAACTCCAAGTCCTAGCATTAGTAATATTACAAGCCATGGGATTCTCTTTTTTAAACTTTCAAGCAAAGGTTCTTCCAAATCTTCTTCTGATGTCAAAGCAGCCAACTTAGCGTAGTCTTCACCCATCTCTTCATCTACTACTTCCAATAAGTCCTGAGATGTAATAACACCAAGTATGTGCTGGTCCCTGTCAAGTACAGGAATTGAATCTTCTGAGTAGTCCTTCAAATCTTCAATACAGTCATCTACTGTTTCATGATCGTATACAAAAGGATATGATGTTGTAACCAATGTTTCAAGTACAACATATTCTCTTGCCACAATAAGGTCTGTTAAATCTATTGCTCCGTAAAATTTATTTTCACCGTCAAGTACATATAATGTTGATATATTGTCATTGTCTGCAGCCTGTTCAACTACACGCTTCATTGCCTGCTTAATTGTAAGGTTAAGTGTTAATGTAACATAGTTAGTTGTCATCTTGCTACCGATTTCATCGTCATCATATGACTGAATCAGGTCAATGTCTTTTTTTGCTTCCTTATCCATTAACTGGATAAGTTCCTCGCTCTTTTCATCCTCCAATTCATCAAGAATATCTACTGCATCGTCAGCTTCCATGTTTTCAAGAATGTCTGCCGCAAGTTCTGAATCCAATTCTTCGATAAATTCTTCCGGATCATCTAAATAAGCGAAAACCTCTGAAACTCTTTCAAGTCCCATGATAGAGTAAAGTTTTCTTCTTTCCTTTACATCTAACTTCTCTAAAACTGCTGCTATATCATTCTCATGATAATCATCCAGTTCTTCTTTCTTCTTATACGCAGGTTCGTCGCTTTTTATAATCTGTATAATTTCGTCTTCATAATCATCCCTCTGTGGATTTATATCTTTTAATTCTTTGTCATCGATTTTATCTTCCACTGTCATATACCTCCTCTATCATTTTGTGCCATTCTAATGTGCCCTGTGTATATGCGGGAAAACTGATGTCAGATTCTTATTTTGAGAGAAAAAGCATAATGGATATTTTCTCTGTTTTCTTCAAAATATCTAACATTACAGCTTCGCCCCCAACTGTCAGAACTATCCATTATCTTCACCTCCAAAATTTAATAATTATTTATTAGCACAGAAAAGACTTATGGTCTTAAACCACAAGTCTTCCTACTATATTCTTCACTATTAAATTTAACACTTTTTTCATGATTATGTCAACCTAACCATGACTTTATTATGTACTTTTTTTTCAAGAATTAATCGTTTTTTCTTAAAAACTCATCCCATAGTGCAAATCCGAATCCTAACACTAAAAATATAATTCCCAATACTGTACAAATAGTTCCCATACTTCCCATTGTTTCATTTCCTCCTTCTATTTTTCTTTTTGATTTTTAACTGTCTTTTTCAAGCTTTTTCCATATGATTTTTTATGTTTTTTACTTTTCCACGAATTTAACACTTATGATTTTATTTAACAATATGTTTTGGCACACCTTAACGGCTTATTAATATCAGGCGATAAGTTTTTAACATATTATTAGCTTATAGGGTTTGTTCCTTAGCACTATTTTTACATTTATAATTATTTTCATTTTTCTGTTAAAAGGTTATACTATTTATTAGATTTTTAATTTGGAGAAAAGCTATGAAGTTAATTAAGAACATATCAAAAAAGGATTTTGCAAGAAACACTATTATTACTTTTTTGCTTATGACTGTGGCAACAATTATTTCTTTTGTATTATTTTATACGCCAAATTTTTCGCCGGCTGTTATTGCACCTATATACATTCTTGGATTAATACTTATCGGAACCTTAACTACGGGATATTTACCGGGAATTATTGCAGCAATAATAAGTGTTATATGTATTAATTTTCTTTTTACATATCCTTATTTTCAGCTTAATTTTACAATAACCGGCTATCCTCTTACTTTTATTGTGATGTTGTCAATCTCTCTTATAATAAGTACATATATGACAAGATTTAAGAAACAGGGCATAGCACTTGCCGAAAAAGAGAAGCTTATTGCAGAAGGTGAAAAGGAAAAAATGCGTGCCAACCTGCTTCGCTCTATTTCTCACGACCTACGCACTCCCCTTACAAGCATAATTGGTGCCTCTTCTTCTCTTACTAACGATAGTCTTAACCTATCGGAAGAGGAACGTAGTCATCTTATGCGTAACATTACTGAGGATGCAGCATGGCTGCTTAATATGGTTGAAAATATTTTGTCTGTTACAAAGATTCAGGACGACAACAGAACTCTTAATAAAAGTTCTGAGCCTTTAGAGGAAATTATGTCTGATTCAGTTCACAGAGTTAAAAGACGTATTCCTGACGCAAACATTAAGATAACATTGCCTGATGAGTTTGTTTTGGTTCCAATGGACGCTCTTCTAATTGAGCAGGTTATTATCAATCTTTTAGAAAATGCCCTAAAGCATTCTCATTCCAAGAAGCCTATTGAACTTTATGCCACTATTGAGCCAAAAACTGTTACCGTTTATGTAAAGGACTATGGCATTGGCATTAGTAATGATAAAAAAGATGAGATATTTAAGTCTTATACCCGCAGAAACAACAGCCCTGACAGGGACAAGGGTATGGGCATTGGGCTTTCTATTTGCCAGACTATTATAGAAGCCCACAATGGTGAAATTCATGCAGACACCCATGATGAAGGTTCTGTATTTTATTTTTCACTGCCTAAAGAGGATTAATTTTTGATTAGTTTTACAATCAACATTTTTCAAAAAATTTGGAGGATTATTATGAAAGATTACACTATTCTACTTATTGAAGATGAAAAAAATATTGCAGATTTTGTTGAAAAGATTCTGCGTTCTAATGATTATAAAGTTGTAACAGCTTCCACCGGTGGCGAGGGGCTTTCACTTATAAAATCAAGATGTCCTGACATTATTCTTCTTGACCTTGGACTTCCTGATATGGACGGTCTTGATGTAATTTCAAGTGTGCGTTCATGGTCTTTATGTCCCATTATTGTTCTTTCTGCAAGAACTACTGATAATGATAAAGTATCTTCCTTAGACCTTGGTGCAGATGATTACATAACTAAGCCCTTTAGCACTAATGAACTACTTGCAAGAATAAGAACTTCATTAAGACATAGCAACCGTGTTGTTACTAACGATTCAGTAAGTGAAAAACCTTACGCTGCCCTTGGCCTTAAAATAGATTTTATGAAAAGAATTATTACAAGGGACGGTGAGCCTATTCATCTTACCCCTGTTGAGTACAAAATTGTTGCCTACATTGCCAAAAACTCCGGCAAGGTAATTACATACTCCTCTATTCTTAAAAACGTTTGGGGACCAAATATGGACGAAAATGATAATAAGATTCTGCGAGTTAACATGGCTAACATTCGAAGAAAGATTGAGCCAAATCCTGCGGAACCTACTTATATTCTTACTGAACTGGGTGTGGGATACAGAATGCTGGAAGATTCTTCACTATAAAAAAATGGTTACGTTCTACGAAAATCTGAACGTAACCATTTTTCTTATTCTACAGTCTGAACTTTCATCATATTAGTTGTTCCTGATGTTCCAAGTGGTACACCTGAAGTAATTACTACAATGTCACCCTGATTTACTAACTTGTTCTCTTTTGCAACTTCAACTGCGTAATCAAAAAGTTCCAATACGTCTTCCTTTTCTTTAAGAAGTACAGGAGTCACTCCCCATGAAAGGCTAAGCTGTCTGCAGGTTTTCTCATCTGTTGTACCTGCAATAACCATACAATCAGGTCTACAACTTGAAATCATTCGTGCTGATCTTCCTGACTTAGTAACTGTAAGGATAGCCTTAGCTTCCAAGTCATAAGCTGTTGTACATGTGGCATGGCAAACAGCCTGTGTAATATTTCTTTCTGTATGAATATTCTGGTTGAAAAATCTCTGCTTGTAATTGATATCCATCTCTGTTCTTTCAGCTATTCTAACCATAGTCTGTAATGCGTCAATTGGATACTTACCTGCCGCTGTTTCTCCCGAAAGCATAATTGCACTTGTACCATCATAAATAGCATTGGCAACATCTGTTGTCTCAGCTCTTGTAGGTCTTGGGTTATTCATCATTGAGTCAAGCATCTGTGTAGCTGTTATAACCTTCTTGCCTGCCTGATATACTTTCTTAATAATCATCTTCTGGATAATTGGGACTTCTTCTTCCGGAAGCTCTACTCCCATATCACCTCTGGCAACCATAATGCCATCAGCAGCTTCAATAATTGAATCTATGTTGAGTATTCCTTCACTGTTTTCAATCTTTGCAATAATGTTAATATTTTCGCCACCGTTTTCTTTTAAAATAGCACGAATCTGTTCTACATCTTCTGCACATCTTACAAATGATGCTGCAATATACTCAACATCCTGCTCTATACCAAAAATAATGTCTTTCTTGTCCTGTTCACTTAAATATTCCATGTTAATATGAATGTCAGGAACATTGACACCTTTCTTATCTGAAATCTTTCCGTCGTTCTTTACTTTACAAACAACGTCCTGTCCAACTATTTTTTCAACTTCCATCTTAATAAGACCATCATCTATCAAAATAACTGAACCCGGCTCTACGTCCTTATACAAATCAGGATATGTTATGTTTACACGGTTTTCGTCACCAATGATTTTTTCACCTCCAACCAATGTAAATGTCTGACCTGAAAAAACGTGAACCTTACCATTTTCAAAGTTACCTGTTCTGATTTCAGGTCCCTTTGTATCCAACAATATGGCTACCGGCTTGTTACACTTTTCTCTTAATTCCTTAACTTTGTTCATTCTTCCCAAATGCTCTTCGTGAGAACCGTGAGAGAAATTACATCTTGCTACATTTAAACCATTCTTAATTAATTCTTCTAATACATTGTCCTTATCTGTTGCAGGACCTAATGTACAAACAATTTTAGTTTTTCTCATATCTGCCTTTACCTCTTGTCTTTTTTCTTTTTATAATATAACAATGAACCTATATTTATACAAGTTAAAAATATGTAAAAAAATGAGAAGTAATTTTATTAATTTTTACTTTTGCCTTTTACTACGCTAAAATCAATAATCAAAATTCACAAAATTTTAACCTTTTTTCTCTATACATTTTATATTGATTGGAGTATTATGGTCTTAGATTGTAATATTTTTTATTAACAATTATGAAATGAAAAATAATTGTTTAGAATTAGCAAAATTATTTGATTATTTTGTGAAAGGCATATTTTAATGGAAATTAATTTAGTTTATAGGAATGAGTTTATTAAATTAGTAACACCTATTATTGAGAATGAAAAAGTAAAACGTATGGACAAATATATACAACACGGAACAACAAGTACTTTGGATCATTGCATCGCAGTAGCTTATGTTAGTTTTGCAATGGCAAAGAAACTTAATATCCATTGCGATTACAATAGTTTAATCAGAGGCGCTCTATTGCACGACTACTTCTTATACGACTGGCATGTAAGTGATGAATCACATAAATGGCACGGTTTCAGCCACGCAAGAACAGCTCTTGAGAATGCCTCTCATGACTTTGAACTTACGCCTATAGAAAAGGATATAATTGAGAAGCATATGTTTCCGCTTAACATCAAACTTCCTAAATATAGAGAAAGCTATCTTGTAACAATCGCTGACAAGATTTGTTCTTCATATGAAACAATATATAAAGTTCCGTATGTTGCAATTTATAATTAGGATACAATTTAATTAGATTTAAGAAGTCATATGGATTCAAGTTGAATCTGTATGGCTTTTTGTTTTGTTTGGTGTAATCTTTGTGGAATTTTAAGATATTTTGTTTGTTATTAACTTTGCTGATTCTGGATTTTTAGAAGATTTAATATATTTTATGCTCTATGGATTTCATTTTCTATACTGATAAGATTATCTCACCGAAAAACCCGGAATATGGTTTACATAACATCGTTAAAATGTTACCAAATCTAAAACGTACCCCAAATTTTCACTATTTCATTATTTTTGGGGTACGCAAATTTAATTGTTGTCTGTATAAGTAACATTTTAGTTAACATAACTTCCAAAGTAAAAATCAATATGTGATAATCTTCTCTTTAAAGCAAGCATATGTGACCTAGCCAGTTTACATAACTTGAAAACGTACCCCAAAAAATCGAATATTTCAATATTTTGGGGTACGCAGCCCAAAATTTCAACGACAAGCATCACATCAATTAGAAAATTGCAACAGTAGTCATTACCCACTAAATCTCTTACAGCACATCAAATATTTTATCCAAACTATCTATTTCATATTCAGGCTTTATCTCTGTCATATTCTCGCTTCTTTTCGGATTGTACCAGCAAGTATGAATTCCTGCATTAATTCCACCTAGAATATCTGAACTTAAACTATCCCCAATAATAATCATTCCTTCAATATTAGGATTATTCATCTTTTCAAAACAACCATTGAAAAATTCTATTTTAGGCTTGTTATATCCAATTCTCTGAGAAATAAAAATATCTTCAAAATATTTTGAGATATCAGCACCGGCAATTCTTTTGTCCTGAACTGATGCTGTTCCATTAGATACAATAAACAATCGATATTTGTTCTTTAGTTTTTCCAAAACATCAATTGTTCCATCAATTATGAAGTAACTGTTGCTTAAGTTGTTTTCATAAAGTTGCCATGCCTTATCTCCTGACTGGTTAACTCCTAACTCTTTAAAAAGAATCTCGAATCTGCCTGTCAAAACCTGCTCTCTTGTAATCTTTCCAAGCTCCAACAATTTCCACTGGGCGTCATTTATTTCACTATATCTTTCAATAGTTGATGACAGCGGTTCTATGCCTAGCTCTTCCAATGTTTTCTTCAAAGCAAAAGCCTCTGACTTGTGAAAATCCAATATTGTATCATCTAAATCCAAAAGTACTGTATCTATCATTTATTCTCCTTATTCTACACAAAACTAAAATACAGCATCACTAATATGCCAAGCACTATTCTGTACCATCCAAAAATCTGGAAGTCATGCTTTTTAATATATCCCATAAGGAACTTTATTACAAGAATTGAAACAAGAAATGCCACAACTGTTCCAATCACCAAAACCGTAAGCTCTGTTGCAGAAAATGCCAGTCCGAATTTTATTATCTTAAGAAAACTTAATCCAAACATTACCGGCACTGCAAGGAAAAACGTAAATTCTGCTGCTGCCACTCTTGAAACGCCAATCAATAATGCACCTATAATAGTTGAGCCTGAACGTGAAGTTCCCGGTATAATTGACAAAATCTGAAACAGCCCGATAATAAATGCAGTCTTATATGTAATGTCATTTAAAGTTAAAACTTTAGGTGTTCTTGTTTTATTCCATCTTTCGATTACGATAAAAGCAATACCATATACAATTAATGTAATGGCAATCACAATAGGTGTGTGAAGATGTGCCTCAATAAAATCATCAAACAAAATAGTTACAACAGCTCCCGGAATACAAGCAACAACTACCTTAAACCACATTGAAAAAATATCTTTTTCAATAACAGGCTTGCTCTTATCCTTAAACTGAAATGGAAACATCTTGTTCCAAAACAAAACAACAACCGCTAGAATTGCACCCAACTGAATAACCACAAAAAACATCTCTTTAAAGTCAGCACTTACATTCATCTTAATAAACTCGTCAACCAAAAGCATATGCCCTGTACTACTAATTGGAAGCCATTCAGTTATCCCTTCAACAATTCCTAAAAAAATAACTTTAATAATCTCAATAAAATCCAACATACTCTATCCTCTCTTATAATTCAAATATTAGGAAAACATAATTTCCCTTTTTTACTGCAACTAATAATAGCATATATAATCTATTATGAAAATAAAATTTTGCCTATTACTTTTTAATTTATAATTTCGTTAGCTTTTTTAAGCAAACCTTAATATTTAATTAAATTGCAAATAGTTCTCCCTCGTATTATATATAAAGACATCATTCATTAGTCATTCATGGTTCTTTTACTTTCGCTTGGAATCACCAGAGATAGGCTACCTAGCAAATAATAGTCAGATTTTTGAAATTTTGCGAGTATAGTGTAAGGCGTAAAACCTACTGTCTGAGCCATAGGCGAGTTTAGGTTTTCGCCTTACAATAGACGACAAAGCAAAATAAGAAAATCAATGTGTTTGCAGGCAGTCTATCTCTGGTGAGTTCCTGAAAATACAAAAAGGGAAGTCACTAACTAAATGGTGGCTTCCCTTTTAAATACTAATTATATTTCCCTATAAATTCTCTAGTTCTTGCATTCTGTGAATTAAATACCTGCTCAGGTGTTCCATCCTCAACGATTACTCCATTTTCCATGAAGATTATTCGATTGGATACTTCCTTGGCAAATGACATTTCGTGAGTAACTATTACCATTGTCATATGTTCACTTGCAAGTTCTTTTATGACTTTTAGTACTTCCTTTGTAAGTTCAGGATCTAATGCTGATGTTGGTTCATCGAAAAATAGTATATCCGGATTCATTGCCAATGCTCTTGCAATGGAAACTCGCTGCTGCTGTCCACCTGACAGTTCGCATGGGTAAGCGTCTTTCTTGTTGGCTATTCCCATTTTTTCAAGAAGTCGGTTGGCTGTTTCTTCCACTTCCTTCTTGTCTCTTTTTTGAACATTTAAAGGAGCATCTGTAATGTTTTTCCAAACTGAATAGTGTGGAAAAAGGTTAAAGTTCTGAAATACCAATCCGTATGTTGATTTCAATTCCTTAAGCTGAGACTTAGGTGCATATGTTACTATGCCATTCTCGTTTGTGTCAGCCATTAATTTGTCATTGTATTCAATCTTTCCACCTGAAATTTTTTCAAGGTTTACTGCACATCTTAATAAAGTAGACTTACCTGAACCTGACGGTCCGATAATAGAAAGAACATCTCCCTTATTTACTTCAAGGGAAATATCTTTTAACACTTCAAATTCGCCAAAACTTTTTTGGATGTGTTTCATTTCTAATACACTCATGTTTCTTCTCCCTATCTGTAATAACTTAATTTCTTTTCAATTAATCCCATAATCCAAGCTACCAAAGCATTAAATACAAAGTAAAATACTCCGGCAACAAAGAATGGTGTCAAACTTGATGTTGATGAAGCTATCTGTTTTGCAATACTGAACATTTCCATATAAGCTATTGAAAATGCAAGTGATGTATCTTTTACAAGACAAATTACTTCATTAGTAATTGATGGCAATATTCTCTTAATTACCTGTGGTAATATAATCTTCATAAAAGTCTGTGCCTTGTTGTATCCGAGCATATTTGCTGCTTCGTACTGTCCTCTTGGCATTGACTCAATACCTGAACGGTATATTTCAGCAAAGTATGCTGCGTAGTTAAGCACAAATGAAATTATTACCGCATAAAATCTGTAATCTCTTGAAATCTGTATTTTTAATAAATAGCTTGGTCCAAAATATATTGCCATAACCTGTAACATAAGAGGTGTTCCTCTCATTATTGATATGTAGATGTTAACCAACCATTTTACTATTTTAATTCTGGACATTCGTCCCCATGCCACAACAAGACCAAATGGTAATGAGAAAAGCAGTGTTAAAACAAATATCTTTACTGTTTCTATCATACCTAATGACATCTTCTCTAACATCATATTCATCGGCATTGTAGTAGCAACTATCATAAATCCTGTTCCTATAGTCATTTTTATTTATCTCCAAGACAAATCATATCTTCTATTCCGTATTTTTTAGCTAATTCATCAACTTTACCTTCATCATAAAGTTTCTTTAAATCAGCATTAACTTTATCTCTAAGTTCTGTATTTCCTTTTTTGAAGCCAATTCCATACTGTTCTGAATTAAGGTTTTCATCAAGAATAACATAATTGTTATTTCTGTTGTTAACCTGATATTTTGCAACACCTACATCCATTGCTACAGCATCAACTGTACCTGCTTCTAATTCTGAGAAAGCTGTGTTGTAATCAGGAAATTCCTGAATCTCTTTAAATGTCTTTCCAAGCTTCTCCTGATCTCCACCTTTCTGTAATAACTGAAGGGCTGCACTTGCTGACTGAGCTGCAACATACTTATCCTTTAAATCTGCTAACTTAGTAATTCCTGAATTCTTTGCTACAACTACAACCTGCTGATTGTTTACATATGGATCTGACCATTCATACTTATCTTCCTTACCGTTAATAGTAAATCCATTCCAAATACAATCAATGTTTCCATTATTTAATTCAGCATCTTTAGAAGCCCATTCAATAGGTGTCTTTACTAATTCCCAACCTTCCATGTCACAAACAGCCTGTGCCAATTCAAGGTCAAATCCTGTATATTCACCTGTATCTGAATCCATATATCCATATGGTGGATATTCTGCATCAAAACCTACTGTAAATTTCTTTTTTGAAGAATCGCTATCGCTCTTCTTTGTTTCTTTATTTCCACAAGCTGAAAGTGATAAAACCATAGCTAATGAAAGAACTAAAACTAATAATTTTTTCATTTTATTTTCCTCCTGGATTTTCGTTCTCTAATACTTTACTAAACTAAAGTTTACTAACAAATGCTATCAAATGTACTGTAAAAAGTCAAGCAATATTCATCATTTTCTATCATTTTTTTATATTGTAGAAATCCGAAGCACAAAACAGTCCAAATAATCGTGTTATGCTTTAAAATTATATTTTTATTTACATATATTTTTTGCTCAGAAAAGCAAAAATTTAAAGCTGCCACTGTACCGAATTTCTCAGCATAGTGACAGCTTCATCGCCGTAAAATGGCTTTATATAATGTGGACCAAAAGACGGGAATCTGTGGACAAATGGTCCAACATTTTAACATATTTAATTATTAGAATTAATTAATTCCTTAATGGCATATGCCACACCATTTTCATCGTTACTTAAAGTTATGAAATCTCCAAGCTTTTTTATTTCATCTCTGGCATTATACATAACTACTGAAACCCCTGCAGTTTTTAAAATATCTACGTCATTAAGGTTGTCACCTATTGCCATAGTTTCTTCTATAGAAATGCCTAAATATTCTGCCAAAGCCATAAGCCCTTTTGCTTTAGTAGTTCCCTTAACATTAAATTCCAAATTAGTACCTTCTGAATACGAAAGGTCGTAATTTATATCTTTAATCTTCTCAACTACTTCATCTCTTATTTCAGCAGTTGGGAAAAAAATATTAACCTTGGCAACCGGCTTATCTCTTGAAGCAATATACTCACCAATGTTCTCAACAGGCACTCTGGTCTTCTTTATAAACTCATCTATGTGATAAACATTGTATCTCTTAGTATCTTCTATACATCTTCTCTCTGAATAAATTACACCATCAGCCTGCAACTCAAACATCATATCCATGTCCATAGCTTTTACTGTATCATATATATATCTAACATCACTCATATCCAGCAAATCTGAATAGAGCATTTTATTATTTTCAAAATCAATTACATATGCGCCATTGCACATTATTCCATATTTAACATATGGCATTTTCGAGGACACTTCTTCTAACTCGTTATCTATTCTTCCTGTAGAAAAAGTAAACTTTATACCTCTTTCTTCATATTCTTTAACTGTCGTTTTATTTTCTTCTGACAAATTCTTGTTGCTGTCTAACAAAGTTCCATCTATATCCATAGCTACTAATTTAATCATAAAAACCTCCTGAATTTGCTCAAAAGAAAATTCTACTTCATATTAGAAATAGCTTCTATTAACTGTTCTACTGCCAACTCTTCATCTTCGCCTTCGGCTTCAACAACTACGGTATCATCACATCGTACTGCCAGCCCAAGTACACGCAAAACATTCTTCATATCAATGCCATTGCTTCCTTTGTAAAGTTTTATGTCAGACTTATAACTTCTTGCCTGATTAACCAAAACAATAGCCGGAGTTGCATGTATACCCTGTTTCGCCTTAACTGTTATTTCCTGTCTCTTCATTTCTATACCTCCCATTATTATCAAAACACAACTTTAAGTTCTGATTATCTGTCTATTAAATTTCATTCCTGTTTAGTATAGATTTTTTAACTGTTTGTGTAAAGTAATATTCCGGTAACATTTTACCGCCACCGGAATATTATACACTGAGCAAATATATTTAATACTATTTTGATGTTAAACATCAAATTTCTGATTACTTATTTAAATAATCTTTGATATTGTTATAAATTCCTTTAGCATCTAAACCATGTTTTTCAAGTAATTCTTCAGCTAATGCTGATTCACCGAATACATCCTGAACACCAATTTTATGTACAGGTGCAAGATTTTCTTCGCTTACAACATCTGCAACAGCACTTCCAAGGCCACCAATTACTGAATGTTCTTCAACTGTAACAATCTTTCCTGTTTCCTTAGCTGCTTTGATTACTAAATCCTTGTCTAATGGTTTAATTGTATGTATATTAATAACTCTTGCATTAATACCATCTTTAGCTAACATTTCTGCTGCCTGTAAAGCTTCTGATACTAAAATTCCGTTAGCAATAATTGTTAAATCATTACCATCCTTTAATGTAACACCTTTTCCAATTTCAAACTTGTAATCAGGATTATCATTAATTACAGGAACTGCTACTCTACCGAATCTCATATATACAGGTCCTTTATATTCATAAGCTGCTTTTACTGCTGCTCTTGCTTCAACATCATCACTTGGACAAATAACAACCATTCCCGGAATAGTTCTCATTAATGCAAAATCTTCGTTACACTGATGTGTAGCACCATCCTGTCCTACTGAAATACCACCGTGTGTAGCACCAACTTTTACATTTAAGTGAGGATAACCAACTGAGTTTCTAAGTTGGTCAAACGCTCTACCTGCTGTAAACATTGCAAATGATGATACAAAAGGTACGATTCCTGTTGTTGAAATACCTGCTGCCATGCCAACCATATTGGCTTCAGCTATACCACATTCAATATGTCTGTCAGGGAAAACATCTCTAAAAATTGTTGTCTTTGTAGCTCCACCAAGGTCAGCTTCAAAAACAAGTAAGTCATCATGTTCTTTTCCCAATTCTACTAATGCGTTACCATAACTCATTCTAGTTGCAATCTTCTTTACTTCTGACATAATGCTTCACCTGCCTTTTCTAATTCTTCCATTGCCTGTTTGTACTGCTCATCATTAGGTGCAGCTCCATGCCATGAAACATTATTTTCCATAAATGAAACGCCTTTACCTTTTACAGTCTTAGCAATGATTACTGTTGGCTGTCCCTTAACAGTTTTTGCTTCGTTAAAAGCTTTTTCAAGTGAATCAAAATTATGTCCGTCTGCTTTGATAACATGACATCCAAATGATTCGAATTTTTCATCTAATGGATTTGGTCCAATGATTTCATCAATTGTTCCATCAAGCTGTAATCCATTATTATCAACGATAACACAAAGATTGTCTAACTTTCTGTGTGAAGCAAACATAAGAGCTTCCCAAACCTGTCCTTCGTCAATCTCTCCGTCACCTACTAATGTATATACTCTGTAATCTTTATTCTTAAGCTTTCCGCCTAAAGCCATTCCAACTGCTGCTGAAATACCCTGTCCTAAAGATCCTGTTGACATATCAAGACCAGGTGTTTTCTTAATATCAGGATGTCCCTGAAGAATTGTACCCATCTTTCTGTATGTCATAAGAATATCCTTTGAAAAATATCCTTTTTCTGCTAATACGGCATAAAGTGCAGGAACTGTATGTCCCTTTGATAAAACGAATCTGTCTCTGTCAGGATTCTTTTCATCCTTAGGATCTACGTTCATTTCATTAAAATATAAGTATGTAAAAATATCTGTTGCTGATAATGCTCCACCCGGATGTCCTGACTTTGCATTATGAATCATTGATATTGTTTCTTTTCGAATGTTATTGGCAATTTTCTCTAATTCTAACTTCTCCATAACAATGTTACCTTTCTATAATAACTATATATTATTCTCCAAATACTGCTTTGTAATCAGCCTGGAACTTTTCAATTCCCTGATCCGTTAATGGATGTTTTGTCATCTGTTCAATTACCTTGTAAGGTACTGTTGCAATATCTGCTCCTGCCAATGCACAGTCTGTAACATGGATTGGGTTACGTACTGATGCTGCAATGATTTCTGTATCATATCCGTAGATGTCAAAGATTTCTGAAATGTTTCTGATTAAGTCGATTCCAGGTGTGTTAATGTCATCTAATCTTCCAAGGAATGGTGATACATATGCTGCTCCTGCATTTGCTGCAAGTATTGCCTGATTTGCTGAGAAAATTAATGTTACGTTTACTGGTATTCCTTCTGATGAAAGTACCTTTGTTGCTTTTAATCCTTCCACTGTCATTGGAATCTTTACTACCATGTTTGGATGGATTTTTGCAATTTCACGTCCTTCGGCAATCATACCTTCTGCATCAACAGTTGTAGCTTTTACTTCTCCACTGATTGGTCCGTCTACAATTGTAGTAATTTCTTTGATTACCTCATTGAAATCTCTTCCTTCTTTTGCAATTAATGATGGGTTTGTTGTTACACCACAAATTACTCCCATATCATTTGCTTTTCTAATATCTTCTACATTTGCTGTATCAATAAAAAACTTCATATCATTGCCTCCTAAACCTTTATTTCTATTTTGTTACATTTCCTGTTCGTTTTCCATGTTAATAAATTTTAAAAGTTTTTTCTTTTGTATATTATAACTTTTACATTTGTATTTTAATTTCTTTAGTCTTCTATTTGTTATCTTTCGTATACTTTAATTTGTCTTATGTACACTTTTATTCTCTCTTGTGTTTTTTATCTAAGAAATTCACTTTTTTGCTTATTACGTTTCCTTTCTAACGGATGCTGACGTTTGGCATTCAATTGACTGGAGCTTAGAACCCTTGCGACAGCATCCAAAAGAAAGAGGTTAAATCTAAAATGACTTTAATTTTTAATTTTACTGTGCTTCGTCAAAAGCCTTCTTTAACTTTTCTTCAAGTTCAGGCATTGACATAATATTCTCTAAAAGAACTACCTTAGGGAATGAGTGAGTAAAGTTTTCAAGGTCGCCACCTACAACAAACAAATCTGCTGCGTTAGCTGATGCATCTGATAAAGATGAATGCATAACTTCAACTCCACTAATTCCTAATTTTTTTAATGCCTTTTCTACATTAAGTCTAATCATTAATGATGATCCAAGTCCTGAACCACAACAACACATTATTTTTTTGATTCCCATGATAAACATCTCCTTTTATAAAAAATTTTATTGTTATTAAGTTTTACCCCCTGCTAAAAGTTGCAGGGGATAATTTTTATTTAGTTTTCAAATATTAAATTGTCAATAATTATTATTCAGCTTTTGCTGCAGGTTTCTTTGCAACAAAGTTGTAAATAATTGGGATTAAGAATAAGATTACACAAACAATTAATAATAAGTTACCTGTTGTAAATCTTGCAATGTTTCCTAAAATAATACCTACACCACAGAAGTCAGCATCTGAGAATGTTGTTCCTGCGTAATGTAAAGCACCAAGTACCGGCATACAGAATACTGGTAAGAATGTAATTAATAAACCGTGGAAGAAAGCACCTACGATACATCCTTTTAAACCACCTTCAGCATTTGCAAATACACCGGCTGTAGCACCACAGAAGAAGTGAGGTACAACACCTGGAAGAATAATTGGAACTGCTGCAAGAGCTGCACCCTTAATACCAAATAAGATGAACATACCAACGATACCACCTACGAATGATACAATGAAACCAATAAGTACTCATATACATCTTCAGCTGTCTCTGCCTGGATTAATTCCTTTAACGCTTCCTCATCCATAAAAAGCTGAGCCAATGTCTGAATTACTGACATATGAGATTCTGAGTCCGTAGCTGCTAACGCTACCAGCAAACGAACGGGTTTTCCGTCTTCTGAAAACTTGATTGGTTTTCTAAGAACAGTTACTGCCAGCTGTTTTTTCAGCACTCCCGTTTCAGGTCTCCCATGGATTAATGCAACATCATCAGTTAATACATAATATGGACCCATCTCATTTGTGATGTCGATGATACCCTTTGCATAATCTGGCGTTACATAACCCTGTTCCTCTAGGGAACGTAGGCTGACGGTAATCGCTTCTTTCCAGTCGTCAACATGATCAAGAATTTGAACATTCTCTTTTTTTAACATGTCAAGAATCATCCGTGAACCTCCTTATCAATTTGTAAATCCATAGTAACACTTACTTTTGCAAAAAAGAAGTCCAACCTTTTGCACATTTTTTGTGCAAAGTGTTGGACTTTTTTTGTATCGTTTTTATTTTATTAGTAATTTTAACGAATCCAGTATTTCATCAGGGTTTTCAGCCATTTCCAGTTTTTCAACGTTTTTTTCAACTGAAAAGACACCCATTATATCTTTCAATACTCTAAGATGTTTTTCCTGGTCTTTTGCAGACATAACAATGATAATCTTGGCTTCATGGAAGTTAGAAAACTGTACCTGTTCCTTAAACACACCTATTGAAACACCTAAATCATTTACATTGTCTTTAGGCTGACTGTGTGCAAGAACAACATCTTTGGTGATGAACATATATGGTCCATAATATCTTAAACTGTCAATTATGCTTTCAATATACTGTTCATTAATTGTACCTCTTTCCTCTAACGGTTTTGCAGATTTCCTGAGAGCTTCCTCCCATCTGCATTTTTTATTTTCAACAAAAACCAAATCCTTTGACAATAAATCAAGAAGACCTTTCTTTTTCTTGTCAAGATATACAGTCATTCTCTGATTTCTGCTTTCAAAGTATTTCTGTAATTCATTGTATAAGTCATCTCTTTTGTCATTGTCAACAAACTTCTTTATAGTCTGGAACAATTCATCTACATCAACATTACCCTGTAAGTTTTTAAATACTGAATGATTTAAAATAAGCTTCTTATCAAAATCAGTAAGTATAGGATGTACAACTATCACAGGAACCAAGCAGTTAATCTTGTGAGTTGAAATAACTACATCACAAATGTTATGTACGTTAATTGCTTCCTTGTTGGATACTACTCCCACAATGTCTACCTGTGGAAGCATCTTTAAAAGCTCATGTTTTATCATGTTTCCTGATGATATACCGTTAGTACATACTATAAGAACTCTTATTTTCTCATTTTGTTCCTCTTCCTTCTTAAGATGAGCGCCAAAATGAAGTGTAAGATATGCAACTTCTCCCTCCGGAACCGGAAGACCTATCTGCTGCTCTAAATAGTGACACACTATCTTAGTTAAATCAAATAATTCCGAATACTCTCTTACAACATCCTCAAGCATAGGATTTCCTACCTGAATACCATATTGGAACCTATACATTGATGTATTAAGGTGATAATATAATGCTTTTTCAAGGTCATCCTTATCTTCAAATTTAACACATGCTACCTTTTCAAATTCAGCAACAAGAGCCTTTGATAATTCGTAATTAGATTCCTTAGAATAGTTGTTAAATACATCCATTGTATTCATTGAAACTCTCGAACCTAATAAATGAAGACATAAGTATATTTTTTCTTTCTCTATTAAATTCGGAAACTCCTCTTCAATAAGCCTGTATTCCTGAGAATTTTCAAGTTCTTCTTTCTTTAAGTCAGGGAAATATAATCCTTCATTGCCTTTTTCCATTAACGGAATAAGCATTGCAATGGATCTTAATGTTCCCTCAACATAGCTTGTATTTAATTTAGTTTCAATTTTCTGTAATTTTTTTAAGTTTTCTTCTACACTGTTATCTTTCAAGTATGAAAAAGTTTCGCTTTCGTACACTGGTTTCAACATATTAATGTATAGCATAAACAATGCTCTTATTCTTATGCTGTCCCCATCAATAAAATATCCTTGCTTGGATTTATAACCTAATGTTAAGTCAAAATCCTGTAACTGCTTAACAACTACTCTAATATCATTGAAAATAGTATTTCTACTTACCTGAAGATATTCCGCTAATTGTTCAACATTTACTGCTTCCTTAGATTTTATAATATAGCAAATTATAAAATATATTCTTTCCATTGGTGAAAATATATATTCTTCTTTTGCGCCTCCCTTTTCCATTACCTGTTCAATTTGTTGTTTTTCTTCTTCTGTTAGTTTAATTCCCTTGCCACGAACAACAGTGATTTCATTTATTCCCTGAACACTTAACCAATCATTAATTTTGCATAATTCATAATAAATGCTTCTTTTTGATAGTTTGAATTCTTCTGAAATCTGTGGTAACGAAACGTAAGTATCACTTGCCATAATCATATATAATATCTTCTTACATCTAGTACTTATATATGCTTCTGTCATTACCTGAACTCCCTTTTCTTATTTTAAAAGTTCTAACTAACTTTTATATATTTTAATTAAAATGCAAAACACCAAAATCTTGATTACGCTGATTGCTCTGCGCTTCACAATTTTAATTTTTTTCGTATATATTTACTTACTTTCTTCATCTAACATAGGTGCATCTACACATTCAGGATTTTTTACTTTCCCTGTTGCCCATGCACTTCCCACATCACATCTGCCGTGATGCTTTAACTTTCGTATTTCACCATCGTTACCATCTTCTGCAACATTCAAATTAATTCTAGCTGTTGTAGCTGATGCTTCATCTAGCATCTTAATAATGTTTTCAATGTCTTTTTCGCTTGCTGCCATAATACACCTACTTTCCAAAATATTCTGCAACCTTTTTAAGGTCTTCTATTATTGATAAATGCTGTGGGCATACCTTCTCACACTGTCCACATGCAACACAATCACTTGCCTTTCCAAATGTATGAGTTAATCTGTCATAATACTCACCCTGTGGAGTCCATCCTTTTTCTTTAACTTCCTGCAAATCCGCATTATATAATGAAAAATATTTAGGAATTGCAATCTTCTTTGGACATCCTTCCGTACAATATGAACAGCCTGTACAAGGTATGGCAATATTACTATTAATCGCATCTACAGCCTTCATAATAATATCTTGTTCTTCATTATTAAGTGGCTTAAAATCTTTCATATAACTCATATTGTCCATTAACTGTTCCATATTGCTCATTCCACTTAGTACCATCTTCACATTTTCATGACTTGCTGCAAATCTAATTGCCCAAGATGGAATTGATGCTTCACTGTTGTAATCTTTAAACATCTTTTCCACATCATCAGGTACTTTTGCCAAAGTTCCACCCTTTACAGGTTCCATCACAATAACAGGCTTATTGTGTTTTTTTGCTACTTCATAACATTTTCTTGACTGAATCCCTTCGCTATTCCAATCCAAATAATTAATCTGAAGCTGAACAAATTCCATTTCAGGATGCTCTGTTAACACTTTATCAAGTAACTGGGCATTGTCATGGAAAGAAAATCCCACATGTTTTACAAGACCTTTTTCCTTCTTATCCATAATCCAGTTAAAACAATCAAGGTCATTATATATTTTATAATGATCCTGACCTATATCATGCAACAGATAATAATCAAAAAATTCTACACCTGTCTTTTCTAACTGCTTATTAAATACCGCATCTCTGTCTTCTTTTGTCTTAATGAAACCTGCGTGAAGCTTTGTTGCTAATGTATAACTATCTCTAGGATATCTTTTAACCAAAACCTCTTTTGTTGCATTTTCACTGGCAAATCCACAATACATCCATGCTGTATCGAAATATGTAAATCCATTTTTAATAAAGGCATCTACCATCTTCTTAGTAAGCTCAAGATCAATGCTAGCTCCATCATTTTCGTCTAACAATGGTAAACGCATAAGTCCAAAACCAAGTTTCTTATTTCCAAAAAATAATTCACTCATAACATACCTCCAAAAAATATAGCCTTATTTATTTTTAATTCGAGTCATAACACGTAAGTTCAATTCTACAACTTTTAATAAATAAAATCAACTTTCTTGTATTGCTCCTTACCTATGTGCCTCCTTACCTATATGGTATTGTCAGAGATTAAGGAGCATACCAATTCTGATATGCTCCCATAATTAAACCCTATTCAATTTAAAATGTGAAATATTATTCTGCCTTTGAGAATGCAAGATAAGCTGCTCCAATAAGTCCTGAGTCTTCGTTTAATGTAGATTTTCTTACCTTTACATATGGCTTCATTATTTCGTAAACTCTTTCTTTTGCAAGAGCTTCAACTTCTTCTACAAAGCCATCTATCTTTAATGCTACGGAACCGCCTAAAATTACTATTTCAGGATCTGCGTATCCGTAAACTACACCGATAAAGTTTGCAAGATATTCTTTTGCATCATCCATTATCTGCTTTGCAACTTCATTTCCTGCTTTTGCAAGGTCATTTACTTCTCCTGCATGTTTTACATCAAGTCCTGCCTTAACAGCTCTTGATGTAATGGCTGTACCACTGCTTATTGCTTCAATTCCTCCGGGAATTATTGAGCCATGGCTTGGTCCATCTTTCATCATTACGCAGTTAGCTACTTCGTTACCAAAACCGTGTGCGCCGTGATAGATTTCTTTATTTATTACAAATCCTGCGCCAAGTCCTGTTGATACAGTAAAGAACTGAACATAATTATAATCCTTTCCTTCACCTACAACTGCTTCTGCAAGACCTGCAAGGTTAGCATCATTTTCAAGATATACAGGCTTGTTAATAAGCTTGCTTAATTCTTCTGCAACTTTAAGATTATGCCACTGTCCCTTAAGGTTAGGCGGTGTTAAAATCTTTCCATTAATTAAGTCAAGTGGACCCGGACATGACATTCCTGCACCAACAATATCACAGTCGAAACTTTTTATAACTTCTGCAATTTTGCCAAGTGTTACATCAGGATTTTCACTGTCTGTTGCAAACTGCTTTCTCTCGATTATATTTAATTCTTCGTCAGCTAATGCCACTCTTGTATTTGTGCCACCAATATCAATTGCTACTGAGTACTTCATGTTTTTTCTCCTATTTAGCTTTTACACAAATTGTTACAAACTTACAATGTGATAATTCTTTAACATTAATTGTATTGTTTTCTACCTTAATGTCTTCAGTCTTTTCTTCTCTTAAGTTAGTGTAGTAAGCTTCTTTTACATCAAAGTTAAACTTGATTGTATCACTTATGTTTTCATGATTCTTACCATTAAAAAGTCTGATAATATATCCGTCATTGTCTTCAGCTTTCTTCATTGCAGAAACAACAAGTTTGTTTTCTGTTTCAAATAATGAATAACGTGATTCTTTTGTTCCTTCAATTTCACGCTGTGAGAAGATTAATCTTCCGTTTAAGAATTCTGCATAAGTATAAACTTCAATGTTAGTATTATATGCTTTTGCCAATGTGTCAACGTTAGCTTCGTTAATGTCTGAAGCGTATGTTGTAAATCCGAAAGCAAAGTCCATTTCTTTTAATAGTTGAGCTGCAGGTGTTTCAATAATTCTTTCACCACTTGCACGGCCCGGACGATAAATAAGATTTTCCTTACCCATAAATCCATAAGTACGGAATAATGTAAGTCTAATCATATGATCATCAAGAACTTCGTATTCTCTTACGCCCTGTGGAATTACAGCAATACCCTGTTTGCCATCTGTTAATGAAACATATGACTGTGTAGGTTCAATGCTAATAGGTGGTTCCTGCCATGTTGACTGGTCATTAGCCCAGTTAGCAAGTTCCTGAACTCCTGTTTTCTTTTCTGTTTTGTTTTCCGCACTTGCCATGTAAAGTTTCATTTCCTTTTCATAGTAGTTTGGACGTTTAATTGAACCGAACTGTTCATCAGCATAGTTAAATGATGAAACAATCTGGCTGTCAAATAATACACATAAACGGTGTGATAAACCTTTGTTATCAACATGTACGTTAAAATCAATAACCTTAGAATCTTTTCTAAGAGCTACAGTCATAGTAATTGGAAGATTTACACTTACCTTACCTTCTGCACGTTCTTCTAAGTCTTTTGGTACTACCATGTTAAACTTAATTACTGCCTGATCATAAATATCACTACCACTTACTTCAACGCTACATTCTGATTTATTAGAAAATACTTCTAAATCTTTTCTTGGTGGTGAATAGTTAAAGCTGTCGCCATCATCTCCGTTTTCTACAAGAACACCCTGGTTCTTATAAGTAACGTTATTTTCTTTATCTGTTATAGTTAATGAACCGTCTTCTTCAACGTTAATTGCGTAGAATTCATTTTCTAATGTATTCTTCTTTTCTAAATTCTTAGCACTGTTGCCCTTTGTATCAAGTGTGTACTGAACATAACCAAATGCAGGTACATCACTAGTCTTAATAGCTATTGTAGCTTCAAGAACCTTACTTGGAACATAGAACTTACGTGAAGGGTCAAGTTTAATTGTCTGTGATAAAACATAATCTGTTAAATCTCTTGATTCAATAACTGTATAGTCTACTTTGTTACCCTTTTCATCTAAAATTGCAAAATTTCCACCCGGAATATATGTCTTAACAACAACTGTATCATTTCTCTTCTGAGGTAAAGTATTAATAAGTGTAAATGTCATCTCTGCATCATTCTTTACACTTGTTGCAATAAGACGTGAATGTAATTCAACTAAGTTTACTGCAATATCTCTTGCCTGCTTATATCTTACATAAACATCTTCATTAGCTGTATCTGAAATACATGAACCAATTGAATCGTGAGCTGCATTTTCAAATAATAATTTCCAGATTTCTCCTACTGCTTCGTGAGGATAATCATTTCCTAAATTGTATGATAATGTAAGAAGTGGTTCCATTACGTTAGTTACATAGTTCTGAATCTGTGTATTCATAACCTTTAAGTCTGAACGTGATGAGAAAATAGATTTGTGAATTCTCATATGCTTAGCAATAACAAGTTCACCACTTACTTCTTCTAATTCAGGATTTTCGCTCTTTACATCTTTAATATAATCTTCAATACAACTGATTACATATTCATTTTCAGGATCTTTTTCGTTTCTTTCCTTAATAATTTCAGGAAGATTTGTTCTAATTGGAGCCTGATCAAATCCGTTAGGGAAGTAGATATGCTTTGTAGCACTACGTCCGCCTGCTTTTTCGAAACATTCCTTCTGCCAAAATTCTTCACTCTGCTTTGGATCTTCAGGAATATTTCCACCAATATAATATCCGAAAGGAATCTGTGTTGTGAATACAACGCTTCCGTCGTCACCTCTCCAGTTATAGTCAGTGTGATTTACCATATCATCACTTACGCCTCTCCAGAATAAAGTATCCTCAATACCAAATTCCTTGTAAATCTGAGGCATGTTACCTGACTGTCCAAATGAATCAGGAACATATCCGACATTCATATATCCGCCAAAAGTTTCGCAACGCTTCATTCCGTAATACATATTACGAACAATGCTTTCACCTGAAATAACTAACTGGTCAGTCTGTGTATACCAAGGTCCGATTACTAACTTCTTTTCCTTAACTAATTTTGTTATTCTGTCTTTATCCTGTGGCATCCACTTAATATAGTCATCAAGTAATGACCCCTGTGCGTCAACCATAAAATATTTAAAATCAGGGTTGCTTTCTAAAGTATCTAATACGTCCTTTAAATCTTTCATAAGATAAACTTTAGATCTTGATGTTGTAAAATACCATTCTCTGTCCCAATGTGAATGAGGTACTACATGTACTTTTCTTTTCATTACAATCCTCCTAATGTTTTTAAAAAAAGCAGGGGCAACCCGGCCCCTGCCCTAATAGTTTTGAAAGTTATTATTTAAAATTGATTTTAGTTTTTTTAATTACTTGATGTCTTCAAATGAGATGTCAATTTCGTCTATATCTACATCTTCTGAACCTGCTTCGCTCTTATCATTGAAATCTACGAAAAGTGTAGCAAGAATAGCTATAACGAATGCACCAACTAAGATACCTACAAGGTAAGCCCATCCGTGTGTTATTGATACGAATCCGTAAACACCACCTACTGGAGGGATATCACCCTTACCACCTAAGATAGCGATAACTGCTGCACCAATTGCTGCACCGAACATATTTACAGGAATTAAAATCTGTGGCTTAACAAGTGTAAATGGAATAGCACCTTCTGTGATTCCTACAAATCCCATAGCCCAGTTACTCTTACCTGTTTCTCTAAATTCAGCTGAGAATCTCTTCTTTTTGATTACTGTTGCAATAGCGTATGCTAAAGGTGGCATACAAATTGCTGCGTTGATGAATACGTTTGGCTGATAAATTCCTTCTGCCATTAATGCGTTTCCTGCCATCCAAGCTGACTTGTTGATAGGGCCACCCATATCACTGGCGATCATTGCACCAAGGATCATAGCCATTACTAACTGTGCGCTCTGGTTCTGGCACATTGAACTAATCCAATTTACTAACCATGTGTTAATTGCTGCAAGTGGTGTAGCAAGAATAACACCCATTATTATTGCAACAAAACCTGTTGCTATTAAAGGACAAACAACAAGTGGCATTACTGAACCCATTGATTCTGGAAGGTGAATGTGCTTCTTAGCCCATTTTACTGTGTAACCAGCGATGAAAGCTGCGATTACGGCACCTAAGAAACCTGCGTAAGTACTTGATGCAACTGCACCACCGATGAAACCAGCACCGATAGCCGGCTTATCTGCAATACTGTAAGCTATAAATCCTGCTAATACAGTATTAACCATTCCAATACCTGTCCAACCTACGTTTTCAATTAACTTCATGATGTGCCATACGCCTGTTCCATCTGCATATGGATCTAATGAAGTAATACCAAAGCATAATGCTATAAGTTTTGGTATGGCAACTACTAATGATGCTCCGATAATAAGAGGAAGCATGTAGCCGATACCAGTCATCAAATGACCTTTTGCGTCTTTAAAAAATTGTTTCATGTCTCTTAATCTCCTTTTTTATTTAGTTATCTTTTGTATTTTTTACATATATGAATATGTATTTTTCTTTTGTAATTAAACATTAATTGTTTAATTCATCTTTTGTGTATTTCAGTAATTTTATCTTTTGTATTTAGTATTTAATTTTATCTTTTGTATTTAGTTTTGTAAAAAATTTGTCTTTAGTATTTTTGATTATCTTTTGTACTTTATCTATCTAAAAATACTTTTTGGCTATTATTTGCTAACTGCTGCAACACATTTCTTTAATACAGCCTCAGGTGCCTTAATGCAGATATTAATATCTACACGGATAACCTTCTTGCCTTCGAAACGATCCATGCCAACAATCTTCTGGTCAGAAGCGATAATTACGAAATCAGCTGCCTGAGCTTCTTCTTTTGTAATTTCGTTAACCTGTCCCATACTACCCTGCTGTTCCATCTTCACATCATAACCTAATGCTTTACCAGCTTTTTCTAAAGCCTTAGCTGCCATTGGTGTATGTGCAAGTCCTGCTGGACATGCTGAAATTCCTACAATTTTCATATTAATTGTCCTCCTTCATAATTTTTAATATATATTCCTTTAGCTCTGCCTTATCAGTTGATGATTTAACCTTATCCTTAAATTCATCTTCCAAAAGACTAGTTGCCAATTTTGAAATCATTAATAAGTGTTCGTTCCCTGCATTTTCCATTGGTACAATAAGTGCAAACAGATACTTAACCTTTGAATCATCTAATGTTTCCCAATCAAGTTCGTTCTTACACTTAACAAAGAAAATAGCAACTTCCTTAGCGTGAGTTGACTTTGCGTGAGGTATTGCGAATTCATCCTGTAAGCCTGTAGAATACTCTTCTTCTCTCTTTAAGAAATCTCCAAGCAAACCGTCCTTATCATCAGTAATGCCATATTCAAAAGCCTTGCTGCTGACAAAGTCTAAAGCTTCTTCTTTGTTCTTAGCATCAATGTCAAAAAAAATATAATTTTCTTTAATCATTATTTCCTCCAAATAAATGTTTTATCTTGCTGTCTTGCATTAAGTATACCCACAACCTGCTTCCGTTTCAATTCATCCAATTTCCAACTTAAAACGGAAAAACATCACCTTCACTACCCCAACTTCCGTTTCAAAACGGAAACCCATTTCACACCACTGTCACACATTTCCGATTCAAAACGGAAAAAAATACATTTGCTCTTTAAAGCCAGATATCATATACTAATACTATAAAAACCAAACTATACTATTATAAAGTAATAGTAGAAATACAAATTTAGATTATTGCAATATTACCTGTATTTCACGGAAGTTTTAGTGTGCAAACAATAGGCAGATTCCCGAAGTTTTGTGAGCATAGCGTAAGGCAAAAAACAACTGTCTGAGCCGTAGGCGAGTTTTGTTTTTTGTCTTACTGTGGGCGGCGGAGCAAAACAAGGAGAATCAACGTGTTTGCCACAAAACTTCCGTGGGATACAGGGTGGGTTGCAATGAACAATACTTTCATTAAGAGGAGGCAGAAATGTTTCAGTACAGTCGTTTAGACGTTATGTTTAACAGAATCAGAATAAACGAATATACATCTGTTAATGATTTAGAATCCTTGCTTGGTATAACGGACAGAACTATAAGAAATGACATCCAGGAGATAAACAATGACCTTGAAAAGAACGGGGCAATTATTAAACTAAAGAGAAATCACGGTTATTATATTTCTATTTTGGATGAAGACAAGTACAACAAATTTGTAAAGGAAATGGATACAGAAGAGGATAACACTTCTCTTCTTGATTCTTCGGAAGACAGAATCAAATCCATTCTTTATTCCTTATTATCCACTAACGAATATGTTACAATGAATGATTTGGCTGAATCTGTATTTATTTCGAAGAATACTTTAAATAAATACATTAAAACAATTAAAGAGATTATTGGTAAATATGATTTGGAGTATATTACCAAACTTAATGCCGGCATTAAAATAATCGGCTCTGAAGATTCTAAGAGAAAATGTATATTCGACAATGTTTTGTACACTGATTTTGATCACTACATTACAGGATTTACTAAAGAGGAACGAACAATATTTAAAGATATTGATCTTGATTTACTTAAAGATATAACAATAAAGCAATTGGACGAACATTTTGTTAAGACAAGCGATTTTAACCTGAAAAATATAATCATTCATTTAGCTCTTATGACTACAAGAGTTCTTGGAAATAATTACATAAGCATTCAGAATATTAACACTGATGCTTCAATTATGGGACTTGTTAACGGTCTTTGCCGTGAATTAGAAGAGCATTACGATATTGCTATTTCCAAAGGTGAAAAGAACTATATTTATCTTCAGATTGTGGCCAATACACACCTTGAAATAACTGATATTGACGATGACCATTTGCGTACTTCCATATTAAAGGTCCTTGATGTTATTTATCAGGATTACAACTTTGATTTAAGAAATGACGAAATATTAATCGCTGACCTTTTTAGACATTTAAAGTCTATTTTTACAAGTAAGCTTTATGACTTAAACAGTACCAACCCTCTTTTGGAAACAATAAAGACTAACTATCCTTTGGAATACGAAATTACATTAACTGCAATTTCCAAGGTTTTCGTATGTGAACCTTACGTTCTAAAAGAAGAAGATGTTGGATACGTGTCAATTTATATAGGTGCCGCCATTGAAAGATGCTATTATAAGTCACCTAAAAAGAAAAATGTTATTCTTGTATGCGGAAGCGGTCACGCCACAACGCGTATGTTAGAAGCCCGTTTAAATGTTGTTTTTCCGGACAAGATTAACATTGTTAAATGCGTTTCATATAATGAATATTCAAACTACACCAAAGAGAACGTTAAAGACATCGATTTTGTTATTACAACTGTTGTTCTAAAAAGCAATCTGCTGCCTTCAATTATGGTAGACTTTGCACTGAACAATAAAGATGTGGAATCAATTAACAGATATCTTTCAAAACTTTTGAGAAAACGACTTCAAATGTTTGACCAGTTCTTTGACAAGGATTTGTTCTTTAGATTTAACGAACAGCTAGACAAAGAAACAGTTATCAAGATGATGTGTAACAAACTTCAGGAGAAAAATTTTGTAAACGAAGACTTCCTTCAGTCTGTTCTTAAAAGAGAAACAATTGGAAAAACAAATATGAATGATGTATTTGCCCTTCCGCATCCTATGGAAATGTGTGCCAATGACACAAAAGTTGCCGTGGCATTGCTTAAAAATCCTGTAAAATGGAACGACAGCAACAAAATACAGATAGTGTTCATGCTTGTTCTAAAACATGGAGAACAGAAAGATTTTGAACATTTGTATGATATATTCATAGAAATAATCAACACACCAAAACTACAGCAGAATATTTTGAAGGCTAAGTCATATGAAGAGTTCTTGGATGTGCTGTATGATGGGATAAAGTAAAAAAGTCAAAGTTCATATATTAATAATGGCAAGCACTAAGTATAATGCTTGCCATTTTAACTATATTAAACTTCTTATATACGTCGCTAATTTCAGAGCCTCTTTGTTTTTATTTCTTCTAAATATAACTGCATAATCATTAGTAACAGCTCCAAATATTGTATACGGTGCAAATACCACTATTAACAGTGATGTAATTGCAGCAAAAATTGGCTTTTTGTATATCACTGACAGCATCATCGTAATATACACAATTACTAACATTACAAAAGATAGCAAAACAGAATTTACAAGAGTGACTTTTACATTATAATTGTTTTTTAATATTGATGATGACACTATATAATACATATTATATATAACAAATACTGGAAATGACATTCCTGCACTATAAACAATTGATTTTGAATGTAGTAACATTTTCTTTGTATAGCCTGCCCATATTCCCCAAATCCATACAAAAAAGCTGCCACACAATGTGACAGCCTACCATAATTTTAATCTTTTTTATTTTTCATCATATGTTTCAAGAAAATGATGTTTAACGCCATCTTTCTTATAAGCAACTACTGTATTTAAGTTTACATTTTCTATGCTCTTAAATATGTTGCCTTCCACATATGGATTAACCTTTTTAAGTTCTCTTATAAGGTCTTTTATTTCCATTCTCTTTGAACGGTTTTCGTTATTGTTGCAAGTTGTGCATGTGTCTGTGAACTTGCAGGCGCACTGGATGAAGTGAAGGTCGTTGTAATCTCTCCAAGCCTTTATGTCGTCCTCTCTTACAAGATATAAAGGTCTTATAAGCTCCATTCCTTCAAAGTTTGTGCTGTGAAGTTTAGGCATCATTGTCTGAACCTGTGCTCCGTAAAGCATTCCCATTAATATAGTTTCGATTACATCATCATAGTGATGTCCTAAGGCTATTTTGTTACAACCCATTTCTTTGGCAAAACTATATAAATGACCTCTTCTCATTCTTGCACAAAGGTAGCAAGGTGACTTTTCAACATTAAATACTGATTCAAAAATATCTGATTCATATATTGTAATTGGAATATTTAATCTTCTTGCATTTTCTTCTATAACCTGTCTGTTGGCAGGGCTGTATCCCGGGTCCATTACAAGGAATTTAACCTGAAAATCAAACTTGTTGTGAAGCTTTAATTCCTGAAAAAGTTTTGCCATAAGCATTGAGTCTTTTCCACCTGAAATGCATACTGCAATACAGTCTCCTTCTTTTACAAGTTCATATTCATTAATTGCCTTAGTAAATTTGCTCCAGATTTTCTTCTTAAACTTCTTTCTTATACTCTGCTCAACATTCTTGGCAAAATCATCTGCTTCCCTATTTTTCATATCTTCAAGAAGCCAGCCGATATAGCCACCTTCAAGGCTGACTGCATCTAAGCCTTTTGCTTTTAAATCATCTGCTATGTCTATGCTGTTTTTTCCTCTGGCACAGACTATAACAAGTTTCTTTGAATAATCAATCTTGTCATTGTTTTCAATTTCGTCAACTGAAACCTGAATTGCTCCAGGCATTACCCCATGGGCAATTTCTGCATCACTTCTAATATCTATAAGTTCATATGTTTCTTTATCTAATTTATTTAATTCTTTAACTGAAATGCTCATTTTTTCTTACACTCCGTTTTTTTTAAATTCCCTAACTTTTTAATATATAACCTTTTTCTATTTCTGCTTAGCTGCCAAATCTTTAACAACTTCTCCGCCAATTATAAGTCCAACTATTGATGGCACAAAAGCTACACTACCCGGAATATCTCTTCTTTCCGTACATTTGTGGGTCGCTCCCGGTGGACATATGCAGTGATTTTTACAGCTACTTGACATATCTTCAATTGGTCTTGTTGGCTGTTCCTCAGAATATACTACTTTTAATTTTTTAATGCCTCTCTTCTTTAATTCACGTCTCATTACTTTTGCAAGAGGACAAACTTTAGTCTTGTAAATATCCGCAACCTTAAACTGGCTTCCATCAAGCTTGTTACCTGCGCCCATGCTACTTATAATTGGAATGTTCTTTTCCTGAGCTTTCATTACAAGTGCTATCTTGGCAGTTACAGTGTCTACTGCGTCTACAATGTAATCATATTCATCCCATGGGAAATCATCAGCGTTTTCAGGTAAGAAAAAGCACTCGTGGATTCTAACATCCGCATTAGGATTAATGTCTAAAATTCTATCTTTCATAACCTGTGTCTTATATTTTCCAACAGTACTCCTTGTTGCAATAATCTGTCTGTTTAAATTAGTAAGACAAACCTTGTCATCGTCTATTAAATCAAAGGCTTCAACGCCACTTCTTACAAGTGCTTCACAAACATATCCGCCTACGCCGCCTATGCCGAAAATGGCTACTCTTGACTTTGATAACTTTTCCATTGCTTCCTTTCCTAAAAGAAGCTCTGTTCTTGAAAACTGATTTAGCATATTCTTATATTTCTCCTTAACACTTAAATGGCGGATGCACTGCATCCGCCTTGTTTTCCTAGTAATTCAATGGGTTTAATTATATAGTATTTAATTTACTTTGTCAATTGCTCCAAAAGAAAAGACTACACCATTTCTGAGATATATTTTACGCTACCTGCACTCTTCCTTGAGAGCTTAGTTTTAAGCTTAAATGTATCTCCAACTTTCATTACAGTAGGCTTTTGCAGTTATCCTTATCGACTATCACCACTTTATATCTGCGATGGCTTTTAAGTTCGAATCCGCTTCGCTTCTTCTCACTCATCAAAGCCATCCTATGATGGACTCACTGACGTTATCTGCGAACGCAAGGTAATTCGCAGACGCTTCGCGTCTTGCTCATCATCCTTGCGTTCCTATGACCAAAAAAGACATAAAAAAAGCCCATGAATGCAAGCATTCTGGGCTTTTGATATCTTTTTTGTTCGCAGATAACTGCTTATCTCTTTGAAAACTGTGGTGCTCTACGAGCTGCTTTAAGACCTGGTTTCTTTCTTTCTTTCATTCTTGAATCTCTTGTTAAGAATCCAGCTTTCTTAAGAATTGGTCTGTAAGCATCTGAATCTACCTGAAGTAATGCTCTTGAGATACCGTGTCTGATTGCACCAGCCTGTCCTGTGTATCCACCACCATGTACTGTGATGATTACATCAAACTTATCAACAGCATCGATTGCTGCTAATGGCTGACGTACGATAACCTTTAATGTTTCTAATCCGAAGTATTCATCAATACTTCTCTTATTAATTGTTATATTTCCTTTACCAGGCATTACATATACTCTTGCAATGCTGCTTTTTCTTCTACCTGTTCCATAATACTTTTCTGTAGCCATTGTTATTTCCTCCTCTCAGTTAACTAAAATGTTAATTCTTCTGGTTTCTGAGCTGCGTGTGGATGCTCTGGTCCAGCATAAACAAAAAGTTTCTTAATCATTGCTCTTCCTAAAGGTCCCTTTGGAAGCATGCCTTTAACTGCAAGTTCAATAACACTTTCAGGCTTCTTATCAAGCTTTTCTTTTAATGTCATTTCCTTCATACCACCAACGTAGTCTGAGTGACGATAGTAAATCTTCTGTTCTAATTTCTTACCTGTTACTGTGATTTTATCTGCGTTTGTAATAATTACATAGTCACCTGTGTCGATATGAGGTGTGAACTGTGGTTTGTTCTTTCCTCTTAAAATCTTAGCAACTTCTGATGACAAACGACCTAATGTATATCCTGTAGCGTCAACTACATACCATTTTCTTTCAATATCTGATGGACTAGCCATATATGTTTTCATTGGTTTACCTCCTGAAATTTTGCTTTTCTAAAAAAATTTATGTGTTAAATGTCCGTACCGGGGCTTTGGCTAGGGCATAAAACTATCGTGCATACCTTGTCACAATAAATGATTATACGGTATTTAATATTTGCTGTCAAGAGTCTTTTTTCGTTTATTTAAGCTTTCTTTATATCCATTTATTAAAGCTTTTATAAAAGTTCTTTATTTACGCTTTATTATCATTTATGAACAATTATATATAGCTTACTCACTATACTTTATTGTCATCTATGAATATTTTGTACATCTTATTCACTATACTCTATTCCAACTAGTGTAAGACCGCACGCCGGAGCTTTAGGGCCTGCAACATATCTGTCTTTTGCCTCTATTATTTCCTTTACATGTTCCGGCGGATAAACTCCAAGTCCTACCTTTATTAATGTACCAACGATTATTCTTACCATATTATATAAGAAACCATTTCCTGTAATTCTGATTGATATTACATCATCTCTTTTGTTTACACTAAGAGAATATACAGTTCTTACAGTACTATCTACCTGACTTCCTGCTGAGCAAAAGCTGGCAAAGTCGTGTTCTCCAACTATGTACTCTGCTGCCTCTTTCATTTTCTGCTCATCCAAAGGCATATACATAAAATGTGTGTAAAACCTTTGCAATGGATCAGGAAACCTTCTATTTAAAATCTTATATTCATATGTTTTTGTGCTATCTCTGTATCGTGGATGCCAATCAAGTGGGACTTCATCTGATTTTTGGATTCTAATATCGTTAGGCAATCTTTGATTAAGTGCAAAAGATATTTTTTCTGCAGGAATCCTTGTTTCCGTATCAAAAACAGCTACATTTCCCATTGCATGTACCCCTGAATCAGTACGGCTTGCACCTATAACTGCAATTTCTTCATTTAATAAATCTTTTAATGCTTTATTAAGAACTTCTTCAACAGTTATTCCGTTAATCTGCACTTGCCAACCGCAGTAATTGGTTCCATCATAAGCAATTATTAACCTTACTCTCTTCATTTGCGTTCCTTTATTGACATTTATTCAACTAATATTAACATATTTATGGTTGTAATGTTATTAACCATAAAATTAGTACCTAAAATTATTGCTATAATCAAAAAACATACAACATATGCATATGCATCATGTCTATTATAGCTTAAAGGTTTCATTTTTGTTCTTTCACCGCCGTGATAACATCTTGCTTCCATTGCAGTTGCCAAATCAGCAGCTCTTCTAATTGAAGATACAAAAAGCGGTATTAATATAGGTATTAAGCTTTTCGCCCTCTGCAATATATTTCCTGTATCAAAACTGGCACCTCTTGCCTTTTGTGCCTTAGTTATCTTGTCTGTTTCTTCCATTAAAGTAGGAATAAATCTTAATGCCAAAGACATTACCATAGCTATTTCATGTACAGGAAATTTGATTACGTTCAAAATCCCAAATGATTTTTCAAGACCGTCCGCTAAATCGTTAGGTGTTGTTGTTAGTGTCATAACTGATGTTCCAACTACTAATAGCACAAGTCTTATCGCCATATAAACACCTTTTATAATTCCCTGTTTTGTTATTGTAAAAATAAGAAAATGGACAATCACATCTCCCGGCGTAAGAAAAATATTAAAAACTACACTTAACAGCATAATAAAAATAATCCCTCTTATGCCTTTCATCATCTTCTTAAAAGGTACCTTTGACATCTTTATTACTATTCCCAGAAATAACGTAATCAGTCCATAACCTATTACATTGTTAATCATAAAAACCATTACTACAAAAACTAACGTTCCAAAAAGTTTAACTCTTGGGTCCAGTTTATGTATTACTGAATCTTCCGGATAATATTGTCCAATTGTTATATCTACCATTTTATCTTCCTAAACTTTTCAATATACTTTCCTTTGCTTCTTCCAGATTAATAATATTTTCATCAACATCAAGTCCATCCTCCTTAAGCTGATGCATAATATATGTTATCTGAGGAGCCGCAAGACCTATTTGTTCTAACTTTTTATAATGTTTAAAAACATTATGTGGGGCATCATCATACATAACCTGCCCCTTATTCATTACAATAATTCTTTCGGCGTAGTTAGCTACATCCTCCATACTATGAGAAACAAGGACTATTCCTATTCCTTTTTTTTCTCTAAGCTCTTTTAGACGATTTAATATTTTATCCCTACCTGCCGGATCAAGACCTGCTGTTGGTTCGTCTAAAATAAGTATTTCCGGATTCATTGCAAGAACTCCCGCTATTGCCACTCGTCTCTTCTGACCACCTGACAGTTCAAAAGGAGTTTTCTCATACAATTCTTCTCGTACACCAACAAGCTGTAAGGCTTCTTTTGCCTTTTCTATTGCCTGTTCCTTTGTGCAGCCCTGATTAAGCGGTCCAAAACAAACATCTTTTATAACTGATTCCTCAAATAACTGATGTTCAGGATACTGAAATACAAGTCCTACCTTACATCTTAAACCTCTTATGTCAAAGCCCTTATCTGCAATGTTTTTTCCATCATAATAAACATTTCCCGATGTTGCTTTCTCTAAACCGTTAAAATGCTGTATTAATGTAGACTTGCCTGATCCTGTGTGACCGATAATAGCTACAAACTCTCCTTTATTAATTTCTAAATTAACATTGTTTAATGCTTTTGTTTCAGAACTTGTTCCGGCTCCATAAACAAAACTTACATCTTCTAATTTTAATGACATATTCCTTACCTGTTTTCGTTTATTTGCATCATTAATTCTTCCACTGTCAAAATTCCGTCTTCTATATTAAGACCACTCTTTTTAAGCATATAAGCCAATTCTGTAACCTGTGGTACTTCAAGGCCAAGACTTTTAAGCTTTTCAACATGTGAAAAAACTTCCTTTGGATTACCCTGCATAACAAGTTTTCCCTTGTCCATAACAAAAACCCTGTCCGCCTTAATTGCCTCATTCATATGATGAGTTATAAGAATAATTGTTATCCCCTTTTCTTCATTAAGACTGTGAAGTGTGTCTATTACCTCATTTCTTCCAACAGGATCAAGCATTGCCGTAGGCTCATCCAAAACAATACATTTAGGTTCCATTGCTATAATTCCTGCAATTGCCACTCTCTGCTTCTGTCCACCTGACAGTTTAAGTGGTGACTTATGTCTGAACCTTGTCATATTTACACTTCCAAGAGCTCTTTCAACTCTTTTCCATATTTCAGCAGTAGGCACCTGCATGTTTTCAGGTCCAAAAGCCACATCCTCTTCAACCATAGTTGCCACAATCTGGTTGTCAGGATTTTGGAATACCATTCCTGCTGTCTGTCTGATGTCTAAAACTCTTTCCTCATTAGTTGTCTCTATGCCGTCAATCCATACTGAACCTTCTGTTGGCATAAGCAACGCATTAATGTGTTTTGCCAATGATGATTTACCTGAACCGTTATGTCCCAATATGGTTATAAACTGTCCTGCCTCAACATCAAAACTTACATTATCAATTGCCCTAAACTTTGAGTCTTCTTCTTCATCAATGTAATCATGAATTAAATTTTTTATTTTTAAAATTCCCAAGATTTTTCTCCTGTTTTTATTTTAAAATCCATTACTTTATCTTAACTCATTCATTGTATTGTATTTGCGTAAATTTTGCAACTTTAATATATTAGTCTGTTTTTGTTTATATTATTATTATTTACTGTATTTCTTGAACTTAAAATACTTTTATGCTATTTTATTTGAGGAGGTAAATAAAGTGAATACGAAAAAGAATAAATTAATAAATATACTAAAAAAAGCCGGACTTTATATTTCTAATCACCGTCAGTATATTTATCCGGTCATTCCATTTTTTCTTATGGATTTAATTACCCGATTATGGGCATACAAAGTCGACTATTACCCTGCATATTATCCGGTGCCAAACTTATTCACCATATTGTGGATAGTGCTTTTTATGGGAATAATCACTTCTTTAAAAGGAAAGGGTTCAAAAATAGCCTATTGGATATTTTTTATAATAAGTTTTGCCCTGCTCCTTACTAATTGCATTTACTATTCAATGACATCACTTGTTTTCGGTTTTAACTTATTGGAATTGAGGGACGAGGGAAGTTCTTATATTTTGGACACAATCCTTAATACCAACCCTTTGATATATGTATTTGCAATAGCATTAATTGTAATCGGAATTATTACAGGGAAAAAATTACCTGTTAATGACAAATGTAAGCCTAAACGCTTTCTTAAAGTTTTTGTATTTTTCCTTGTTTTACACACTCTCACACCTTTCCTGTTGGGACATGCAAACAACAACCTAAAATGGAACAATTTTAAGAACGCAAGAAATATTTATAACAACTTTAGTGATTGTAACAAGAGCTTGAAGATTTCTGGTTTATATGAATACAGTGTTAGAAACTTTTACTTCACTTTCTTAAAACCGGAAGAAGAAATAAGTGATGAAGACCAGAAGTTCCTTGATAGTATTTATAAAGCAGATGATACTAAAGAAGAAAATGCTTATACAGGCAAGTTTAAAGGCAAAAATCTTATTTTCCTTCAATTAGAAGGAATGGATACATGGATGCTTACAAAGAAGACTACACCTAACTTATATAATCTTAGAAAACATTCAATTGATTTTTCTAATCATTATTCAATTTATACAGGTGGCGGTTCAACATTTAATTCAGAGTTTGCAGTTAATACAGGTTTTACAACTCCTATTTCATACATAGAAAATGTTTACTCTTTTAGCAAAAATACTTTTCCTTATACTATGGCAAGATTATTTAAGGAACAGAATTACAGCGTAAATGCTTTCCATATGAATAAAGGTGAATTTTATTCAAGAGATATTAACTACAAAAGCTGGGGCTATGATAATTATTACGGCTTACAGGATATTCAGAAGTACAATGATGAACGTTATGTTCTTGACAGAGAGTTGATTTTAAACAAAACTTTCTATAATAAGATTTTTAAACAGCAAGGCAACTTTGTTAACTATATTATAACTTACTCACCACACACTCCTTTCACTACTGAAAAGGAAGTTGGAAAAATTCTTGCTGAAGAAAAATATGGTAAGGGCAATGTTCCAAAATTATCTGAAGAAGATTGTGCGAAAATGGCTGCATCTGAAACCGACAATATGGTTGGTCTTCTTATTCAGGCACTTAAAGATAATGGCTTATATGACAACACTGTAATCGTTGCTTACGCTGACCATTACTTATACACACTTGATGATAAATCAATACTTGATAAATATAAAGAAACTTCAAACAACTTAATCAACCACACTCCTTTCTTTATTTGGAGCAGTGATTTAGGCCAGTTAACAAGTATTAGCAAAGTTAATATGCAGATGGATATTTTGCCTACTGTATTAAATCTTTTCGGTATTGACTACAACAGCAATAATTATATTGGTCATGATATTTTAAGCAATGATTTTAAAGGATATGCTTTCTTCTCCGATTACTCATGGTATGACGGAAAAGTATACGTTGAGAATCAGCAGATTACAAATGGCAAAAAAATGAGTACGAACAAGCTTGATTCAATGAACAATCTGATTTCTGATGTTATAAAAAAGAACGATTTGACGCTAAAATATGACTATTTCAAATCAAAATAGTTCTTTATAATAAATTTATTTAATAGACTTAATATTCAACTATTGATTTCTGTTAAATGATAACATAAAAAGAACCGATGGAACTTACAAATTCCAATCGGTTCTTTTTATGTTGATTATTTTGTTACTTCTTTTATTTCTAATAATCTCTTACGCAATAATTTTAGTCTTAGTTCTTTTACTAATAATAATTTTAATCCTGCGATATATCGTCAATTGTGATTTCACTTTTATGTGGAATAGGTTTCCATTCAACTTTCTTAAACAAAGCTACGTATTGAGTATATCTTCCGATAATATCAAATGTAGGCCATGTAAAGCAATACAAAATCTTCTTCCATATGCTTATCTTTGGCATACGCTTGTTTTCTATTATAAATAAATATACAGCTTCTAATGTTTTAAAGAAATACAACCCTATTCTATAGTAAATTCTAACCCATATTTCAATTAAAATGGTTAATACATAGGTTTCCGCTCCCGCAGGCAATGAAACCGTTATATCTCCGAAAATATGAGTGATTGCATGAGCAAGCCATGTGCTGTTATAAAGTATTCTTATATTATCAAGTCCAAACTGAGAACAGAAGAACGGATAAAGTATAAGATATACAATAATCCATCTGAATATATTAATAATATTCTTAGGCAATAACTGGGCAAATGTATCAAAAGACATAAATCTGTGTCTAATTGTTCTCCAGGTATAGTTATACCATTTGTCATCATCATATCTCTGTGTATGAGTATCAATAAAGATATTCTTAAACAATCCCCATCCACTTTCGGCAAATGCCTGCAAATGACCTTTAGACCATCTTAAACGCTGTCTTAAAGCTACTTTCAAGCTTACCGGCTGTTCATCATAAAATATTGCTTCATCATTATATGAAATCTCATAGCCCTCAACAACACAGTCTGCTGTTAAAGCTCTATCTTCTGTTAATGAAGTATACTTCCATCCGTCTTTTACAATCTCACTGGCAAAAAGGAATCCTGTTCCCTGAATATTTGTTGCCAAATGTAAAAATGATCTTGCTCTATGTCTTGTTCGTATTGACCTTAACCAATGTAATGCATATGTTGATGCAATCCAGTTTTCACTGAAATTCTTTGTTGCTCTGTAAGAAGTTATAATCTTCTCACCTGCGTCAAAAGAATCATTCATTCTTGATATGTAATCTTTCTTTAAAAGATTATCTGAATCAAATATAAAATAGCCTTCAAAAGATGTAATGCCATAATCTCTCTGAATCTGCTCAAATAAGTATTTTAAGGCAAACCCTTTTGTCCTCTCATCAGGATTATGATGTTCATAACAAATGGCACCCTTCTCTCTTGCAATCTGTGCTGTGTTATCAGTACAATTGTCTGCCACGACAAATATAGTAATTAAGTCCTGTGGATAATCCTGCTTCTTTATACTATTAATAAGGTTTCCAATTACGGTTTCCTCATTACGTGCCGGTATTAATATTGCGTATTTATGATTATGTTCTGCTCTTTTAAACTTTCTTGTTACGAAAAGTCCTAAAACTTTATATGGTTTGTCCTGAATAACAAATAAGGCCATTAATGTGCCTATCATTCCTGAAATAGCCAATGCCGGTCCATATGCCCTACTCATAATGTCTGCAAGACTTCCAAACAAATTAACTGCTAATATATACATTCTTCAACCTCTCTTAAGTAAATACGTATTACACTATACTAAGTAAATTTACAAAATGCAAGCAAATTTTTTAAGATTACAGGATTGTAAAAGTTTAAAACCAGTCATAATCTGTGTAATCTTTTTTTAACATCTTAATCATTTTTCTCTTAACTAATCATTTTTTTCAAAAAGAAAGATAGGCAAACAATACTGTCTGCCTATCTGTATATAACATTGTTTATGATTATTTCATAAATTATACTAATTCAAGTAATACTTCCATAGCTGCATCACCTTTACGCTGGCCAATCTTAACGATTCTTGTGTAGCCACCCTTACGGTCTGCATACTTAGGAGCGATTTCATCGAATAACTTGTTTGTTAAGTCAACTTTCTTTGTGTCTTTCTTCTTTCCAGTATTCTCTGTTACTGTGTAAAGAACTTTGTTCATCTGACGTCTAGCGTGAAGACGTGAAGGCTGATCTTTCTTAATAGTTTTCTTAACTTCATCGAAAACTGTTACTTTCTTACCATCAACAACTTCTTTAACTCTCTTGCCATCTTTGTCTTTACGAGCAACCTTAGCTGTTACTTCAACTTCATCAAAATTGTCTTTTTCCTTAACTGCTAATGCAATAAGTCCTTCAGCAACTTTGCTAATTTCTTTAGCTCTAGCTTCTGTTGTGACAATCTTACCGTTATTTAAAAGACTTGTAACCTGACCTCTAATTAAAGCTTTTCTTTGACTTGAAGTTCTTCCAAGTTTTCTATAACCTGCCATTTTTTTACCTCCAATTTTCGTAACGCCCCCTACTATTAGTCGGCGGCATGTCATAAGTATTTATTAAGGATATTAAGTAACTATCCTTAACAAACTGACATTTATTAGTTTTCGTCGCTTGGTCTCAATCCAAGGCCGAGTTCTTTTAACTTAGCAAGTACTTCTTCTAATGACTTACGACCAAGGTTTCTTACCTTCATCATATCTTCTGAAGTCTTATTTACTAATTCCTCAACTGTATTGATACCTGCTCTCTTCAAACAATTGTATGAACGAACTGATAACTCTAATTCATCTATGTTCATCTCTAACACTTTATCAATTTCATCATCAACTGGTTCTGCAATTACTTCAATATCCTTTGAAGTTTCAGACAAATCGATGAATAACTTTAAGTGTTCGCAAAGAACTTTTGACGCTAAGCTTACGGCTTCATCAGTATCTAATGTACCATTTGTGTAAACGTCTAATGTAAGTTTATCAAAGTCTGTAACCTGACCAACACGAGTGTTCTGTACTGACATATTAACTCTTTCTACTGGAGTGTAGATTGAATCAACTGCAATAACACCGATTGGTAAGCTATCATTCTTGTTCTTTTCTGAACTTACATAACCTCTACCCTTAGTAATGATTAATTCCATACTAAGCTTGCTATCTGCCCCACCATTAAGTGTTGCGATAACTAAGTCCGGATTTAAAATCTCGATATCAGAATCAACCTGGATATCTGCAGCAGTTACTACGCAGTCTCCTGTTACATCAATATGTGCAACCTTAGGTTCATCTGTTGTACTATTGTTCTTGATTTCAAGCTGTTTGATGTTTAATACAATCTCTGTAACATCTTCTTTTACACCAGGTACTGAGCTAAATTCATGGAGAACTCCATCAATCTTAATCTGGCTTACAGCAGATCCCGGTAATGATGAAAGCATAATTCTTCTTAAAGCATTACCAAGTGTTGTACCATAACCTCTTTCAAGTGGTTCTACTACAAACTTACCGTATCTTCCATCGTCTGACTTTTCTACTAAAATATTGGGTTTTTCAAAATCGAACACTAATTAGCCCCTCCTTTATTGGGAATTGCTTAAACCTATTGTAAAATAATATAAATAAATAATAAATCTTATTTAGAATATAATTCGACAATAAGCATTTCATCTACAGGTACATCAATTTCATCTCTCTTAGGGAGTTCTTTGATTTCACCTTTAAGATTTTCCTGGTCTACTTCAACCCATGCTGGGACTGTTCTTCCACCAGTAACTTCGATGATATCTTTGTATCTCTGAGAACCTTTGCATTTCTCTTTGATTTCGATAACATCACCAACTTTGATTAAATAAGAAGGAATGTTAACCTGCTTACCATTTACTAAAACATGCTTATGATCAACTATCTGTCTAGCTTCTTTTCTTGTTCTTGCAAATCCCATACGGAAAATAACATTGTCAAGTCTAGTTTCTAATATAATCATAAGATTTTCACCTGTCATACCAGGTTTCTTCTGTGCTTTCTGATAATAATTTCTGAAAGGCTTTTCTAACACGCCATAAATGAATTTAGCCTTCTGCTTTTCTCTTAACTGAAGTCCGTATTCACTCATTTTTCTGCTAGATCTGTTTAAATTTCTATTTGATTTCTTATCTATTCCTAAATAAATTGGATCTAAACCAAGTGATCTACATCTTTTAAGAACAGGAACTCTATTTACTGCCATTTAATTATTCCCTCCTAAATTAGACTCTTCTACGCTTTGGTGGGCGACATCCATTATGTGGAACTGGTGTTACATCCTTAATGCTTGTAACTTCAAGACCGCATGTAGCAAGCGCACGAATAGCTGCTTCTCTACCTGATCCTGGACCCTTAACCATAACATCTACTGTTTTTAAACCGTGTACTAAAGCTGCTTTAGTTGCAGTTTCTGCTGCCATCTGAGCTGCATAAGGAGTAGATTTCTTTGAACCTCTAAATCCCAGACCGCCAGCACTTGCCCATGATAAAGCATTTCCTTCTGCATCTGTTAATGTAACAATTGTATTGTTAAATGATGCCTGAATATGTGCCTGTCCGTGTTCAACGTTTTTCTTAACACGCTTTTTTGTCACTTTCTTTGTAACTTTCTTAGCCATTTTCTAAACTAACCTCCCTTATGGGTTTCTACTATTTTTTCTTGTTTGCTACAGTTCTCTTAGGACCTTTTCTTGTTCTGGCATTGTTCTTTGTATTCTGACCACGAACTGGAAGTCCTCTTCTATGACGGATACCTCTGTAGCATCCAATTTCCTGTAATCTCTTAATGTTTAATGCGATTTCTCTTCTTAAATCACCTTCAACTGTCTGACTTGCATCGATAACATCGCTAATCTTTTTAACTTCATCATCTGTCAAATCCTTACAACGTGTGTCTGGATTAACACCAGCTTCAGTTAAAATTCTCTTTGAGCTTGTAAGACCGATACCATAAATATAAGTCAAGCCAATTTCAACTCTCTTTTCTCTTGGTAAATCAACACCTGAAATACGAGCCATGTGTATAACCTCCATTAGTTAATTTGCATGAATATATAAATTACGTAGCCCGTGTTACCACGTCTGAAATGTTGTACGCACCCATATTATCCATATACTTTATTAGTTTCTGTACGAAGTATAATTTCTTCGTCATCCGGCATAATAAGATAACTACTTGACTTCTTATCTCATAACTATGCCCAATTGGCCAACCTGTTTCAGCAATATATAAGTGGTTGGCAAGTAGGTTTTCCCTACATATTTGATAGTAACTTTTTCGTTACTGCAGCCGCATCTTCATAAAGTTATGACTATGCATAACTATAGACGCACAAACAAGTGAACAATCTCTAATCATTCACTTTCAATCCAATCATTATCCCTGACGCTGTTTGTGCTTTGGATTTTCACAGATAACTCTGACAATCCCTTTTCTTTTAATGACTTTGCATTTTTCGCAAATTGGTTTAACTGATGATCTAACTTTCACAGTATCTTCTCCTTTCACAAAAAAGTCCAGGTAATATAATATCATATAAAAACTAATATTACAACATTTTTTTAAAATTTTTTTAAATTTATTTTTTATCCCATAAAATATGGGTTCGTGAGCGTTTTGTTCACAACTTTTAATAAACAACGCCACTTCGATTCCGTGCTTCGCACTTCATCTCAGTGCGCTTACGCGCAACATATGTGAAAAGTTAAATCGAAAATCTCATGCAAGCATGGATTTTCGATTTATCTTTTCACATGCGTTGTTTATTTATCACGCCAGATGATTCTTCCTTTTGAAAGATCGTATGGTGACATTTCAATTGTTACTTTGTCACCAGGAAGAATCTTAATATAGTTCATTCTTAACTTTCCGCTAATGTGAGCAAGTACTATGTGTCCGTTTTCTAATTCTACACGGAACATAGCGTTAGGAAGTTTTTCTACAACTGTTCCTTCTATTTCAATTACATCTGCTTTTGACATTTTTTATCCTCCATTTTTTAATCAGTTTTTTATAATGATAAAATTTCAGGTTCACCCTTTGTAATAAGGATTGTATTTTCATAATGTGCTGAAAGTGAACCATCATCTGTAACTACTGTCCAGTCATCATCTGTCCACGCAACATCAGGTCTGCCAATATTAATCATTGGTTCTATTGCCAATGTCATTCCTGCTTGAAGCTTCATACCTTTTCTCTTTTGTCTAAAGTTAGGTATCTGTGGATCTTCATGCATTTCTGTTCCTATACCGTGTCCAACTAAATCTCTTACAACACCATATCCAAACTTTTCAGCATAGTCACCAATTGCTGCTGAAATGTCATATAAATGATTTCCTTCTTTTGCAAATTTGATTCCTTCAAAAAAGCTCTGTTTTGTAACATCTATAAGTTGCTGTGCTTCTTTACTTATTTCTCCAATAGCAATCGTTCTTGCTGCATCAGACTGATATCCTTTATAAATAACACCTGTATCCAAACTTACTATATCACCATCTCTAACGATTTTGTCTTTGCTTGGTAAGCCATGAACTACTTCATCGTTAATTGATATACAAACTGATCCGGGATATCCTTCATATCCTAAAAATGAAGGGATACATCCATATCCTCTGATTATCTCTTCGCAAATCTTATCTATCTGATAAGATGTCATTCCGGCTTTTACTTCCTGTGCAAGTTCTTCGTGAACTTTCGCAAGAATTTTTCCGGCTTCTCTCATTAATTGAATTTCTCTTTCTGACTTAATTGTAACTGCCATAGCTTTATGCTCCTAAAATTTCAACTATTGCTTTAAAAACATCTTTCATATCAACTGTTCCATCAACACTCTTTAAGATGCCTTGTTCCTTATAATAATCTATTAATGGCTGTGTCTGATTGTGATATACTTCAAGACGGCTTAAAACTGTTTCAGGCTTATCATCATCTCTTACGATAAGTTCTCCGCCACATGTATCACATGTTCCTTCTTCTTTTGTTGGATTATATACTACATGATATGTAGCTCCACATCCAACACAGGCTCTACGGCCACCCATTCTTCTAACAATGTTTTCATCAGGCACTTCAACATCAATTGCAAAATCAACTTTATCACCAATTGCCTTAAGTGCATTGTCTAATGCTTCTGCCTGTGGAATTGTTCTAGGGAAACCGTCTAAAACATAACCATTCTTGCAATCGTCTTCTTTAAATCTATCAATAACTAAATCTACTACCAATTCATCAGGAACTAACTGTCCTGCATCAATAAAAGTTTTAGCTTTTTTTCCTAATTCTGTTCCATTTTTAATATTTGCTCTAAAAATATCTCCTGTCGAGATATGTGGTATGCTGTACTTTTCAGCAATCATCTTTGCCTGTGTGCCTTTTCCTGCACCAGGTGCTCCTAACATTATAATTTTCATATTCTTATTTCCTCTCACCAAAACAAATTCAACTGCTTTTTTCTAGCAATCAAGGGGATAGCCTAAAAGAAGGCTGTCCCCTTAAAAAAATCTACTAGAAAATACCTTTTACAGTACTGTAACTACGTTCTGTTATCATTGACTTAATTGTCTGAAGTGTTTCTAAAATAACACCTACGATAATGATAATTGATGTACCACCAAATCCAACGTTAGCTCCTGTAAGACCTGACGCAAGAATTGGAATAACAGCTACTATAATAAGTCCAACTGCACCAATAAATATAATGTAGTTTAAGATTTTTGTTAAGTATTCAACTGTTGGTTTACCACTTCTGATACCAGGGATAAATCCACCTCTATCGTTAAGGTTTTTAGCAACCTCACGTGGGTTGAATGTTATTGATGTATAGAAATAAGCAAAGAATAATACAAGTAATAAATATACAACAAAACCAATTGAATATTTTAACTGTGATGGTTTACACCAGTGTGACTGTGTCAAATAGTTAGCCCACTCTGGCTGCTTGCCGAAAAATGATGCAATTACTACTGGGAACTGTAATAATGATGAAGCAAAGATAATTGGAATAACACCAGCTGTATTAACCTTTAAAGGAATATTTGACTGCTGTCCTCCTACCTGTCTTCTTCCCTGTACTTTCTGTGACATCTGAACGGCAATATTTCTAGTTGCTGCCTGTAATATAACTACTAATACTACAATACCAACTATAACACCGATAATAATCAATGCTGATAATATTCTCATACCGATAGATTTTCCCTCACCTGTTACAAATGTTGTAAACAAGTTAGAAATATCTGAAGGCATTCCTGAGATGATATTAATTGTAAGTACGATAGAAATACCATTACCTACACCCTTTTCAGTAATCTGTTCACCAATCCACATAAGAACTGCTGAACCGGCTGTCATGGCAATGATACCAGTTAGGACAACGCCCCATTTTCTAAGAGAGCTCATTGATCCATAACTAATTGAATCTGTGTTGAAAATACCCTGATTAGCGAATCCGATAATCATTGCTGTTGATTCAATAAGAGCTAAAGCCACTGTTAAATAACGAGTAATTTCAGCTATTTTCTTTCTACCTTCTTCTCCATCTTTCTGAAGTTCATCCAACTTTGGAATAGCAATTGTTAACAACTGCATAATGATGGATGCTGTGATGTATGGAGTAATGTTCAATGCAAAGATTGACATATTCTCCAAAGATCCACCTGTAATAGCTGATAAGAAGCTGAAGCCACCCTCCTTAAAAGGAGAAGTAACTTCTGCTACCATGTCTGCATTAACAAAAGGTATCGCTATCTGACAACCTAATCTTACTACAATCAGCATTACAAATGTATATAATAATCTTTTTCTGATTTCTTTTACTTTTAATGCTTTCTTCAAGGTTTCTAACATATTAGATCACCTCGCAAGTTCCACCTGCAGCTTCTATTTTAGCTTTAGCGCCTTCACTAAAAGCGTTTACCTTTACAGCAAGCTTCTTTGTTAATTCGCCATTGCCAAGAATTTTAACGCCATCGCGTGGATTCTTAATTACACCAGCTTCAAGTAAAGCTTCAACTGTAACAACTGCATCATTGTCAAATCTTTCTAATGCTGTTACGTTAATACCAACGATATGCTTTGTATTAATGTTTGTAAAGCCTCTCTTTGGAATTCTTCTGTATAATGGCATCTGACCACCTTCAAAACCTGGTCTAGGGCTTCCTGAACGAGCTTTCTGTCCTTTATGACCTTTACCAGCAGTTTTGCCGTTTCCAGATCCGTGTCCACGTCCTCTTCTGAAATTATCACTATGCTTTGAGCCTTCTGCAGGCTTTAAATTTGATAAATCCATTGTCGCACCTCCTTGTCTAATTTAGATTAAATCTCTTCAACTTTTACTAAATGTCTAACTCTCTGAATCATTCCTCTGACTGCAGCGTTGTCAGGCATTTCTACTGTCTTGTTAAGCTTTGTAAGACCTAAAGCTTCACAAGTCTTTTTATTCTTTGGAACTGCTCCAATTGTTGATTTTACTAAAGTAATTTTTAATTTATCTGCCATCTCTAATTACCTCCCTATTAGCCTAAAATCTCTTCAACAGATTTACCGCGAAGTGTAGCTACTTCTTCCGGAGTCTTTAATGCAGCTAATCCTTCAATTGTAGCAAGAACTACGTTCTGCTTGTTGTTTGTTCCTAATGATTTTGTTCTGATGTTGTTAATACCGGCAAGTTCTACTACACTACGTGCAGGACCACCAGCGATAACACCAGTACCTTCTGGAGCTCTCTTAAGTAATACTTCAGCGCTTCCAAATTTTCCAATAATGTCATATGGGATACTATCGTTCTGATCGATAGGAACACTAATCAGGCTCTTCATTGCATCTTCTTTACCCTTACGGATTGCTTCAGGAATTTCAGCTGCTTTTCCTAAACCTGCACCAACGTGTCCGTTTTTGTCACCAACAACTACTAAAGCTGCGAAACGCATATTACGTCCACCTTTAACTACCTTAGTAACACGTTTGATTGACACTACTGTTTCTTCTAATTCTAACTGACTTGCATCAATTATCTCACGTTTCATGTGTGTTACCTCCTCAACTAAAATTCCAGACCAGCTTCTCTAGCTGCATCTGCTAATGCCTGTACTTTACCCTGGTAAATGAAGCCGCCTCTATCGTAAACAACTTCCTTAATACCTTTTTCAATTGCTCTTTCAGCAATTACTTTACCTACATATGCTGCGGCTTCAACGTTATTAGTCTTTTCAAGAGCTTTCTTAGCTTCAGGTTCATTTGTTGAAGCTGAAACAAGTGTCTTGCCGACTGTATCGTCAATAATCTGAGCATACATATGATTATTACTTCTGAATACTGCTAAACGTGGACATTCAGTTGTTCCACTTAAATGATTACGCAGTCTGTTATGTTTCTTAACACGAACTTCACTTCTAGATTTCTTACTAACCATTTTTTACACTCCTTTAATTATTTCTTACCAGTCTTACCAACTTTACGTCTGATAACTTCAGTATCGTATTTGATACCCTTGCCCTTATAAGGTTCAGGAGCTCTCTTACTTCTGATTTCTGCAGCGTACTGGCCAACTTTTTCTTTATCAATTCCCTTAACAATAATCTTATTCTGACCATCAAGTACTGTTTCGATTCCTTCTGGATCTTCCATTTCTACTGGATGTGAATAACCTAATGAAAGGACTAATTTCTTACCCTGTTTCTGTGCTCTGTAACCAACACCGTTAACTTCAAGCACCTTTTCGTAACCTTCTGTAACACCTACAACCATATTGTAAATAAGTGTTCTTGTAAGACCATGTAATGCTTTATTTTTCTTTAAATCATTAGGTCTTGTAACGACGATTTCTTCGCCGTCTTTTTTAATGTCCATAGCCTCTGGTAAAACTCTTGTAAGTTCACCCTTTGGGCCTTTGACAGTCACCTTGTTATTTTCTGCAATATCAACAGTTACACCTGCTGGTACAGCGATAGGCATTCTTCCTATACGTGACATTTCGCCTTACCTCCTAATTTTTATTTACCAAACGAATGCGAGAACTTCTCCACCAACGTTTGCCTTTCTAGCTTCTTTATCTGTAATCACACCTTTGTTTGTTGAGATGATAGCTACACCAAGTCCTCCAAGAACTCTTGGTAATTCATCTTTTCCGGCATAAACACGAAGACCTGGCTTAGAAATTTTCTTAATTCCTGTAATAACCTTTTCGTTCTTATCTTTACCATACTTTAATGTGATTCTGATATTCTTAAAGTTTTCTTCATCTAAAACTTCATACTTTTTGATATATCCTTCATTTAAAAGAATTTCAGCAATAGCTATTTTCATCTTTGATGCAGGAACATCTACAGTATCATGTTTTGCAGTATTAGCATTACGGATTCTTGTAAGCATATCTGCGATTGGATCACTCATAGTCATAGTTAAATTTCCTCCTTCAAATTTCTCTTACCAGCTTGCCTTTTTAACGCCTGGTATCTGTCCCTTGTATGCTAATTCACGGAAGCAAATTCTGCAGATTCCGTATTTTTTTAAATAAGCATGTGGACGACCACAGATTCTACAACGGTTGTAAGCCTGTGTTGAGAATTTAGCTTTTCTTTGCTGTTTTGCTTTCATAGCAGTTCTAGCCATGGATCTACCTCCTAATTACTTTGCAAATGGCATATTAAATAATGTCAATAATTCACGAGCTTCTTCATCTGTGTTAGCTGTAGTAACAAAAATAATGTCCATACCTCTAACCTTATCAACCTTATCGTATTCGATTTCAGGGAAAATAATCTGTTCTTTGATACCAAGAGCATAATTTCCTCTTCCATCAAATGCATTAGGATTAACACCTCTAAAGTCTCTTACACGAGGTAAAGCAAGATTTACTAATCTGTCTAAAAATTCGTACATCTTTTCTCCTCTAAGAGTTACTTTACATCCGATTGGCTGTCCTTCTCTTAACTTGAAGTTAGCTACTGAATTTTTAGCTCTTGTAACAACTGCTTTCTGTCCTGTAATTGTTTCAAGATCCTTTACAGCTGTATCTAAAACCTTACGGTTTTCCTTAGCTTCACCAACACCCATATTTATAACAATCTTATCAAGTTTAGGGATCTGCATTTCGTTCTTGTATTCGAATTTCTTCTGCATTGCATCCTTAATCTCATTTAAATAAGTCTCTTTAAGTCTACTCACGTCTTGGACCTCCTCTCTTTAATTAATCAATAACTTCGCCAGTTTTCTTGGCAATACGAACTTTCTTTCCGTCTTCTACTTTAAATCCTACTCTAGTTGTCTGTCCTTTAACAACGAGCATTACGTTAGAAGCATTGATAGGTCCTTCCTGAGTAACGATGCCACCATTCTGGTTCTGTGCACTTGGTTTTGTGTGCTTTGTATGCATGTTGACACCTTCGACTGTTACAGTATTCTTCTTAAGATCTACTGAAGAAACCTTACCTTCTTTTCCTTTGTCCTTACCAGCGATAACTCTTACTGTATCACCTTTTTTAATTTTCATAGCTGACATTTATGCATACCTCCTATAAAACTTCAGGTGCTAAAGATACAATTCTCATAAACTGTTTATCTCTTAATTCTCTAGCAACTGGCCCAAAAATACGAGTTCCTCTTGGGGTCTTATCATCTTTTATAATTACAGCAGCATTTTCGTCAAATCTGATGTATGAACCATCTTTACGACGAGCGCCCTTAACAGTACGTACTACTACAGCTTTTACTACGTCACCTTTTTTAACAACTCCACCTGGTGTTGCATCTTTAACAGTAGCAACGATAACATCACCGATGTTCGCATATCTTCTAGTAGATCCGCCCATTACTCTGATGCAAAGTAATTCTTTAGCGCCTGTATTATCAGCAACTTTAAGTCTACTTTCCTGTTGAATCATGCTGTATTCCTCCTTTTTCCTATAAAGACCTTATCTAGCCTTTTCAATAATTTCAACAAGTCTCCATCTTTTATCCTTTGAAAGTGGTCTTGTTTCCATAACTTTTACTGTATCACCGATACCGCACTGGTTTTCTTCGTCATGAGCTTTTAATTTGTAAGTTCTCTTAACGATTTTGTTGTATAAAGGATGCTTTACATGATCCTCTACAGCTACAACGATTGTCTTATCCATCTTGTCGCTAACAACCTTACCTGTACGTGTTTTTCTTAAATTTCTTTCCACAACAATTTCTCCTTTCATAACCTTTCCACCGGCCTGTGCCGGCTGGGGGACTAACCTCTAACTATTCAGCAGCATTTGCCTTTTCAACTATAACAGTCTGGATTCTGGCAATGTTCTTTCTTACTTCTTTAATTCTGCTTGTGTTATCTAACTGGTTTGTTGCGTTCTGGAATCTTAAATTGAAAAGTTCCTTTTTAGCAGCTACTAATTCATCGTTTAATTCTGCAGCTGATTTTGTTCTTAAATCTTCTACATATGTCTTAATTTTCACTGTTATCACCGCCTTCTAAATCTGCACGTGAAACAACCTTACACTTAATTGGAAGTTTGTGGGTTGCAAGTCTCAAAGCTTCTTTAGCTGTTTCTTCAGGTACGCCTGCGATTTCAAACATAACTCTACCTGGCTTAACTACAGCTACCCAGTATTCAAGAGCACCCTTACCTTTACCCATTCGAGTTTCAGCAGGTGTAGCTGTTACTGGTTTATCAGGGAAAATCTTAATCCAAACCTTACCACCACGCTTTACATAACGTGTCATTGCGATTCTGGCAGCTTCAATCTGATTTGATTTAATCCATCCCGGTTCCATTGCTACGATACCGTATTCACCATAAGAAATTTTATTTCCTCTTGTAGCTTTACCTCTCATAGAACCACGGAACTGTTTTCTACGTTTAACTCTTTTTGGCATTAACATTATTTATCGCTCCCTTCTCTAGTTGGAAGTATTTCGCCATTGTAAATCCAAACCTTTACACCTACTTTTCCGTAAGTTGTATCAGCTTCAGCGAAACCATAGTCGATATCAGCACGTAATGTCTGAAGTGGAATAGTTCCTTCACTATAGAACTCTGTACGAGCCATATCAGCTCCACCAAGACGTCCTGAAACAGATGTTTTAATTCCTAAAGCGCCTGTCTTCATTGTTCTTGACATGCATGACTTCATAGCTCTTCTAAATGATACACGGTTTTCTAACTGTGCAGCAATGTTTTCTGCTACTAACTGTGCATCTTTATCAGGTCTCTTAACATCCTTAACATCCATAAATAACTTCTTATCAGTCATTTTCTGAACTTCTGCTTTAACCTTTTCTATTTCAGCGCCACCTTTTCCGATTACAAGACCAGGCTTAGCTGTATAAACATTAACTCTTACTCTGTCAGATGATCTTTCGATTTCAATCTTAGAAACACCTGTGCTGTATAACTTTTTCTTAAGGTATGTTCTGATTTCATAATCTTCAATAAGGTTATCAGCGAAATCAGCTTCAGCATACCACTTTGAGTCCCAGTCCTTAATAACTCCGACTCTTAATCCATGAGGATTAACTTTCTGTCCCATACTTTGCCTCCTATCTTATCTTTCATCGAGCACTAATGTAATGTGGCTGTTTCTCTTTAAGATTCTATAAGCTCTACCCTGTGCTCTAGGTTTAATTCTTTTCATTGTAGGAGCTGCATTAGCATAGCACTCTGCAATGTAAAGTTTACTAACATCCATATTGTTGTTGTTTTCAGCGTTAGCAATTGCTGAATTTAATAATTTCAAAATTACGCTTGATGCATATCTTGGGTTGTATGTGAGAATACCGATAGCACTCTGAACATCTTTACCTCTGATGGCATCTAATACGAAACATGCTTTCTGTACTGACACTCTAGCATATGATAACTTAGCTGATGGTCTAGTATCTTTATTAGCATTTCTTTCTCTCTTTATCTGGGATCTATGTCCTCTTGCCATAGATGAGACCTCCTTTCAAAATCTACAGGATATTATTTACCCTTCTTTTCGTCTTTTCCGTGTCCTTTATAAGTTCTAGTAGAAACAAATTCTCCAAGTTTATGTCCAACCATATCTTCTGTAACATATACTGGAACGTGCTTTCTACCATCATGGACAGCGATTGTGTGTCCAACCATCTGTGGGAAAATTGTAGAACGTCTTGACCAAGTCTTTACTACTGACTTATCGCCTGATTCGTTCATAGCGTCAATTTTCTTTAATAAGCTCTCATCCGCAAATGGGCCTTTTTTTAATGATCTAGCCATTAGTTTCTACCTCCTTATTTCATGTTCTTTCCGTCACGTCTTCTAATGATCATCTTGTTAGACTTCTTATTCTTCTTACGAGTCTTCAAACCAAGTGCTGGTTTACCCCAAGGTGTGCATGGTCCTGAACGTCCTACTGGTGCACGTCCTTCACCACCACCGTGTGGATGGTCATTAGGGTTCATAACAGAACCACGAACTGTAGGTCTGATACCCATATTACGCTTACGTCCTGCTTTACCAATGTTTACAAGACCGTGTTCTACGTTTCCAACTGTACCGATTGTTGCACGACATACGATTGGAACTAATCTCATTTCTCCTGAAGGAAGTCTTAATGTTGCATACTTTCCTTCTTTAGCCATTAACTGAGCTGTATTTCCGGCAGCACGAACTAACTGTCCACCCTTACCTGGATATAACTCAACGTTGTGGATTTCTGTACCAACTGGGATAGCTGAAAGTGGTAAACAGTTACCTACTTTTACTTCAGCGTTTTCGCCATTCATAAGTACATCTCCTACCTTTAATCCGTTAGGAGCGATGATGTATGATTTTTCACCGTCAGCGTAGCAAATTAATGCGATGTTTGCTGTTCTGTTTGGATCATATTCGATGCTCTTAACTGTTGCAGGTACATCAACTTTGTTTCTCTTAAAGTCGATAATTCTATATTTTCTTCTAGAACCACCACCATGGTGTCTAACTGTTATTTTACCCTGATTGTTACGACCAGCTGTTTTGTTGAGAGATACTGTTAAAGACTTCTCTGGTGTAGACTTTGTGATCTCTGCATTATCAAGCTGAGTCATAGCTCTTCTTGAAGGTGTATATGGGTTAAATGTCTTAATTCCCATTTTCTTTCTCCTTTCAAATATCTTCTCGCGTAAACATTTAAAGCGGAGCGCTTAATGCTTACATACTAAAATTCTATATTTTATAAACCAGCGAAGATTTCAATATCTGCACTGTCTGCTGTTAACTGAACGATAGCTTTCTTTCTCTTAGCTGTCTTTCCTGTAACATATCCTCTTCTACGTGTCTTGCCGTCTAAGTTCATTGTGTTAACCTTAGCAACCTTTGTTCCTTCAAACATTCTTTCAACTGCTTCTTTAACCTGAGTCTTAGTAGCATCTGTGTGTACGTAGAATGTGTATTTCTTATCTGCCATAGCGTTCATGCTCTTTTCAGTAATTACTGGAGCAAGAATAACGTCATAATATTTAAGGTCTGCCATTATGCATACACCTCCTCAATTGTTGCTACAGCTGCCTTTTCAACTACTACTGTATCATATTTAAGAATATCATATACGTTGATAGTGTTTGTTAAAGCAGTCTTTACTGTAGGAATATTCTTTGCTGACTTAACTGTGTTAGCATCGTTTTCGTTTAATACTACTAATGCTTTCTTTGTATTTAAGTTTGCCATAACCTTAGCAAATTCCTTTGTCTTAGGAGCTTCAAACTTAAGTTCGTCAACTACGATTAATTTTCCTTCGTTAACTCTTGATGTCAAAGCTGACTTAAGAGCGATTCTCTTTTCTTTCTTATTCATCTTAAATGAATAATCTCTTGGTGTTGGAGCAAATACAACTCCGCCGCCTGTCCACTGTGGAGATCTTGTTGAACCCTGTCTTGCATGACCTGTTCCTTTCTGTCTCCATGGCTTTCTACCGCCACCGCTAACTTCTGAACGAGTTTTAGCTTTCTGTGTTCCCTGACGGTTATTTGCAAGCTGGCTTAAAACTGCCTGATGTACTAAGTGTTCATTAACTTCTACACCAAATACAGCATCGCTAAGTTCGATTGTACCAACTTCGCTTCCTTCCATATTTAAAACAGATACTTTTGCCATCTGTGTGTTCCTCCTTTCAAATACTACTTACCGGCTTTAACTGATTCTTTAATTGTTACTAAAGATTTCTTAGGTCCCGGTACAGCACCTTTAACTAAGAGTAAGTTCTTTTCAGCATCAACTCTAACCACTTCAAGATTCTGAGTTGTAACTTTCTTACCACCCATGTGTCCAGGCATCTTCTTGCCCTTGAATACTCTACTAGGAGTTGAACAAGAACCGTTTGAACCTGCATGTCTATGGTATTTAGAACCATGAGCCATAGGTCCTCTTGACTGTCCATGTCTCTTAATTGCGCCCTGGAATCCTTTTCCCTTTGCAATTGCAGTAGCATCAATCTTGTCTCCTGCTTCAAAGACATCAACCTTGATTTCGTCTTTTACTGAATATTCGCCTTCGAGTTTAAATTCTCTTACATATCTCTTGTAAGAAACTCCAGCCTTGTCAAACATACCTTTAACTGGCTTGTTGACCAATTTTTCTCTGATATCTTCGAAACCAACCTGTACTGCTTCATAACCATCGTTTTCAATTGTTTTTACCTGAGTAACAACACATGGTCCTGCCTGAAGAACAGTAACTGGAACTAATTCGCCAGCTTCGTTGAATATCTGAGTCATACCAACTTTTTTAGCTAATATAGCTTTCTTCATTTTAATTACCTCCTGTTAATCTACAGCGGATCGCATTCCGCGATCATCCTGGAACAGTTTTCGTAACCCGACCAGTTATCTGGCCCTTACTTATATAAAACCTTCAAGGATAATTCACTTAATTGTTTTAGATGAATTATTTGTTTTTCATCTTGATATCGATGTAAACACCTGCTGGCATTTCTAATCTTGATAATGCATCTACAGCCTTCTGTGTAGGTGTTACAATATCGATAAGTCTCTTATGAGTCCTCTGTTCAAACTGTTCTCTTGAGTCTTTGTACTTGTGTACAGCTCTAAGAATTGTTACAACTTCCTTCTTTGTTGGAAGAGGTACAGGACCGCTAACTTCTGATCCTGAGTTCTTTGCAGTTTCAACAATTTTCTTAGCTGACTGATCTACTAATTTGTGATCGTAAGCTTTAAGTGTAATTCTCATTACTTGTGCCATAAAAAAAGCCGCCTCCTTTTCGTACTATTTAGCACGACAAGCGGTGACCGTACAACCTATCCGGGCGTGTCGCAATCTCTTGCAACCTTAACTCGGTGTTTCCACTCCTATGGTGGACTTATGTTTTGTACAGTGACTTGTCGCCAGTTTCCTAACTTGACATTCGCTCCACGGAAAACCTGCAATGTTCTGCAGCAACCTCACGTTTCAACGCTATCAATGTCACAGCAAGAGTTAGTATACACCATCATTTCATAAAAAGCAAGTACTTTTTTGAAATTTATTTATACAATTTATTTGACTTTTTTTTGTACACCTTGTATCATTTTTGAAGAAGGTATACAAAAGTGTATTCAATATTGATATATACTTTTTCTCCTCTGATAATATACAGCTTAAATTTTAATTTATCAAGCTTTAATAAAAAATTTGTTTTGAACACTATATATAGGAAGGAACTAAATTATGTGGATAGCAGATAATTGGAAAGATTATGAAGTACTTGATACTTCTTCCGGGGAAAAACTTGAACGTTGGGGTGATTATTTTCTTGTAAGACCAGACCCACAGGTTATTTGGAATACTCCAAAGCATGACAAGAAATGGTTCAAACCTAATGGCCATTATCATAGAAGTAACAAGGGTGGGGGACAGTGGCAGTTTTTTAATTTGCCTGAACAGTGGACCATTAATTACAAGGATTTAACATTTAACCTTAAGCCTTTTAGCTTTAAACACACAGGACTTTTTCCTGAGCAGGCTACTAATTGGGACTGGTTTTCTGAAAAAATCAGAAATGCCGGACGTCCTGTTAAAGTTTTAAATCTTTTTGCTTACACAGGCGGTGCTACTCTTGCTGCGTTAAACGCAGGTGCCCACGTTACTCATGTTGACGCTTCAAAGGGTGTTGTTGCCTGGGCAAAAGAAAACGCCACTTCATCAGGTCTTATTGACAAACCTGTAAGATGGCTTGTTGATGATTGTGTAAAATTCGTTGAGCGTGAAATAAGACGTGGCAATAAATACGATGGCATTATTATGGACCCTCCTTCATATGGAAGAGGACCAAAAGGAGAAATTTGGAAGATTGAAGAAAGTGTATTTCCTTTCATTGAACTTTGTTCAAAGATTTTAAGTGATGATCCTTTATTCTTCCTTATTAACTCATACACCACAGGGCTTCAGCCTGCAGTATTAAACTATATGATTAACACTGCTATTGTAAGCAAGTTCGGCGGACATGTTGAAGCTGATGAAATAGGTGTTAATGTTTCATCAAACGGACTGGTGCTTCCTTGCGGTGCGTCAGGACGTTGGAGCAAGTAATAGAGTTTGTAATATAGTAAAAATAGGTTGCCCGCTAACATTTTTGTTAGTACGCAACCTATTTTTTTATTGTTTTGGGCGGAATTACGTGTCGTAGAACAAAACCGTTATGTGACACGTAATTTATTAAAAAATTCTCTATCTTCCCTATTCACTATCTTAAACTACCAGTACTTCTTCCACATCAAATATTTCATCACTTTGGTCTGCACATACTGTAACGATGTATTTTTCATCGAACTTAAGTTGCACGAACTTGTACTCTTTCTTTCCAACTATCTGAGGTGCGTCCTCGCTAAAATCTATTTCGAAAGAGTTAAGAGGTTTTCTAAGTCCTATGCCTATGTTCTTTAAGTATGCTTCCTTTATTGTCCAAATCTCGCAAAATCTCTGCTGGTTGATTTTTTCGTCTTCAATTTCGTTTATGTAAGCGCATTCGCTTGGCAAAAAATTCTTTTCAGCAATTCTATGCTTGTCGCTTTTTATCTTTTGAATATCTATTCCTATATCTTCATCAGAAACTGCTGCAATTACATAGCAACCTGAATGAGAGATGTTAAAATGAATATCCGTATCTTCAAAGTAAGGCTTTCCAAACTTGTCTACCTTAACATCTCCGGCAATATTGTACTTTTCTTTTATGAAATTAATCAAAATTCCTGCGCCGGCACTTCTAAGCTTATCTGCCGTAACCCTTAACCTGCTAATTTTTTCTGCGCGTGCATCATCTAAAGTTTTTACAACTTCTCCAAAAACATTTCTGTTTCTTAAAACAGTAATATTAAAATAGTAAATATTCATTATCGTCCTCTTCGGTTAATTACTTTCTATTCAAAATTCTTCTTTTTCTTTGCCAGTCGTCTCTTTGGAACCGTCCATAATCCCGGTGCAAACAAAATAAGCAATGGGAATATTTCAAGTCGTCCAACCAGCATGTCAAACATTAGTACTATCTTAGAGAATACACTATAATCTCCAAAATTGCTAGTAGGTCCTACCAAATTAAGACCCGGGCCTATATTATTAAATGTTGCCATAACCGCTGTAAGGTTAGTTGTCATATCTTTTCCGTCCAAACTTATTAATAATATAGAAGCTAGTACTATTATAACATAAGCACCTAAATAACATAAGACTCTTCTTACTGCATCATTCGATAACGGTCTACCGTCAGTCTGAACCTTCTGTACACTTCTTGGGTGAGTAATTGACATAACCTCACTTTTTATAGCTTTCAGAAATACAACTAATCTTGAAACTTTAATACCACCACCTGTACTTCCGGCACATGCACCTACAAACATAAGAAGTACTAATATGGTTTTGGAAAATTCAGGCCACAGGTTAAAGTCTGTTGTTGCAAAACCTGTCGTACTTGAAACAGACGCCACCTGGAACAACGCTGTGTGAAATGCCATAAAGAAATTATCAAAACTTCCTTTAATGTTAATGGCTATAAGAAGTGCTGAACCAAATACGATTCCAAGATAATATCTTAATTCCTGATTCATAAAAGCTTCTTTAGTCTTTCTTATTAATAATAAGTAATAAACGTTAAAATTAATTGAACATATTATCATAAAAGTGGTAATTACAATCTGAGATGCAAGACTATAGGAAGCAATGCTGTCATTCAAAACGCCAAAACCACCCGTACCTACTGTACCAAAAGTTAATGTCATTGCCTCAAACGGAGACATACCTGTTATTAACAAAGCTATTATCTCAACAAGTGTAAACACAATGTATATTCCATATAAAATCATTGCTGTATGTCTTATTTTAGGAACAAGTTTTCCTACTGCCGGGCCCGGACTTTCCGCTCTCATAAGATGCATTATTGAGCCACCTGATAATGGAAGAACTGCCATAATAAATACCAAAACTCCCATACCACCAATCCAATGTGTAAATGAACGCCAGAACAATGAACAATGTGTTAAAGCTTCCACATTAGACAAAATACTTGAACCTGTTGTTGTAAAACCTGATATTGTTTCAAAAAGTGCATCTTCGTATGCAGGAATATCTCCTGTAATAAAGAATGGCAATGCACCTACCAAACTCATAATAATCCAGCTTAAAGAAACTGCCACAAAACCTTCTTTTGAATAAAATACCTTACTTCTAATCTTTCTGATTCTGCTTAAAGTCCCCACAAGAAGGCATCCTGCTGCAATAGCCAGATAAACAAGCCCCTGCTTTTCACCATATATTCCACCTACAATTGCAGGAAGCATAAGAAACATTCCCTCAAAAGTAAACACCCATGCAAGAATGTATCGTATCATTGAATAATTCATATTTCCTCCTACATTAACGCATCTTCCAACTGGTGGAAGCCTGTAGTTGTTGTAATAAGAATAATAGTATCTCCCACGTGTATAACACTTTGACCGTTAGGAATAGTAACCTGACCTCTTCTTGTTATACAACCGATTAATACATTAGGTTTCAATCTTAACTCACTTAATGGCTTACCAACCATAGGTGAATCTTCTTTTATTAATAATTCCAAAGCCTCAACTCTGTTGTCATTAAGTCTATATAAAGTTTCTATGTTACTTCCAATAGAATTCTTCATAGCTCTTACATACTTAATAATTGATTCAGCCGTAATATATTTAGGATAAATAATACTTCCCACATCAAGGCTGTCAATAATCTCATCATAAGAAATTCTATGTACCTTTGTGATAAGCTTTGCATTAGTAAGACTCTTAGCATAAAGGGCAAGCATAATATTTTCTTCATCAAAATCCGTTGATGCAATAAATGCTTCCGTCTCCATCAATCCTTCTTCCATAAGTAGTTCCTTATCAGTTGCGTCACCGCATATAATCATTGCCTTAGGCAACATTTCTGTAAGGACCTCACATTTTTCAGGATTTTTTTCTATAATCTTAACCTTTATTCCCATCTCAATTAATTGCTTTGCAAGATAAATAGAAGTTCTTCCACCACCTACAATTAAAACCTTCCTGGCTGCTGATGTTGGGACCTTCATCTTCTTAAACAAATCAAGAGTTCTCGGCTGAGAACCTACAATGGATATAATGTCCTTAGCCTTAAGTTCAAACTCACCATCAGGAATAATAACCTGGTCGCCTCGTTCAACAATAGGAATAAGTACGTCAACTTTTAACTTACTACTTAAATCCTTTAATTTAATGTTACAAAGAATATTTCCTTCTTCAATTCTGTAATTAATTAATTCCACTCGGCTTTTTGCAAAAGAATCAACTTTCAAAGCTGATGGGAATTTTAAAAGACGGCTCATCTCTCTTGCAGCCGCCAACTGTGGATTAATAATCATAGATAATCCCAGTTCTTCTTTAATAAATGATATCTCCCTGTTGTATATTGGATTACTTACTCTGGCAATTGTATGACAGCCACCGGCTTTCCTGGCAATCAGGCAACATAACAAATTAAGTTCATCTGAACCCGTTACCGCAACTAGCAAATCTGCGTCTTCAACTCCTGCCTCCATCTGAATATTAAAACTTGTGCCATTTCCAACAACACCTAAAATGTCATAACTGTTATATACACTCTCAACAACCTGTTCCCTTGTATCAATAACCGTAATGTTATGTCCTTCTGTGCTAAGCTGTTCTGCAAGAGTAATTCCTACATTTCCACAGCCTACTATAATAATCTTCATTCCTTCTCCAGTCTATACACTTATTGTATATAAAATATTTCATTGCAGTCTAATCATCTGACAGTATTTTATTATAATAGAAATTATAGCAAATAATCTATTTCTTTAAAACATACTTTTCATATTTTTGTGTATTTATCCCACTAAAAATTAAGTTGCATAACAAACAATACTCTTGCAGCCACAGTCTGTCAACAGTAAAAATATTTCTTTAACAGATTATTTATCCGAAACCCTTTTTCTTATAATTAAATAAGCTCCCATAACAAGTGCTCCTGTTATAACCCATGTTGCCGGGTACACATTCATAAGCATTGAAAAAGTAGGACAAATCTTAAATACTGTATAAAGCCATGCCACTCTAAATCCACAACAACCTACTACAGTAAGCAACGCCGGAACCAGTGAGTATCCCATACCTCTCATTGCTCCACCTGAAATCTCGTAAGTTCCTGTTAAAAGTTCAAGCAACAATACGTGAACCATTCTGATAACAGCATAATCAATTGCCTGTGAATCTGCCGTGTAAACTCCTGCGAAAAATTCCTTAAACAATACGAAAATAAGACTCATTATTCCCGTAATTGCCATTCCCCACACAAGACATAGTCTAAATGCCTTCTTGCATCGCTCAAGCTTTTTTGCCCCATAATTCTGGCTTGTAAAAGTAACTGTTGTCTGGTTAAAGGCATTAATAACATAATAAGTAAAGTATTCATAATTTAATGCTGCTGAAGAACCTGCAATTGCTTTTGTACCAAAGCCGTTAATGGCTGACTGAATGCACACATTTGATACCGAGAAAACTACTCCCTGTAAACCTGCAGGTGCACCTATTTTTATAATTTTTATAACCTGTTCCTTCTTTAATGACATTTTCTTAGGATTAAATCTTACCATTTCATCCCCTGTCATAAGAAAATAAGTCACAAGACTTGCACTGACACAATCTGCAATTACAGTTGCAATAGCAACACCTGCCACATCTAATTTAAAAACAATTACAAGAACTAAATTAAGGCATATATTTATAATGCCGGACACAATCAGGGCATAAAGCGGTCTTTTGGTATCGCCTATACTTCTAAGCACTGCTGCGCCAAAGTTGTATACCATTACAAAAGGCATGCCTACAAAATATATTCTAAGATAAAGCATAGCCAATGGTAAAACTTCATCCGGTGTATTAATTGCCATAAGAATTGGTCTTGCAAGAACTGTTCCAATAATTAAAAGAAATACACCACAAATAACAGCCATTGCCATAACCGTGTGTACTGATTCTTTAACTTTTTCTTTTTTGCCCTGTCCGATATAGTTTCCAATAACTACGTTGGCACCAACTGACAAACCTACAAACAGGTTTATTAACAAACTAATTACCGGAGTGTTGCCACCAACTGCCGCCAAAGACTTGCTGCCTGCAAAACGTCCAACAACGGCAACATCTGCTGAGTTGAATAACTGCTGCAGAATGCTGCTGGCTGCAAGTGGAAGGGCGAAAAATAGTATTTTTTTGAGAAGTGGACCATTAAGCATATCCATTTGTTTGTTTTTTTGTGCAGACATATTTTTCTCCTTTTACTAATTTCTAAAAACTCCTCGTATCACATCAAAAAATTTTCACGCGAACACGTTGCCCTTCTTATTTTGCTCCGCCGCCTATGGTAAGGCGAAAACCTAAACTCGCCTACGGCTCAAACAGTAGGTTTTGCGCCTTACACTATGCTCGCAAAATTGCGAAGTTCTGCCTATTGTTCGCTGGTGAACTTTTTTTGCTGTGATACGACTCGAATTTTACAATAACCAAATTATTTAATGTGATTACTATGTCTGTCGAATGGGGTAGATTTTGGTGGAACCTTTTGTTTTCGACAGACGATTTGATTTTTTTATTGTAGTTGTTTTTCTACTTTATATATAGTATTTGTGTTATTTTAATATATTTATATATTAGAGTTATTTACTTTCTATTTTTGTGTTCTTTTTATATGTTATGTAGGCGTATATTGCTGTTACAAATTCAGCTACTACGAAGGCTGCCCATACGCCGTTTGCGTCTATGAATCTGCTTAGGATATAGGCTGCAGGTATTATGATTACTACATATCTTGATAGTGATATGAATAGTGATGGCATTCCTTTGCCTAGTCCTTCTAAGGCTCCTGAGCATGTTACTGAGACTGCTGATACTGCAAAACCACAGCTTATGTATCTTAGGGCTGTTACGCCTATTTTTATCGTTTCAGGATTTGCTGTAAATAATCCTATAAGCTGGTATGGTATTACCCAGGCAAGTATTGTTCCAAGTATCATTATTGATACTGTTAGTTTCATTGCTGTTTTGAATATTTTGTCTACGCGCTTGTGTTCTCCTGCTCCATAGTTGTAGCCAACCAGCGGTCTTATGCCCTGTATTATTCCGTTTGCACTTAGGTATATGAATGTTTGTAGTTTGTAATATACACCAAGTACAAGTACGTATTTTTCTGAAAATTCAGCAAGTATTCCGTTTAATGCTGAAATTAGCAATGAAGGTAATGCCATATTTAATGTGGCTGGGATTCCTACTGAATATAATCTTTTTATCATTAATTTATCAGGTACCATGTATGACATTTTTATTTTTACAGGCATTGGTCTTACAAAATATATTATTATGTATACAGCCAGTGAAACGAACTGTCCAAGTACTGTTGCAATTGCAGCCCCTCTTATTCCCATTGTAGGAAACGGACCTATGCCAAATATCATTAAAGGATCAAGTACTATGTTGGTTACAAACCCACATATCATACTAAACATTGAAACTTTCATTCTCCCTACTGCCTGAAATACTTTTTCAAATGAAATTCCAATTACTGATACTATTGCGAATGTAAATACTACATCAGAGTACTGTAATGCCAAACTTATTGTATACTCATTAGATGAAAACATTCTAAGAAAACCTGGCATCCCCAAAAGGCACAATATTGTAAGTACTATACCGTGTATTACACTAAGTCCCATTCCAATTGTTGTGGCTTTGTGTGCATTATTCTTTTCCTTAGCGCCTAAATAAAAAGAAATAAGTGCGTTTACGCCGATGCCAAATCCTACACCTATTGATGTTACAAGATTTTGGATAGGATATACCAGTGCCAATGCTGTCATTGCCTCTTCGCTTAGTTTTGCCACAAAATAGCTGTCTACAATGTTATACAGCGAATTTACCGCCATTGAGATAACCATTGGCAATGACATAGACAATACAAGGGGCAATATGTTTTTTTCTTTCATAAATGTCTGATCCATAATAACCTCTTTCTACTAATCTAAGCATAACGACACAATTTGTTGATTTGCAGAATTGCTATTTTTTCCCAACTTAATTATTTATCGTTACGCAAAGAAATAGTGGCAACCACCGTTACCACTATTATCTATATAAATTTTTAAATTTAACTTATTTTAATTTTTCACCTGTTAAAAGTTCATATGCCTGAAGATATTTTTCAATAGTCTTATCTACAATATCCTGAGGTAATGTCCAGTTGTGACCTTCATTCTGTTTTAACCAGTCACGTGCAAACTGCTTGTCAAATGATGGCTGACCGTGTCCCGGTTCATATCCATCTGCAGGCCAGAAACGTGAGCTGTCAGGTGTAAGCATTTCATCACCAATAACAATGTTTCCGTTTTCGTCTAAACCAAATTCAAACTTAGTATCAGCAATAATGATTCCACGCTCTAATGCGTAATCAGCACATTTCTTGTAAAGAGCGATTGTGCAGTCTTTCAACTTCTTAGCATATTCTTCGCCTTTTCCAGGGAACTGTTTTTCTAAAACTTCAATACTCTGTTCATATGAAATATTTTCATCGTGATCACCGATTTCAGCCTTAGTTGATGGTGTGTAAATAGGTTCTGGCAACTTGTCTGATTCCTTTAAGCCTTCTGGAAGCTTAATTCCGCAGACTGTACCGTTCTCTTTGTAGCTTGCCCAACCACTACCTGTAATGTATCCACGAACAATACATTCAATTGGAAGCATTTCAAGCTTCTTGCACATCATACTGTTTCCATCAAATTTTGGCTGTCTGAAAAATTCAGGCATTTCATTTACATCTACTGTAATCATATGGTTTGGAAGAATATCTTCTGTTAAATCAAACCAAAACTTGGACATCTGAGTTAATACTGTTCCTTTTTTAGTAACTTCGTTATTTAAAATAACGTCAAAACAACTAATTCTGTCTGTTGCAACCATAATTAAGCTGTCGCCATTGTCATAAATTTCGCGAACTTTTCCTTCTTTAATAGGCTTTAATTCATTTGCGCTCATTGTACATACCTCTCTTTTATTTAATTTGTCCTTTTGATGTTTAAAATGCCCCGGTGTTCTACACCTTCCGACATCTGTATTGCATACGCGTACATTATATCATATTTTTTCTACATAACAATACAAAGATTTCCAGAATATTCTGTATATATAACTACAATATAAAAGTAGAAAGGCGCCACCTGCAAAATTTTCTTCTGCAAATGACACCTTACCCGTCACACTCTCTTTAATTACAGATTTACTTAATTTCCGACTTTTCGTGCTAAAAAATACCACTTACTGTTTAATGTATCCCCCCATCAAATCAAATGTTGTCCGTTATTCCGGACATTTTTAATATGCATTATTACCCTATAATACCAAATTGTAAACCTGCTTTACTCTGATGGAAAAAAGCTTCTTCCCCCCGTTGAAACCTTTCTCTTTCCCCCGAAAAGAATTATCCATCATAGCAATGTTTTTTTCAATAAAATTAACTCAAGCGGTGCTATTTTAACTTAAACGGTATTTTTATTTTTAAATTTTAATAAACTGTGCTATAATTTTATTAGTAAAATTACTGTTTTTAGGAGGGGATATTTATGAGACTGGCTTTCGTTGATGATGACTATGGCGAAATCAAGAAACTTACAACTATGATTGATAAAGAATTGCATGGAACTGTTTATTCGAGTTGTACTAAGCAACTTTTCAGCACTGGTGAAACATTCCTTTCTGTATGGAAACCAGGTATGTACGATATAGTTTTTCTTGATATTTTTATGGATCAGCTTACCGGTGTTGATGTTGCCAGACAGATTCGTAAGACAGACGCATCCGTGAAAATAATTTTCTGCACTACAAGTAATGAATTTGCCAGCGAAAGCTATTGCGTTGACGCATCTTTCTACCTTGTAAAACCTTTTTCTCAAAATATGGTTCACACTATGGTACAAAAACTTATTAAGGTTGATTCCCGTCTCTCACTTTTTATTACTCTTCCTAATGACCGAAAACTATACCTTCGCGATATTATTTATGGCGAATATATTAATCACAAAATCTTTATTCACACCAAATCCCGTAACGATATTTCATTCCGTATGTCTTTCGGAAACTTCTTAGAATTAATTTCACCATTTTCTTTTTTAATAAGCTGTTGCAAAGGAATAATTGTTAATCTTTATGAAGTTATCAATAAGGAAAACAACTGCTTCATATTAAGCGACAATTCAACCATTCCAATAAGCCGTAGAAAAATCAAAGAAATTAATAACGTTTATGCTGACTTTATTTTTGAAAAAATGAAAGACAAAATGCTGAATGATGAAGCTAATTAATAATTATAAAAAAATAGCGAAAGTATTGTTATGGTACCTTCGCTATTTTTGTTATGAAGTAATTTTTATAATAGAATCTGTCCGTCAATTGATATTGTAACAACATTCCATGGAATGAACTTCCCACTGTTCTGCAATGCTGTCTTTGTGGCATTTTCAAGTCCACCACAACATGGCACTTCCATTCTTACTATTGTTACACTTTTAATGTCATTATTTCTAATTATCTCCGTAAGCTTTTCGCTGTAATCCACTGCGTCAAGCTTTGGACAACCTACAATTGTAATCTTTCCATTCATAAATTCCTGATGGAAATTAGCGTAAGCATAAGCTGTACAATCTGCTGCTATTAAAAGGTTAGCTCCATCAAAATAAGGTGCGTTAATTGGCACAAGCTTAATCTGAACAGGCCACTGGGCAAGCTTAGAAGTTAATTTAACATTAGTTTCAACCTTTTCTTCCCTATTTCTGTTAAGTTGCATCATTCTCTGTCCGGGACATCCCTGATGTGCAACAGGAGTTTTTACCTGACTCTTTTCTGCTTCCGCTTTCTTACGCATATTTTCCTTAACTGCTGCTTCATCATATGCAGCCGCTTCTCTTTCAACGAAAGTAATAGCCCCTGTAGGGCAAGTTGGAAGGCAATCACCTAAACCGTCGCAATAATCATCTCTAAGAAGCTTAGCCTTTCCGTCAACAAGACCTATTGCACCTTCGTGGCAGGCATTAACGCAAATACCACAACCGTTACATTTTTCTTCATCAATATTTATTACTCTTCTAATCATTTTGAACCTCTCTTAAAAAGTATTATTTCTATCTTAAATCATTTTTTTTGAAAAAATTACATATTTTGACTTTTAATTTTGTTTTTAATTTAAAGTCATTTCTGTAATCTTGTTTACATTTTAGGATTATAGTATACTTTTCTTATATTTTCGGTGGTTATGGCAACCAAAAAGGAGTTTTATGATTATTTTAAATATACCCTTGTTTAAAGGATTAACTTTGGAACAAATTGAAGACATGAAAAACAAACATTGTATGACTGAGAAAAAATATAAGAAAAATTCTTTCATATTTAGAGCCGGGGACATTGTACACGAAATTGGAATTGTGCTGGAAGGTAGCATAAATATTGAAATGATAGATATGTGGGACAACAAAAGTATTCTAAGTAACATTGATGTTGGACAGATTTTCGCCGAAAGCTACGCCCTTTGCAATGAGCCTATGATGGTGGACGCAGTTGCCACAAAAGATTCCACAATACTTATGCTTAATATGAGACAGATTTTTGCGCCAATCAATAACAGTGCTTCATGGTACAACACCTTTACTTATAATCTTTTGGTGCTTTCCACAAGAAAGAATTTAACATTATCAACAAGAATATTCTGCACTTCGTCAAAAAGTGTTCGTGGACGAGTTTTGACTTACCTGTCAAACCAGTCCATAAAACACAATAACACAGAATTTCAGATTCCATTTAACCGCCAGCAAATGGCTGACTACCTTAACCTTGACCGTAGCGCACTTTCTAAAGAACTGGGAAAAATGCAGGATGAAGGAATTATTACTTTTAATAAGAATAGATTCAAATTGAACATAAATTATGATTCTGAGTTTTAATTTTGAGAATCCCTTTATTTAAAGGGATTACAGCCGTTTTTTGACATTTCTTCAAGATTTTGACGCTTTTAGTCAGTATATGCAGGTTTTTAAATTCCATACTTCTTTAAGTCAACTTTACCGTTAACCACTTCAACTCCGTCCGCCATAAGTCTTCTTGCCTGCTCATTTTCACCACCAAAAGCAAAGGCTCCTGAAAGTTCACCCTTAGAATTAACCACGCGAAAACATGGAATATGCTCCGGATCAGGATTCTTGTGTAGCGCATTGCCCACAGCCCTTGCCATCTTAGGCTCACCTGCCATTTCAGCAATTCTTCCATAAGTGGCAACATGTCCCTTTGGAATCTTCTTCACAGCTTCATAAATTCGCTTAGTTGGGCTGTCCGTAATAATATCATAACTTTCAGCTATCATTCTTTTGATTTCCTTATCAGATATAGTTCCATCAAGAATAATAGTATTCCAATGTTCCTTATTCTGATGATATCCTGCAATTACAGACTTGTAAGTTTCTCTCCAAAAATCTCTCCACTGTGGATCAACTTTCACATTAAGATTAATAAAGCCGTTCCTTTCATAAATCCAAAGAAATGCTTTCTTGCTACCTTTCACTCTAATAAGCTGCCAATTAGTGTCCCTGAAAGGAGTTTCCATATATGTATCTTTAAAAGTTAGTCCATAATCAACTGCCTGCTGTCTGGTTTTCATAATGCTCGCCTTTCGAAAATTTGTTTTTTTCTATTGTAACACTAATCTATTCCAATTTCTTCAAAAATAGGATAAGCTACCTTTCCATTGAACCGTGCGTACAGGTCTCTTATACAGATCTACAGCTTATATTCCAATTTTAACTATGGTGTTGTGAAGTTCAATCAACTTTCAGCATCCGATACCCAACACCAATGTGTGTTTGGATATATTGTGGAGAGTTCGGTTCTTTCTCGATTTTTTTACGAAGTGTTGCCATAAACACACGAAGGGAGGCAATATCATTATCCCAACTACTTCCCCAAATGCTTTGCGTAAGGAAAGTATGGGTCAGAACTTTTCCTATATTTCTTGTCAACAGGCAAAGCAACTTATATTCAATAGGTGTTAAATGCAACTCTTCTTCATTCAAATAAGCACAACCTGCAGCATAATCTACACGAAGTTTTCCGTTTACAAAAACAACCGCTTCGGCAGGGGATACTTTTTGCATCATCAATAACCTTCTTTGCGTGACTCGTAGTCTGGCAAGCAGTTCTTCAACAGAAAATGGCTTTGTTAAATAATCATCTGCACCAGCATCCAACGCATCAATTTTATCGGTATCTTCACTGCGAGCACTGATTACGATAATTGGCATGTTTGACCAAGTACGGATTTTTTTAATAATCTCAACGCCATCCATATCAGGAAGTCCTAAATCAAGTAAAACAATGTCAGGATTGTGTGAAGATGCTTCTAAAATTGCCGATTGACCATCGGGCGCCGTCAGATATCGGTATTCGTGCGCTTTTAAGGTTGTTGTAATTAAATTTCTGACAGATGTGTCATCTTCTACAACTAATATTAGTGACTTATTCATATACTTTGACCTCCCCTGCCGGTAATGTAAATGTAAATACTGTTCCGTGCGGCAGATTATCTGAAACAGTAAGTTCTCCGCCGTGGGCGTTAATAATGGACTTGCACAAAGATAATCCAAGTCCTAAACTTCGGCGGCTGTCTGCGATTTGATTTGCACCACTGTAAAACATATCGAATATTCGTGGCTTTATTTCGTCAGCAATTCCGTTTCCGTCATCCGATATAGATACGATTGCTTGTTTTCCCTGCTTTTCTGTCCGAATAACAATATGAGAATTTTTAGGTGTATATTTGATAGCATTATCAACAATATTGATGATTACCTGAACAATAAGCTTTGCATCCATTTTTGCAAGAAGAAATTCTTCTTTGCTTTCAACGGAAATATGATGTTCTTCACTCTTTCGGTTAATATGATGTAACGCTTCTGTGATCACGTCATCCATCAAATCTTCCGTTATACGGAGATTTAACCGTCCTTCTTCAATTCGGGTTACAGCCAGCAGGTTTTCTACAAGGTTAATCAGCCACATGGAATCATCATAAATATACATGTACAGCTGCTTTTTTGTATCATTATCAAAGGAATCGCCATTGGACAAAAGGTTGCTGGCATTACCGGAAATGGATGTCAGCGGTGTCCTCAAATCATGTGAAATAGCACGCAACAGGTTCGCTCGCAACTGTTCATTTTTTGCAAGGATAGCCGCCTCCTGTTTCTCACGGGCATTTTTCTCATTTTCCAAAGCCAGAGCACATTCTCCGAGAATGGACAGTAGAATACTGTTTTCAAATGGATCAAGAGGTATTTCCCCCATCACGATTCCAACAACTCCATATACCATACTGTTGCTGCGAACAGCAAGGTACAGGCATTTTGCATTGGAAAGCGTTCCTGTTGTAGCTCCGGCACGTTTATTGTTTTTCAATACCCAGCCGGCAACGGCCTTTTCATTTTCGGAAATACACGATTCCAAATTTTCCTCCGTTACAGAAAAAATATGCGGCGTATCCAACACTTCTCCATCAGCTAAATAAAAAACGATATCTTTTTCCAAGAGTTTAATGAGCTGATTTGAAGTTGCAGATACAATTTCATTTTTATCTTTTGCCTGTTGCAATAGCTGGTTTGTATCAAATAACACTTTGGTACGGTAAGCAGATTGTGCCGCCTGTTTTGCCTGGTTTTTAATCCGTATAGCAAGAGAACCGGTTAAAAATGCCGCCAAAAACATGATAATAAAAGTAACAGGATAACCCTGATCATACGCCTGCAAGGTAAATTGAGGTTCCGTAAACAGGAAATTAAAGACCAAAACACTTACAATCGAGGAAATTAGGCTGTATATCTGATGTTTCGTGATGACAGCGGTGACAAGAACGCCTAAAACAAAAACAGTAATGATATTTGCTTCGTCAAATCCAAATTTCTGGAAGATCATTCCGACTAAACTGGATAAAATCAAAATTGCAGCAGATTTTAATGTATCAGTGACAGAGAATAGGATATGGTTCTTTTTCCTTCCCCCTCTTAACTGATACACTGCCGCATTAGAAACCGTATCCGGAATAATATGCACCTCCAGGTTAGGGGCATATTCAATCAATTTTTCTGTCAGGGTCGGTTTGCTGAGCAAATGCCGTTTTGTAGCAGAGCTACGTCCGATCACAATCTTTGACACACCGGACAAACGGGTGAATTCCGCAATCTGAAACGGAACATCTTCTCCGTAAACTGTTTCAATTTTTGCCCCAAGTTGCTCAGCAAGACGAATATTTGAACGCAGGCGTTTTACATTTTCCTCGCTCATCTCCGAAAAATCTGGGGGTTCTACAAACAGAGCCGTAAACTCCCCTTTAAAAGCAGAAGCCATTTTTGCGGCGGTACGGATAATTTTCGTATTGGATGGAGAAGAAGATAGACATACAAGAATATGTTCGTCTGTGTGATAATCTCCATGATTTTTTATGCGGGCATTTTCTGTGAGAATATTCACCCGGTCCGCACATCGCCGCAGTGCAATCTCCCGGAGAGCTGTCAGATTTTCTATTGTAAAAAAATTTTCTACCGCCTGTTTTGCCTGTGTCTGTCTGTATACATTTCCTGTATTCAAACGGTCGATCAAATCCTGTGGTTCAATATCTATTAATTCAACCTGATCTGCATTATCAAACAGAGAATCCGGGATGCGTTCCTGTACAACAATTTCCGTAATGGATGCAACTGTATCACAAAGGCTTTCAATATGCTGAACATTGACAGTCGTATAGACATCGATCCCTGCATTCAAAAGTTCCTTAATGTCCTGATACCGTTTTGCATGACGGCATCCTTCGGCATTCGTATGCGCAAGTTCATCTACAAGGATAAGCTGTGGTTTTCTTTTCAGTGCCATGTCAATGTCGAATTCGTTCAGTATCATACCATTATAGAGAACCTCCCTTGTAGGAAGAACTTCTAAGCCATTCAAAAGAGCTGCTGTTTTGGGGCATGCGTGGGGTTCTACATAACCGGCTACCACGTCAATTCCCTGCTGTTTTTCCATATGAGCCGCTTCTAACATGGCGTAGGTTTTACCCACACCAGCTGCGTATCCGAAAAAGATTTTCAAATGTCCTTTATTACGGTTTTCTTCATCAGCTTGGATTGCCTTTAATAACTGATTCGGATTGTGTCTGCTTTCACCCATACGGTCATCTCCTTGTACAAAAACGTTATATAGAATAATAAGTAAATTTCAGAAAAGTATTTTAACACTGAAATTAAAATCGCATAAAGATTATACCACCTTTTATTCTTTTTTTCCATTCGGGCATGTAGCCGAAAGCATAAAACACTCCGAAAAATCACGCAATTTTTCGACAAATAGCCCCTTCATACAATTAATGTCATTTTGCCATATCACTCTCGCTGGTTTCTCAATCGTATTGATGGGATGTACCGCAATGTCTATAGAGTCTGGAGTAATGACACTCTGCTTTATTTGAAGGGATAAGGAACAATACTCATCTTTCAAAATATCGTTGTGACTTTCTATGATAAAGCCAAAATCAAGTTTATTATTTCCTAGCCCATTTATTATTTCACTTGCAGAACCGTAAAACAGGTTCAACTCATAGTCTGGGTATTCACTTGAAAATTGTTCTAATAGATCTGCAATAGAATCTATGATTGCAGGTGTTTCAAATCCAATCCTGAGCTTAGAATCTGAAATAAGTTTTTGGGATTGATTTTCCTCGAGAAATTTATCCAGCTTTTCCATAATAAAATAACCATAAATAAATGCCGCCAATACCACTATAAGTAAAACAAAATCTTTCATATCACCAACTTCTTTCAAAAATTAAATATGAAAACATTTTTGAATATGTTTCGTCTCCCCAAGAACAAGCATGGTACTATCCTTTAACAACTGCGTATCGGAACTTATTTTCAAATTCATAATATCATTTGTTTTCAGCGCCATAATATTAATGTTATATTTTTTTCGTATATCCAACTGACCGATTGTTTTTCCTATCCATTCTCCCGGTATAGACATTTCAAAAATTGCATGTTCTTCATCTAGTTCTATGTAATCGAAAATATGATCAGCACTATAACGGATCGCAACCCAATCGGCAAGCTGCCTTTCGGGATAAACAATTTCATCTGCGCCGTTCCGTAAAAGAAATTTTGCATGAACATCACGAGCGGCACGAGACACCACCATTCTTGCACCGAGTTCCTTCAAAAGGGACGTTACTTCCAATGAATTCTGAAAGTTATCTCCGATAGCCACCATACAAACATCAAAATTTCCAACACCAAGCGAACTTAAAAAATCCTCATTCGTCGCATCCCCAATCTGAGCGTTAGTTACAAAGGGAAGTACAGCATCAACTCGAGTCTCTTCTTTATCTACCGCCATCACCTGATGATGTAATTCATCTAATTTCATAGCAATATGCCGTCCGAATCTTCCCAGACCGATAAGTAATATTGATTTCATTTTTTTATTCTCCTTAACCTACTGTAATTTTTTCCTGAGGATATTTTGAACCGTTAGACTTTTTTTCAGAAATTGTGGCAAAAATCAAGGTCAATCCTCCCACTCTGCCAAAAAACATCAGGCAAATCAAGATTATATGGGAAACAAGCCCCAGATCAGGAGTTATTCCCAGCGATAACCCTACTGTTCCGATTGCCGACGCAGTCTCAAACAAAGCGGTCATAAGTGGAATATCTTCTGTGCTGCTAATTACCATTCCTCCCACAAGAAATAAAACGATATACATCAAAAAAATTGTAGTTGCATTTCTGATAGTGCCATCTGGAATTTGTCTGCCGAAAAAATGGGTGTGTTCCTTTTTCCTAAATACAGATAATGCCGATGAAACGAGAACTGCAAGAGTTGTCGTTTTCATACCACCTGCAGTGGAACCGGGAGAGCCACCGATAAGCATCAGAATAATGATAAGCATTTGCCCAACTTCACTGAGTAAAGTCAAATCTGCCGTATTAAATCCTGCAGTTCTCGGCGTAACGGATTGAAACAAGGAAACCCATACTCTTTCCGTAAGAGGCACATTTGAAAATTCAAAGCAAAAAAAGTAAAGAGCCGGTAAGAATATCAATAGTCCTGTTACCATAAAAATCACCTTGCTTTGCATCCGGTATTTTTTGAAATGCCATTTATGAATCTTTATATCCTCCCATGTAAGGAATCCAATACCTCCTGCAACAATCAGCGCCATAATTACAAGATTTATAATCGGCTGTACAGAATAAGAGGTCAACGAGGAAAAAGGAGTTCTTATACCGATTAGATCAAATCCTGCATTGCAAAAAGCAGAAATAGAATGGAACAGCGAATACCATATTCCTTTCCAAAACCCAAAGTCCCTACAAAAAACAGGGGCTAAAAGAGCCGCACCGATGATTTCGATAAGAATAGTAGTCCGGATAATAAATTGCGTTCTCCGTACAATGCCGCCCACCGTTGGAGCTGAAATTGCCTCCTGCATGGTACTTCGCTGCATCAACCCGATTTTGCGTCCGGATACAACAGCAATCGCAATAGCAATCGTAATAATTCCCATACCTCCGATTTGAATCAGCAGTAAAATAATTCCTTGTCCAAATAAAGACCAGTAGGTTGCCGTATCATTAATAACCAGTCCCGTCACACAAACCGCAGAAGTTGAGGTAAACAAAGCATCCAAAAAGGAGGTACACTGACCGCTTTTTGTAGCAATCGGCAGCATCAAAAGCAGGCTGCCTAAGAGAATCACGGATAAAAACCCTAAACTAATCACTTGAAATGATGTCATATGTCGATGTCTTGATCTTTTTGTCTGTTGCATAACTATATCCCCATAATCTTAATTTCTTCTTTATATTGCCTTTACTCTATCTTTATTTGTATTAAATGGGCGTAAGTAAGTTTGTTTTGAAATTAAGATTGTATAAAGATTAGCAGAAGTCTGAAATCTTTTGAGAGCACTCGTTACAGGATACCGTCCAACATCAAATTGACTTCTTTCCTCCCTCTGGCTAGCTTGTCCACTTCCAGAAGATGCTCTCCAATGGTATCCTGTAAAAGCATCACCTGATACGTTGAATTCCTATGGTTCTTCAGATAATCTCTGCGTAAGAATCCATATTTGCCAAGCTGCTCCATCTGCTCACCGGATTTATAAGTGAGGTTCGGAATAAGGTATCCATTTATATTTGTATAAGTCAGTTTTTCCATAGTACTTACCGTCCTTTTCAAATTTGTAATTTTTAGAAATCATTCTTCCGGGGACAATCGACAATTTCTAAAATTGGGCAACAAAAAAGCAACCGATATTACTCGATTGCCACTCTGTTACTCTTGCGAAACTATTCCTTTTTCAAAAAATTTGTAAATATTGCCTAAATGCTTTTGTAAACTTTTTCCTTCAAAAAATATTACAAATGGATAATTGACTTTTTGAAAATTATTATTCTCAAGTTTCTATAAAAATTAGAAAAAGCCCAAACCACAAGGGTTTGAGCTTCATTTGCGCATTCACGTTTTCTTTTTTTGGGTATAGAATCTCCACTGCTAAATATAGAGTATTGGTTTGTTTTTATCAAGTCTTAGTTCTTATCTATATTCTTCCGTTAAATAAAAAAGTAAATTTCACATTGGACTTAAGTACTTATTTCAGTTTTCCATATATCTCATCCGTTACTGTTTCACACCATTCGGATGATGTTTTTTCTCCCGGTACTTCAATTGCCAGATGTGAAAACCATTCATCTGGTGCTGCTCCATGCCAGTGTTTTACTTCTGCCGGAATATTGACACAATCTCCAGGTTTCATTTCTACTGCTTCTTTTCCTTCTTCCTGATAGTATCCACGTCCTGCAATGCAGATAAGAATCTGTCCGCCTCCGCTTTTTGCATGATGAATATGCCAGTTATTCCTGCAACCAGGTTCAAAAGTCACATTGAAAATTCCAACCTGTGACGTAGACACAGGAGCCAAAAAACTTTTCCCTGTAAAATATTGTGCAAATTTATCATTTGGGTCTCCAATCGGGAATATCATCTTTTTAGCATGAGCTCTCATTGCTTCATCTTCATATGAAAGATCACCTTCGTCTATACTCCAGACATCTTTTGCAAGATTGAATGCCGCCCATCCTTTTGGCCACCCTGCATAAAAAGCTATATGGGTAATCACGGCTGCAATTTCTTTCTGAGTCACTCCATGAGCTTTTGCATTTTCAAAATGATGTACTAAAGATGTATTAATCATTCCTGAAGCGATAAGTGCTGTGACTGTTATAATACATCTTGTCTTTACATCAATATCCTGATTATTCCAATTTTCTCCAAACAAAACATCATCATTAAAATGTGCAAACTGTGGTGCAAAATCATTCAGTGCGTTTCTTCCTGCTGTCTGTACAATTTTTTTCACTTTAATCACCTGTCCTTATTTTAACTTTGCTCCATCCTTAAAAGCATTTCCCACACGTTCTCCAAGTCTGTAATATCCGTGATGTACCGGATCATATGTAATTGGTGTAAACTTACTAAGATCAATTTCTCCGTCATCACCGAGATATTTCTCATCTGCACTTACATTTTTAATTTCCGCAAGATACTTGCTGCCATCAATGACTTTTACAAGTTCACACTCAAGAGTCAGTGGAAGTTCATTGATGATTGGTGCATTTACAAATTCACCTTTCGTTGTAGTAAAGCCTGCTTTTTTCATCTTATCTGCTTCTTTATTTGCAGAAACAATTCCCACATAATCGCAGGCAACCAGATGTTCAAGATCTGCCACCCCTACTGTAAAAGCCTTATTTTTTATAATATTGTCTGTTGTCTTATGGGCAGACAAATCTACAATAATCTCATTTGCACCTACAATTCCGCCCCATGCAGCGTTCATTGCATTTGCCTTTCCATTTTCATCATATGTTCCCAGAATCATAACCGGCTGTAGATATAAAAATGGTTTTGCTCCAAAATTCTTTCTCATTGTCTTATCTCTCCTTATTCTTATTTTTGCCCGTCTACCGTTGGCACTGTTTTTTTATACATTTATTATAAGCAGTTTGCATATTTTTCAGAAGTTCCTGTTTGTTTGTCAGTCTTAACCTTATGGTTATTTGTTTATCTCCATCTTTATCTGCCCGATCCATTCTGTAATCACATCTTCCGAAGTTTCCAGATGGTCTTTACCCATAGAATCAAACTGAATCTGCATTTCATGTGCAAAGGCAGCTCCTTTGCACTTGTCCTTCATATCTTTAATTACATGTCCCGGCCATCCGCCATTTGTCATAAATGGAATCACTGTCTTTCCTGTAAAATCATTTGTTGTCAAAAATGTAAGCACTGCAGGTGCCATCGTATACCACCACGTTGGAGTTCCGATAGCAATCACATCATAATCAGCAAGATTTACAGATAATGGATTAATCTGAGGCATAAAGCCTGCCTCTACCTCTCTTTTTCCCTGTTCAACCACATCTTCATGACTGCCGTCAAGAAAGCCACTATTACCCCTATGGTTATCTTTTTCCTTGTTTTCATTGCTCACCTCTTTTATTTCTTCTGTATTTTTGAGCCTCCAAACACCTGCGACATCGGCATGTGGTCAAGCATCTCATCAATAGATTTTACTTCATCCTGAGTCAGCTTTATATCTGCTGATTCCATATTTTCTTCCAGTCTATTTACTTTTCTTGTTCCCGGAATTGGTACGATATATGGTTTCTTTGCAAGCATCCAGGCAAGAGAAATCTGTGCAGGCGTGGCATTTTTTTCTTCTGCAATCACTTTCATCCAGGACATAAATTCATTATTTTCCTTTAATCCTTCTTCTGTAAACTGTGGCATTGCGCTTCGATAATCTCCCGGCTTTTCAAATTCCCCATGGGAATGATATGCTGCTGTCAGTAATCCATTTGCAAGCGGCGAAAATGCAACAAATCCTATTTTCAATTCTTCAAGCACTGGGAATAATTTCTCATAATCCCTGTACATCATGGAATATCTGTTCTGAATCGCTGTAACCGGGCATACTTTATGTGCACGTTGAATAATCTCTTCACTGGCTTCTGATAACCCCCAGTGTGTGATTTTTCCCTGCTCCATTAACTCCTTCATAGCTCCTGCCGTCTCCTCAATCGGTACAGTCATGTCAATACGATGAATATAATATAAATCAAGATGGTCTGTGTTAAGTCTCATTAAAGATCCCTCAATCGATGCTTTAATCGTCTCCGGTCGTCCATCAGGAATCAAAGGTTTATTTACAGTTGTTGCAGTTTCATCAAAATGTATCCCACACTTTGATGCAAGGACAATTTTGTTTCTATATGGCCTTAACACTTCCCCAAGCAGTTTTTCATTGTGATGAGGGTCTTCTGTTGTTCCGTATATCTCTGCCGTATCAAAAAATGTGCAGCCTTCATCGATCGCTTTTTCAATCAATTCTTCTGCTTCTTTCTGTGTTGAAACAGTTCCATATGCATGACTCATTCCCATACATCCAAATCCGATTTCTGATACTTCTAAGTCTCTTCCTAAAATTCTTATCTCCATCTTTATCTTCCTTTTCTATATTTCAAACTTTACTGTAAGTATAAGAAAAAGAGACTCCGGACAGAAGTCTCTCTTTGTTAGGCAGTTTAAACCTAAAGGTTATGTCTTACTTATTACGATTCCTCCAAATATTTTTATATTCTTTTATAATCCAAGACTGTCTATCCATGAACTGATATCTGATTCAGACGCTCCGCCATGGAATCGTTCCCCTTCTTTCCAGTCACCTGTTCCTGTCATCTCTTCCAGAAGATTACCGCTGTCACCGATTCCCGAAGTCGCTGCTGTACAGAATGGGATGACTGTTTTTCCTGTAAAGTCATTCTCTTTTACAAAGTTATCTACTGGCCATGCTGCAATTCCCCACCAGATAGGATAGCCAATGTATACCGTATCATATGAATCCCAGTTATCAACTGTTGTAGATACCAGTTCCACATCTCTTAAGCTCTCATCATCATGTTCTCTTGACACCCGGCTGTCATCATCTGTCCAGTCAAGGTCATCATCTGTATATGGCTCCACAGGCTCTACTTCAAACAGATCTGCCTCTGTAATTTTTGCTATCTTTTCAGCAACATCTTTTGTATTTCCTGAAGCTGAATAATATACAACCAATGTTTTTCCATTTCCTGTTGATGTATTTTCTGTTGTATCTGTAGTGTTTTCGGAATTTGTATCCGCTTCTTCATTCCCAGACTGGTTTGTACTTGTAGACTGGCTGTCATTATTAGAAGCAGACTGGTTGGTATTGCTTGCTCCACATCCTGCCATCAAACCGATTGCCACGATGCATGTTAAGAGTACTGCTGCTATTTTCTTTGTTTTCATTCTAAGGTCACCTCCTGTCGTATAAAATGTTTGTCACGCTAATTTCTATCGGATGAAATTGGTAAATACAAAATCCGGTGCCTTTGGCATTTCAATTCCCATTTTTGTCGCAACATTTTTACAGTTAATGAAATATGCCATATTGTTTCCAAGGATCTGCATAACCTGCATTCCTTCGAGATCCTGTTTTACTTCATCCAGATTCGTCCCATGTACCATATTCCAATATCTCGATGTGATAATCGGCATCTGCATCAGACCAAAATATTTATTTACCTGATCCCATGTGGCCGTTGTTCCGGCTCTTCTTGCTGAAATTACCACAGCGGCAGGTTTCAGGCGGAATCTGTCGCCGCCACCGTTTAAATCGGCATAAAAGACTCTGTCCATAAAGGATGTGATTGCACCGCCTGCACCACCCCAGTGTACCGGAGTTCCAAATACGAATCCGTCATAATCCCCTGCTATTTCCAGAAATTCATTCACGATATCATCCAGGATGCATTTATTTTTTTCCTGACATTTTCTGCAGGCAATACATCCTGAAATCGGCTTGTTTCCAATCCAAAAAATATCTGTACTTATGCCATTTTCATTTAATGCACTGGATACTTCACAAAGAGCTGTATAAGTACAGCCATTTTTGTGTGGACTGCCATTGACAAGTAATACTTTCATTGATTTTTCCTCTTATGCTTACCAGTTCTTTTTTTCTTTTGAACTGTCATTATTCTTTTTTCTTTCCTCAACCATTTTCACGAACCATTCCACCATATTCGGATCCTGATGCGAGAAGAAGGAGCTTGTCTTCTTGTCCAGTTCTGCAATAGTCTTCATATCTTCATCAGAAAGTGTGAAATCAAAAACATTAAAGTTTTCTTCCATTCTCTCAATGTGTGTTGATTTCGGAATAACCACTACCCCTCTCTGAATATGCCAGCGAAGCATAACCTGTGCCGGAGTCTTCTGATATTTTTCTGCAATCTCTGCGATGACAGGATTCTCAAAGGTGCCTCCTCTGCCCTCACCGAATGGTGCCCATGCTTCTAACCGGATGTCATATTTGTCTGCCCATTCCTTCATCTCTTTCTGCTGATTGAAGATGTGGGTTTCCACCTGATTTACCATAGGTTTAATGCGGTTGAAGGATGCAAAATCAACCATTCTGTCTACATAAAAGTTGGAAATTCCGATTGCTCTGATTTTTCCCTCATCGTACAGATCTTCCAATGCATGGTAAGCACCGTAAGCATCTGAAAATGGCTGGTGAAGCAATACCAGATCCAGATAATCTGTCTTTAACTTTTTCATGGATTCAAGAACTGATTTCTTTGCTTCTTCATATCCATAATGTTCAACCCACACCTTTGTTGTAAGGAAGATTTCTTCTCTTGGAATGCCTGACTTTTGGATTGCATTCCCAACCTCTTCCTCATTAAAATAACTCTGTGCTGTATCAATCGCCCGGTATCCAACTTTTAAAGCATCAAGCACACATCTTTCACATTCCTCTTTTGTTACCTGATATACGCCATATCCCAGTATTGGCATTTTTACACCATTATTTAATGAAATATATTCCATTGTCGTATCCTCCTTGTTTTCTTTCATTCATCTTACATTCATACTATAATACTGATAGATTCCTTTGAGAAGTTTCGATAAGTTTTTCAGTCTTAACCTTTCGGTTTATTCTGGTTCTTACTGATTGAACAGCCATCCCATAATTTCTTTGTCCCGTCATATGCATCCGGAATATATACATTGTAATGAATGTCCCCTTCATTTGGAGAATGAAGAACATTATCCAGGAGGAAGCCCCGGTATTCTTCGCTTCCCGGCGTAACATTTTCCAATTCATCTCCGGATGTATTTTTTTCTGTATTTTCTTTTTTCTCATTTGTCTTCTGCTGTACGGTCTGTACCTGGTTTATTGTTTGTTGATTCTTCTTTTCATCCCTGCCAGGTTTTGAAAAGTAGATATATACCATGATTACCATTGCTAAAATAACAACTCCAATAATTGTAAGTACTAATTTCCGCTTTTCCATAAATACACCACCTTCTTTCAGTATGAACCTTTTCGTTTTCTCTTACCTGTTTTCTTTAGAAACACTCCACTATAATATCCAATAAATGCTATCAATATCATTACTGCCAGATAATCCAGCAGAAAAGGAAAGATCCCCTTTTCATAATCATAAAATACAAAATGCATCCTCATAATCAGATAATCTCCTATCTGTCTCCTGTAAAATGCATATAAACCATAACCTGCAATTGTGGTTGCGACAGATCTTGCTGCCCATGTTCTGATGACGGATGGATGTTCCCATAATCGTCCTGCCATTGCTACCGCTATATTCCAATGAAATCCGAGATGTAATGACATCACCACCAGTCCCCAGTATGCGCAAAACATATGTATCTGTCTGGCTGTCATATATGTTCCGGAAATCTTTATCCATTTAAATATGTGATTTGACAATAATATTCCACTTATCATGGAACCCATTATAAGAATAAGCATGATGATAACCAGTACTGTCTGTATCACTCTGAACGCATTATATTTTCCTTTCCTTACAGAGATCACCCATTTATGATTCAGTATGTAATGTGAAATAAAAAGCACAAGCATCGCCATACCAATCCACTCATGTGCAGTCTCGCTGAGCAGACTATATGGCATAAGAAGAAGCAAACATATCGTCATTCCTATATCTATCAATATTTTTGCTGTAAATCGTTTATTTTTCATATCCTACCTCTTATCTAAAGCATTCATATTGTCTTTATCTGCATATAGTATCCTCCATTTTCACTTCAGCTAAAGTATAACAAAACGAGACTCCATTAGAAGTCTCGTTTTGTTATTCAGTATTAACCTTTAGGTTTCTACTCGCATGTATTCAATTTTTATTTTACCTTGTTAATAGCATTTATCAGCCGCTTAACCTTAATGGACGGTTTTTTCGAATGAAGAATTCCAAACGGCATAGTATAATTCCAATCTACTGGAATGATTCTGATCAGTGGATGAACACTTTCCCAGCTCTTGAATGCCAGTAATACCTCATTATTGTTTTCGCATCGGTTAAATGCTTCTACATTGTACAGATTAAAGTCTACAATATTGATTTCAGGATGATTTTTCATCATATCATCCCTTAGCATATCGCCATAATAACTCCATCCTCTTTGCATGATCATAAGATTTTCTCCAGCCAGATCATCAAGTGTAATTTTTTCTTTTGTTGCCAGCCTGTGATGAATTGATACCGCCACACAAAATGGTTCTCTTGAAATCTCAGTGCCATCACAGCCTCTGAGTTCAAGCATTGTTTCATCAAAGATTCCAGCTATCACATCAATATTCTTTCCCATATTAGCCAGTATCTCTCTTGCATTCTCCGGTGTATTTTCAAATGTAATCAATTTAAACTTCATCTCCGGATATATTTTCTGTATCTTAGGCCAAAGTTCCACAAAAACTTCCGGTGGCGTCATCGGAGATATTCCAACACGAATGATTTCTTCATTATGATTCATTGCTTCCTGCGCCCGTATCAACGATTCTTTTGAATATTGAATCAGATATTTTGCATCCTGATAGAGCGATTTACCAGCTTCCGTAATAATAAGACCTCTGTGTGTTCGTTCAAATAATTGCAAATCTAAGCTGTTTTCCAAAGAATTTATCTGTTTAATAACCGCAGGTGCACTTATATATAATTCTTCTGCCGCTTTACTAAAGCTTCCAGCTTCGACAACGCAGATAAATGTATCAAGTTGTGGATTATACATCATGTAATTCACTCCTTTTTGTGATTTTAAATCATCTGAAATGCTTTCAGTGCCCCAATAATTGCCTCTTCTTTATCTCCTCATAAGTAGCCTTGCTCTCAGCCGCCGTTAAATCCATCTCGTCCATGTCAAGTCTCACATTCACATGATGCTTCGCTTCGTGGAGTTTGGACAATAAACATACCGTCTCAACGGTACTTTCGTTGTCCCAACAAAGTTCCTGTGTTTCCCTGTCTCCGAAATACACCGGGAAGCGGAACTTTATGTGCTTCAGGAATCTGCCATCTGGCTGCTCCTGCTCATAAATGTCCACCTGTTCTACAAAGCTGTTAAGAAATTCTTTCTTCTCCAGATCGGTGAACTTATCATATAGTTTATCAAAATATAAAAGAAATTGATAGACGTTTTCTTCTGATATTTTCTGTTGCCGGATATTCAACAGGCGGTTCTTTACTTCTTCTATACTATTCTCCACGCCTTCAATTTCATCATACAAACGGTATAACCTTGTCTCCATATCCTGATATTTCTTCTCATAAAATTTATCCATAATATCCAGACTGTCCATCTGCTGTCCAAGTCTTGCTTTTGCCCCGGTCAGCTGTCTGTGCTGTTTTTCCAGTCCTTCAATCTCTTTTTCTATTTCTTCTGTATCTATTCTTGAGCCGATTTTATTCAGGATTGCTTCTTCAAATTTAGGATTCTTCACCAGCTTCCGAATGACTTCTTCTACTGCATTGTTAATCTTCTCTTCGCTCCATTGTTTACGATATCCACATTTATGACCATCTACCAGGCGACGATGTTTGCAAGCATAATAGAAATAATCCTTATATAAGGTTCCGTCTTTCTTTTTCTTTCGGTTCACGTTTCCATACATACCGCTTCCACATAATGGGCATCTCAATATTCCAGATAAAATATGCTCATGATCGAGACTATGTGTCTTTTCATATTTCACACCTGTTTTTTCTCGTTTTTGATGAGCCAGCTCCCAGTCTGTTTCTGAAATGATTCCTTCATGAATACCATCATGCAGCATATAATTTTCCTGCTTTACAATACGGTATTCATTTCTTGTACCAGATACTTTCTCGTTCTTCCTTCGTCCATAAGCTAGCTTTCCACAGTATACCGGATTATCCAGAACGCCTTTTATAAACGAAGAGGCAAATGCATCCAGTGTATTATTCTGTCGCTTTTTCTTTTTATATCCATGCTGGTTCAGCCATGCAGCAATCGCAGAGATTCCCATATTGGTATGAATAAATTTATCATAAATCAGACGAATAATCTCTGCTTCGTCCTCTGCGATCTGCAATTCTCCATTTACTAGCTCATAGCCATAAGGAGCAAACCCGCCGTTCCATTTTCCTTCCCTGGCTTTCTGCTTACGTCCTTCCATTGTCTGAACAAGAATATTCTCTCGTTCAATCTCTGCCACCGCAGACAGAACGGAAATCATCAGCTTTCCACTATCTTTTGAGCTGTCAATTCCATCTTCTACACAGATCAGATTCACTCCAAAATCCTGCATCCTCTGCAAAGAGTTTAAAACATCTGCCGCATTACGACCAAATCTGGAAAGCTTGAACACCAGTACAAACTGTACCTCATCTGTTCCATTCTCAATATTATCTAACATTCTCTGAAATTCCGGTCTGCCCTCTACGCTCTTTCCAGACTTACCTTCATCGGAATACTCATTTACGATTTCCATGTTCTGAAATTCCGCATATCTCTTGAGTTTTTCTTTTTGAGCATCCAGACTGTAGCCATCTACCTGCATGGTTGTGGATACTCTGGTATATATATCGCATTTAATCTTTTTATTCTTCATAATTTTCCTCGCAGTATAACTCTGTTTTATTGTCCCAACTTTATTTTAGTACTTGTTCCAACTATTTTCAATACTTCTTTTCATTTTTTATTGACATATTTTCGTTCCAAACATATAATAATGATAGAGACAGGATTTCTGTCATCGAAAATATTGTTCGCCCACCGTTGGCGGCTTATAAGTGATCGGCTCGAAAATATTGTTCGCTCACCGGAAGCGTCTAATAAATGTCCGGCTCGAAAATTTCGGCCCTGCCGCATGGCAGGGCTTATTTTATAGGTGATAAACATGATATATCAAGAAGGATACGTTTACCATATTAAAGATGAATACTTTGAAAAAGTACGGGATTCCAACTTAATGCAGAACAAAGAAGGGGGTACATACCGTCCTACTTTTTACTGTCTGCGTGACAATAAAACTTCTCTGTTATGGATGGTTCCACTCAGTTCTCGTGTAGAAAAGTTTAAAGCAATACACGATAAACAGGTGGCTAAATACGGAAAGTGCCTAACGATTGTTTTAGGTGAATTTGATGGAAAAGAAGCTGCTTTTCTTCTCCAGAATATGTTTCCAATCAGAGATTACTATCTTGACCATATACATACTCGAAATAATAATCCGGTTCCTGTTAAGCATTCCATTCACAGGGAAGTAACAACACATATGAAAAAAATTCGTCAGCTTCATTCCAGAGGCAAAAAAGTGGTATTTCCAGATATTGACCGACTAGAGCAGATTATGCTTGCAGAAGTAAAAGATAACGCAACCGAATAATTTCACAAAAAAGCGACAGTCTGATTTACATTTTGTATATCAGGAAACTGCCGCTTCTTTTTCTTCTTTATTCTGTTTTTCTTCCTCCAACTCCCGGAGGACTTCTTCGCCGTACTTATCAATCATCCGTACCAGAAAATCAATACACCGCTCAAATTCAATATTCTGTTGCATAAGCTCCCCCCGTTATTGTTTGATCTGAGCTTATTTTACAGAACCTGCCTGAAAACCACATTGAATAGAAATTGATTGTAAATTGACACAATCAATTTAAAAATATCCGCATTTCCTTGAATCGAATATATGTTCGTGTTATGATGGATATACTTAATCTTTAACTACGAAAGGGGAATTTCTATTGAATCGATGCGATTTTTCTTCTATTAGCACTTGCTTAAAAAATCATATCAGCGAAAGTAATCAAATGAGTCAGCCTGATTTTTTATACGAATTATTTGAAGATTTTATGGATGATCCGGCAAATCAGGATTTTTCAATGGATAACGGTCTGGTTTGCCGCTGGATGACTGGTCAGGCTAAAATCAGTCCTAAAATATCCGCTTACTATTCCAAGCCATCCAACCAGGAAAAATTAGCCCATACCATCCACCAGAATCTTCTTCCACTGATGTCTGACTGTAATATGGCTATAGAAGATATTTACACTTTATTCATTCAGGATGACAGCATCTCAGATGCGAAAAAGAAAAATCTGACTCCCTTATATAAACCAGCCAGTTCAAGACTGCTGTTTCTTGCAAAACTGATTTCTTTTGGCATGGAACGTCAATTCATCAAACGTAATACCAAAAATCAGAAGCTGCTCGCCGGAGGAGCTTTATCCCCCATTGTGCTGGATTATATTATGGACAGTGAGGTTCCGAAACCATGCCGTCATTTTATCGGAAGAGATAAAGAACTGGAAGAATTATATACCATGCTTGAGGAAAACCGTCATGTTTTTCTTTACGGAATTGCCGGCATCGGAAAAAGTGAACTTGCCAAAGCCTACGCAAAGCGGTACATGAGGCATTACACCAATATCCTTTATGTAGAATATACCGGCAATCTTCATCAGGATATTACTGACATGGATTTTATTGATGATCCACCAGAAATCAGTGAACAGGAACGGTTTCAAAGACATAACCGTTTTCTGCGTTCTCTGAAATCTGATACTCTGTTGATCATAGACAATTTTAATGTCTCTGCTACACAAGACAGCTTTCTGTCAGTAGTATTAAAATATCGCTGCCAGATTTTGTTTACAACCAGAAGCAAACTGGATGAATACTGTACTCTGCCATTAAAAGAAATATCGGATATGAACGCTCTCTTCCAGCTGGCATCAGTATTTTATTCAGAGGCAGACACGTACCGGGCAACAGTTGAAAAGATCATCGAAACTGTTCACGCTCATACTTTTGCCGTGGAACTGGCAGCAAAACTTCTGGAAAATGGAATCTCAACTCCAAACCAGTTATTAACAAGACTTCAGGTGGAAAAAGCATCTTTCCACAACGAAGATAAAATTAAAATAATCAAAGATGGACAAAGCAGCAAAGCCACCTATTACAGTCATATCCATACGCTATTTTCTTTATACACTTTATCTCTTGAACAGCAGGATACCATGTGTAATATGTGCTTTCTTCCTTCCACCGGTATTTCCGCCCGTATATTTGCCAAATGGCTGGAACTGCCCACACTAAATGAGATCAACGATTTAATTGAGACTGGTTTTGTCCAGACAACAAAACGTCGCACTATCTCTCTGCATCCGATGATTCAGGAAATCACCCTTTCAGAGACAAAACCATCTGTAACTCGTTGCCACATATTACTGGATTCTTTACAGAAAATATGTTTAATGCATGGGATTGAAGTTGATTATTACAAGAAACTGTTTCAAACAATCGGAAATATCATAGAATTGATTGAAAAGGATGATATACCAAAGTATCTGCTTTTTCTGGAAAATGCATTTCCATACATGGATAACTATAACTACCACAAAGGTATGAATGGAATCATTCAGGAACTGAAATGTCTATTAAAGACAAAAAACATTGGCACTGACTCTGACCAGGCATTATTGCTGGATTTTCAGGCAGCCCTTGAAACCAAACCTGAAAAAGCAATAAAACTGGAAAAGGATGCTCTTGCCCAGATAGAAAATATCACTGCAGACAATGCTCGCCTTGTTTCCAACCTTCATGCCAATCTCGGAGGACTTTACCGCATGAACGGTCATCCCGATCTTGCAAGAGAACACATGGAAAAAAGTATCTCACTGCTTGACCAATTTAACCTGCTTCATATAAATGACAGCATACCTCAGATTGCCAATTATGCAATGTTCCTGACAGAACAGCAGGAACCTGAAAGAGGGATCTCCGAATTACAAAAATTATCCGGCATCATCAAGGAATACCATTCCGATGACTGTCTGGATTATGCCAAAGTTCAGGAAACCCTTGCAACCATTTATCTGATGACCGCCAATCTTTCACAAGCTAAAATACATTTTAAAAAAGCTTTTAAAATATATGAAAAAATTTGGGCTGATGAACCAGAATTGATTGAAGCAAAATATCAGGAAATTCAGGAGTTATATCCACAGATTGGATTTTCCATTGGAAAAAATCTATCCCTTCTTTTAACAAAATAAGCATACTTTACGGCGGGCAAGTTGCCCGCCGTTATATTCAACTATTCGTCAAATAAATATATGCATCTTCCAAAGTGATATCATTATCTAGGACACAATTCTCATTTGGCTTTCCTTTGCTTAATACTTTCATATGAATTCCATTTTCTACATACTGCTTAGATGATATAGAATAATTGGCTTCTAACAAACGGGCTTCTTCTGCATTTTGTACCGTACAATTCCAAACACAACCCTTTGCATTTTCCAGTAACCCACTCACGCTTCCAGAATATAAAAAACTTCCTTTTTTCATAATGGCAAGCTGTGTACAGGTTGCTGCTAAATCTTCTACTACATGAGTGGAAAACAGCACAGTTCTATCCTTTGAAAAATCAACCAAAAGATTGCGAATCCTGATTCTTTCTTCCGGATCTAACCCAGTTGTTGGTTCATCAATAATCAAAAAATCCGGATTATTAAGAAGTGCTTGTATGAGTCCGACACGTCTCTTCATACCACCAGATAATTGCCGCATTTTTTTATTCTGATGCTCTGTAAGAGAAGTCTTTTCCAGATAATAGGTAATTCTTTGTTCGAGGTCATTTCTGGATACTCCTGACAGTCCTCCCATATATACAAGGCATTCTTTCACCGTAAGATTCGGATATAAGTCGATTTCCTGTGGAAGATAACCAATCTTTTTCTGTATTTTCTCATAATTTCCCTCGTTATACAGAATTCCATCAAGCGAAACCATTCCTTCCGTTTGTTTTAAAACGGTTGTAAGAACCCTCATCAGCGTGGTTTTTCCCGCACCATTTTCTCCCAAAAGTCCGTAAATTCCCTTAGGTATTTCAAGAGATGCCTTATTTACTGCAACTACACCATTTTTAAATCTAACTGTTAAATCATTTATTCTAATACTCATAATCTATCCCCTTTTCTTTAAAGCCATTGGTAATACTGCAAATAAAAGCAGACCCACTATAAAAGACACAATCGTTCCATAAATCCAACTCTCGGACATTAATTGATTAACTTCACAAGAGCTGAAAGAAAACAATCCCAGATTCCCGAAAAATGAACTGCCCGCTTTCGATATAAGACCAATGACAATTCCAAATAAACCTCCTATACCTGCCCACATATTTCCAATCAATGTACACAAAATCACAGAGCATATACTCCAAAGCCAGATGGTTCCGAACATTGCAATGAAAAATAAAAGGAATATCTGAGTGCCCGAAACGCCTTCGTTTACACTGCCCGGTTTTTGCCAGAAAAACAAAACATATCCAACACAGGAAAGTATTAATAAATATAATATTTGAACGCACACTCTCTGTGATATTACTTTTAACTGCTTTTTTTGATCATACAAATGAAATACATCGGCACGCTTACTTTTTACTTCCATCAAATATGTGTCACTACAAAAAATAATTGTTAAAAATGCTATTGGAGACTGAATCGCTGAACCGATTTCTTCATAGTATATAATCGGATGAATAGCACACAATATCAGTATAAATGCGCATGAATAAAAAATCTTATATAACGACAGGCAGTTTTTTAGTTCCGTTTTCAATGAACCCTCCTCCTTTTCCAGATTGTAACAGAAATACATACTAATATAACTGATGAAATTACAAGCATAATCTGATTTATGTTTGACATTTGGGCTACGTGTGTTTCAAAAAATCTGCCAGGGAATCGCACCATAATAGAGAACGGTCTCATATAATAAATATCATTCTTCATGGTCAGCATATTTGAATATATAATGTGTAAAAACAAGATTGGTGCTGCCGGAAGCGGATTTTTAAATATTACTGCTGTAATTGTATAGACACAACATATCATCAAAAGATTCGGCACAATATAGATCAGAGAATTCACGCAAAAATCAATTGGTGTTACTGGAAAGCCCGATTCTAAAGACGTTTTCAAACACAGCATAAAGAATATAATATTCAAAATCACTAATACTCCCAGCATACTAATGAATCCGCTTATTACTTTCCCACATATATATTGGATTGCCGTAACAGGCTTTGTATGTAATAATTCATAGGTACTTTTTCGTGTATCCTGAATAAATAGAAATGATAGCAAGACTGTTGCAAAAAAGGCCATATGCAATCCTGCAAAATCCGTAAATTTTTTTGCAAAGTACCATGAAAAAGAATGTTCGGATAATTTCTGTTCGATATAATGATTGATTTCTTCTGCTGTCCCCTTATGAATTTCAAGGTCTTCATAAGCATATAACGCATTATAATAGCCATATTGGGATTCCAAAAACTCAGAAGCAGTCTTTACATCCATATTCTGAATTTCTTTCATTACATGATCCGCTTCCTGCCTGCTAAATCCAAAACCATTTTGGGAGGTGTCCATTAACGTCTCTTTGATCGTATCTTCCCACTCCCTTCTTCTTTCTTTATCATCAGATGTGGGAATGTACCCATCCATGACATCGGCATCTTCCAATGCTACATCATTTTGTGTGACCTGTTCATTCTGTTTGATATAATGAATTTGCAAATACGGTGACAGACATTGATACATACTGGCGACTATAATAATCAAACCAACCCACAAAACAGGGTTCTTTAAATAATCAAGTATACTTCTTTTTATGATTGTTTTCATTGCATCTCTTCCTTTCTTTATTTCTTTAACAACATCATACAAATCAATTCTCAATAAATTCACAACAAAAAAGACCAAAACCACTTTTTTGTGATTTCAGCCTTATAAAGTATTTTCATTCAACTTTGAAAAGAGCTTCTACATGGGCACCGCCTTGTCTGGCATTATATATTTTCAGATTTCCTCCATGCTTTTCACAGAAAATACGAGAAATATACATGCCTAGACCAAAATGCTTTAAATCATCTTGTGGATTCTTATGATAAAATGGCTCTGTTACTTTTTCCTCAGTATCCACAAATCCTATTCCATCATCTTCAACAGAAATTATAAGAAAACCATCCTTTTTCTTTATCTGCAAAGCAATACTTTTTTGCGCATATCGAACCGCATTTTCCAGTAAGTTGTCTGTCACTTCCATGACAAGTTCCTCATCCACTTTCACAACGTTTTGTTCCTGTGCTCTTTCTACCTTACATAATTTACTTTCCTTCTTGGACAGCATGACAGCTTCTGCCTCAATCTTTTTTGCCAGTTCCGATAATTCTATCTCTGAGCATTGCAGTTCTCTCTGTTCTAAATTGGACATTTTTCTCATGTTTTCCGTAAAATGCTCTATACGGTCAATCTGATACATGCCTGTTTGTAAGATATCAATAACATCCTCTGTTTTTATACTCTCAGCAGAAACAAACTCTAAGAGCATTTCCTGATACCCACGCAATATGGAAAGTGGAGAACGTATATCATGTGCAATTGCATTCCGCAAAGCCTTCTCGTCATCAATCATTCGCCACATCTTTCTGTTGTTATCTGCTAAAGCACTTCGCATCATTTCAAATTCTTTACACAAAGTTCCCATCTCATCTTTATTTTCATAGGACACATGAAAATCCAGTTCATTATCTGCAATCATTTGTGAGGCATCTTTTAGTTCCTGTAGAGGTGTCTTTAACTTGTTTTTATAAAAAAAGAATACCGCAGCAACACTCCCAACAATTGAAAAAATCAATACCGAATATGTTTCCATAAAGTCACACATTTCCGAAAGATGATAGTCCAAACGATTCATCTGCGATTGATTAGGTCTTGATATCTCAATCTCGTATTTCTTTCCATATTGCTGAAACACGTCCGTATAATCTGCATAATCAATATATTTTTCCCATATTTTATTCTGCATATTTCTTGCAAAATGAACTGTAAATCCAGATAACAGAAATGCTGCCGTCAAGCTGATCACAAAATAAAACAGAATTGTTTTTTTCAGTGACAAGTTTCTTATTTTTTCCATCGGTATCCAATCCCCCATACAGTTTCTATGTATTCTTTTTCTGAATAATCCGCTATTTTTTTCTTATACGCCGTACTAATTCTGTTATCGTTCTACTATCCCCTTCCGCATCATATCCACAGACTTGTGCATATATACGTTCTTTATCAAACACCTGCCCTGGATGCATGGATAAGAATTCAATAATCTGATATTCAATTTTTGTGAACTCCATCCTGTGTCCAGCTATAGCTACTATTTTTTCAGAATAATCAATCAGCATTTCATCCATGAAGCGGTATTCCGTTTTTTGTTGATGCCTTTCTTCTCTCTTTATGTTTGTAACAATCCTCGCTTCCAACTCCCGAAGACTAAATGGTTTCGTAATATAATCATCCCCACCTGAAAGCAACCCATTAATTTTATCATCTTCATCAACTCTTGCTGTCAGAAATAAAATTGGACATAACACTTTACTGCGTATCAAACGACATACTTCAATCCCATCCATTCGTGGCATATTGATATCCAACAAAATAATATCCGGTTTCATTTTTATTTTATTTAATGCTTCCATTCCGTCTGTAGCCGTAATGGTTTCATATTGTTTCATATTAAAATAACGACAAAGCATTTTCACCAATTCTTTATCATCATCGACAACTAAAATCTTGTATTTCATCCAAACCACCTCCAGTATCCATATTATACGATAAAAAACAATGAAATCACAACAAGAGTACATGAAGAACGTAAGCACAATATATCTTTTTTCTCAATTCCTGCTCAATTTCCCCTCAATGCCTTTTTCCTCCGATTTTCGTATGCTTATCCCACAGCAGAGCAGTACCACACCAGTACGACCTGCTGAATCAATCAATACGAAAACGGAGGTATTTTTTATGCGAGAACTCAGAAACACAAAAATCATTGCTGTAGATCATGGCTACGGCAATATGAAAACAGCAAACACCGTCACACCAACCGGCATCAAAGCCTATGAAACCGAACCAATCTTCACTGGGAATATTCTGGAATATAACGGCATTTACTACCGGATTGGCGAAGGACACAAAGAATTTATCCCGGATAAAGCTATGGACGAAGAATATTATCTTCTGACGCTAATGGCTATTGCAAGGGAACTGAATGTCTTTTCCATCCGTGAAGCAGATGTTCATCTGGCTGCCGGACTTCCTCTGACATGGATCAGAACTCAAAGAGAAGCTTTTCGTTCCTATCTGCTCCAGAATCCAGAAGTCCGTTACCTTTTTAACGGCAAAGAGTATCATCTCCACTTTGTGGGATGCAGCCTTTACCCACAGGGGTATCCGGCTATCGTAAACCAACTTGGAGATTTCAAGGGAACCAATCTCCTTGCAGATATCGGAAACGGAACCATGAACATTCTGTATATCAACAATAAGAAAGCGCAGGAGAGCCGATGCTGGACAGAAAAACTTGGTGTAAACCAATGCATGATTGCTGTAAAGAACGCTGTTCTGGACAAATTCGGAGTGAAGATTGAAGAATCCACAGTAGAACAGATTCTGCGGTTTGGAACAGCTGACATTTCAGCACCATATCTGGATTGTATTACGTCCATTGCCAGACAGTATGTGGCAGAACTTTTTGCCACACTCCGCAAATATGAATACAATCCTGACCTGATGCACCTGTATGTGGTTGGCGGCGGTGGATGCCTGATCCGTAACTTCGGAACTTATGACCAATCACGAGTCACCATCATTGATGACATCTGCGCCACCGCTAAAGGTTACGAATCTCTGGCTTATATGAGCCTGAAAAGGAGGGGATAAACCATGCAGAACAATATTCGCAACACAAACCTGCGATTTAATCTGGACAAAGAGCAGCAGCGGAAAGCCTGGGAATATTTACAGACGATGAACAGACAGGATTTTAAATCTTACAGTCAGGTAATCTCTCTTGCACTGGTAGATTATTTTGACCGCTACTACCGCACTCAGTCTGATCCCTATCTGGAAACAAGGGAACGGGAAGAACTTTTTGTGAAACAGATTGTAGGTGCAGTGGAAAACAGCCTGAAACAGGCATTGCCGCTTTTTCTTTCCGGACTGACTGCAGGTATGGTGCAAAGGGAGCCCCAAATCAGGGCGTCCTTTCCAACACCTGAAAATTCACAGCCAGATCGTGATGTAGACTGGGATTTTCTTGGCGAATAACTGATTGGAGGTGAACAC